>NZ_JWHL01000016.1 GCF_018132105.1 Methanocalculus chunghsingensis | reverse complement strand
CCTGCCTGTTAGATCGTGAAGGATCCAAACCTGAAGAAACTCTTTCACGAACTTGCCAGCGATGAGACCAAACACCGCGAACTCCTGCAGGACTACCTTGACAAGGGTGTCACATCCATTACATTCTCCGCATCCAGAGACTATAAAGTGGCAGACACTCTTGCCTCACCGGATCTCACACCTGATCTCAAACCGATCGATGGTATCATAATTGCGATCAGAAAGGAGCTTGAGGCAATGCAGATGTACACACAACTCGCAGGCGCACAGGAAGATCCAAAACAGAAAGAGATCTTTATGCAGCTGGCCAATATGGAACGTGGACATAAGGCCCGCCTTGAGGACATTTACACGGACATGGCATTTCCTGAATCTTGGTAAAGAGAGGGCTCATCACGAGCATATTTCTCTTCCAACTCTTTCTTTTCTCATTGGATCACCTGAAAAGACCGGGGAGATCCGATGATAAGGAACAAGAGCCCGAAAAAAAGAGAGCGATTTTAAACCGGAACGAACTTCGTCCCGTAATGGATGATCCCGGACGGGCCATCCTCGGCGATCACCCGGAAGACGGATTTGACCTTCATCCCGACGCTCACCTCGGTCGGGTCGCAGATCACCTGTGAAGTGAGGCGGCACCCCTCTTCAAGCTCGATGATCGCAAGTACATACGGCGTCATATTCGAGAACTGATCGCTTGCTGTTCGGATCACAGAGAAGGTGACAACTGTGCCCTTTCCAGAGCAGGTATGATCAATGATCTTCCCGTCCCGCCTGCAGTCCGGGCAGAGAGACCGGGGCGGGAAGTAGACTGTGTTGCAGTTTTCGCATTTTGTACCGATGAGATTGTACCGCTGGGGAATCTTCCTCCAGAATCGCGCTACCGTCATACTCAGGCCCTCCTGAAGATATGGCAGGCGACCGTCGCACCAGACCCACCGACATTCTGCGTCATCCCGATCTCGGCACCATCCACCTGCCGGCGTCCTGCCTCGCCACGGAGCTGGGTGACAACCTCCCAGACCTGCTTGATCCCGGTCGCACCGACCGGGTGTCCACAGGCCTTCAGGCCGCCGGAGGTGTTCACCGGGAGATCGCCGCCGATATATGCCTGGCCTTCCTCATAGAAGATGCCGGCCTCGCCTTTCGTCACAAACCCGAGGTCCTCGATGGCACAGATCTCGGCAATGGTGAAACAGTCATGGACCTCGATGAGATCGATATCCTTCCTCGTCACGCCTGCACGTTCAAATGCCCGGTTACCGGCTGCAACCGATGCATCGAGCGTCGAGATATCCCGGCGATCATGGAGTGCAATCGTATCGCTCGCCTGGGCTGAGCCGATAACCGTCACCGGTGCATCGGTAAACTCCCTGGCCCGGTCGAGCGGGGCGACGACGACCGCGGCACTCCCGTCGGATACGGGGGAGCAGTCGAAGAGCCGGAGCGGATCGGCGACGAGCGTCGAACGAAGAACCGTTTCGATGGTGATCTCGTTCTGGAACTGTGCAATCGGGTTCATCGACCCATGATAATGGTTCTTCACCGCAACCTGGGCGAGCTGATCACGGGTGAGCGGATAGCGGTGCATATAATCGGTTGCGATCATCGCATAGAGACCGGGGAAGGTCGCCCCTGCAAACCCTTCCCACTCACGGTCTGCTGCTGCAGAGAGGACGTCGGTTGAGTCGCCGGCATCAGTCATCTTCTCAACACCTGCCGCAACGACGATATCCTCCATCCCGCTTGCAACCGCAAGGACCGCCTGCCGGAATGCCAAACCACCGGATGCGCAGGCCGCCTCGACCCGCGTTGCAGGGACATGGCCTGCACGGGTGAGCCCTGCATAATCTGCAATGAGTGCCCCGATATGCTCCTGCTCAACAAATCTGCCTGCACTCATGTTGCCGACATATAATGCGTCTATCGACTCGCCGCCGACGCCCGCATCCTCGATCGCGAGGGTTCCCGCCTCGACGAAGAGCTCCCGGAACGAGGTATCCCAGCGTTCGCCAAACTGCGTACATCCAACCCCGATAACTGCTACTTCTCTCATTCCTGCATCACGATCTTTCCTTTGTGTCTTGCATACAGTGCATAGTCAAGGTACCGGGGCTCACTGATGAGATCCGCCACAGTCGGTGCCTTTGACCGGTCGATCTCCGTCTCTATCGCATCGGTCACCCTGATATCAAAGGCATCCGAGCCGGAACCGGAGCCGTAGCTGCAGACGAAGATCCGATCACCTGGCTCTGCGATATCGAGCGTTGCCGCAAGCCCGACGGGGGAGGCACCCGAGTAGGTGTTCCCGATCTTTGGGACGACGAGACCCGGCTTTGTCTTCTCATCTGAAAAGCCGAGCATCTTTGCAGCTCTCGTCGGGAACTTCGCGTTCGGCTGATGAAAGACGGCATAGTCATAATCGGCCGCTTCGGTTCCCTCTCGCTCAAAGAGGAGCCTGCTTGCTCCGAGGACATGCTTGAAGTACCCGGGGTCGCCTGAGAACCGCCCTCCATGGCGGGGATAGGGCTGGCCTTCCCGCCGCCAGAAATCCGGGGTATCGCTCGTATAGGAGACCGTCGTGGTGATCTCGGCGATGGGCTTTTCAGATCCGATGAGAAACGCCGCCCCTCCGGCTGCTGCCGTATATTCAAGAGCGTCTCCGGGAGCACCTTGTGCGATATCGGCACCGACGGCCAGGCCATACCTGATCATTCCTGACCCGACAAGACCCATACAGGTCTGGATAGCCGCAGTCCCGGCCTTGCAGGCGAACTCATAATCTGCCGCCGTCATCACCGGTGTCGCCCGGATCGCCTCGCCGACGGTGACCGCCGTCGGCTTGACCGCATAGGGATGCGATTCGGAGCCGACATAGACTGCCCCGATATCAACGGGATTGATCTTCCTTCGTGCCAGAGCGGAACGTGCCGCCGCAACTGCAATCGTCGCAGTATTCTCGTCAAGGTCAGGGACCGACTTCTCAAAGACGCCAAGGCCACCGGTGATCTCGGCCGGGTTTGCACCCCAGACCCGTGCGATCTCCTCGACCCTGACCCGGAACCGCGGGATATATGCCCCATAGGTGATGATGCCTACCATGCCTGTCTCCTTAGAATTGTAATAATATCTTCAATCGACTCTTCTGTTGAATAGACCGTGATACGATCCCGCTCTGCAAGCCTTGGAACCAGTGGATGCACCAGATTTGGATCTATCCCCTGGAGGATGACGCAGGGTGGCTTAAACGGTGTCACACGGATCGCCACCATCGGCGACTTTCCGCTTGATACCTCGGTAAAGATCAGTGCCCGTTCCGTACTCCATCCATAAATCCGGTTGAACTCATTTGGAGAGAGGGTGAGGATCGCGTTGAGGCTGTTTACAACAGTATAGCCGACGATCCGGTGATCTGAACCGCCACAGATGAGCGAGCAGTTAATCGCATCAGCAAAGTCATTGACCGGGACAGCATCCGAGAAGTCATGGATATCATAGATGACCTCGTCATCGAGGTCCGAGAAGAGCATGGTCGAGTACTTCTTCGCAAAGATTCCGCCCTTCTCTTCATCAATCGCAAAGAGGCTGTCAATGATCTTTCCGACGACTGCCGTTCCCGGACTCTTCCGCCTCCCGCTCTCGTAATCACTGATAACCGACGGAGATACCCCGAGATGATCGGCAAGAACACCCGGGGATATCGAAAAACTCGTCCGCCACTTCTTCAGGGCTTTGCCGGGGACATCAGAGAGGGTTATCTCTCCTGCTATCTTTTCGGCAAGCTGCTGACGCTGTCCGGGTTTCACCTGTACCTCTTCGCACCCTTTCTACATATAACTAACGAAAGGGAGTTCGACATTTCACGAAGTCCGATACCCCCTCCATAAACGACAGATTATCTCCCGGGGATGGGGCAGAGAGGTTGTTCCATTGCCTTGGAATCCCTGGCTATTCCTATTCGTTTTTTGCACTACATCCGGTATGATCTAGGGGGGGTCACCCCCGGCTGGACATATTGTAATTCCTATTTACAATTTGTCCACATTCAACAATAATTATGATATGCGACGATAATTACTATTCATGACTCCCTCCGTCACCATTGATGAAGTATATTCTGAAATAAAGAAAATTCAGGATACTATGGTTCGTCGGGAAGACCTGGATATCCTTCTCGATACGATTGAGATACTGAGCAACCCGGAAACGATGGCGAAGATACAGAAAAGTGAAGATGACATAGCTGCCGGACGATTCAGAGAGATATCATCGATAGACGATCTGCTTGGTGATTCATCCTGATGGAATGGACTATTCGAACAACGGACACATTCATCGAAAGCCTTAGTCAAATAAAATCCAACAAGAGAATTATCCATGAACTTGATAAGAAACTGCAACGCTTGAAAGAAGATCCTCTCAATACAGGTGGCTGGCTATCAGGCGCGTTACATGGTAAGAAAGCAACCAGAATCGCACAACGATACCGACTTATATTCAAACCCGATGAAAAAGAGAGAGCCGTTTATTTGATACTGATCGATCACCGCCAGCATATCTATGATTATTAGAGACACCCTTCTGGCGTGAACCATCCCCCGCTAACGCAGAGGGGCTTCCTACGAGTGTGCCCGAACCTCACTCCAGATACGGGAATATCGGCTCCAGATGCTGATATCCAACCAGATGCCCGGCTCTTCTCTGCTGGTTCTGATCCCCCCCATAGACGACAAATGATCTCTTCGGGGTATTGCCGGAGAGGTTGTTCCAGTACGTGATCTCTTTAAAGAAGTCACTGGCTGCTGTCCTGCCTGATTTAATCTCAACAGGGATGAGATCTGATCCCGCATATTCAATGACGCAGTCGATCTCGTGCCCGAGTTTATCTCTCCAGAAGTACAGATTGGATTCTTTGCCTGCGTTAAACCTGACCTTGAGGAACTCGGTGATGATGAGTGATTCAAAAAGCCCTCCCTTTAACGGATGATACCTGAGACTCTCAGCATTTGGTATTCCACAGAGATGTGCCGCAAGGCCGGGGTCGGTGAAGTAGAGTTTCGGGGCCTTCACCAGCCTCTTGTTGAAGTTTTTGTGGTGAGGCCTCATCAGAATGATTAACAGTGATGTCTCAAGGAGAGATAACCACTCCTTCGCCGTATTATGGGTGATACCGCAGTCGTTGGCCAGGGATGAGTAGTTAATGATCTGCCCGGATCGGTGGGCACACATCTTCATGAATGTCTGAAATGTCGAGAGGTTCTGCACCTGCTTCAGCTGACGAAGATCACGCTCAATATATGTCTGTATATATGATGAGTAGAAATCGGATGGCTCCAGAGGGGTGCTATAGGGGCGGGGGTAGAGACCGCCAAAGAGAATCTCCTCATATGTCTCCGGTATAACTCCGGCACGGGCAATCTCCCTCATCGAGAGCGGGAGAAGCCTGATTATTCCAACCCGCCCGGCGAGTGACTGAGAGATACTCTCCATCATCAGAAAGTTCTGTGATCCGGTGAGGATGAACTGCCCGGGCGTTGCATGCCTGTCCAGAATACCCTGGAGATAGGAGAACAGCTCCGGTACCCTCTGGACCTCATCAAAGACTGCTCCGGTCTCTTCGTACTGGGCAAGAAAGCTGCGTGGATCCTCCTCAGCAAATGCACGTGTATCAGGATCTTCCAGTAATATGTAGGGTTTATCAGGGAATACTGACCGGACAAGGGTTGTCTTTCCGGATTGACGTGGGCCGATCACCGAAACGGCAGGAAATCCAAGGGCAAGAGAGCGAAGTTTCTCCTCTGCATCCCGTCTGATCATAAGGTTCATCTCCCGGTTGGACATATTGTAATTCCTATTTACAATTTGTCCATATAATATTTCTGCACAACCCGAACCCTACACCATTAAAGCCACACGTTACGAAGTGTGGACTCCGGCTCCTATGATGGAGATCCGGACCGAAAAACCGGGGAATCCCCCTGCCGCATATAAATACACAAGAGTTATCATATCCTGTCTACGATATTCTCCTATCTGCAAATGACAGAGTATCTTCACTTCTGTGTCGGCACGACAGGATATGCCCTCCCTCTTGACCGTGTACGGACGACCACACGGATGGTTGCAGTCCGGGAGAAGGGCACCGTCATCATCTATGGCGAGGAGATCCCAATCGCCAGTATCGGCTCAGAAATCAGGCAGGTAAAAGCGACCGATTCTCTCATCATCACCACCCTCAGGGAGAATGAGATAGCACTCATCGCCGATCGGATAGAGGGTATCAGGTCGGAGGAAGAGGCATCACCGGGGAATCTTCCGGGAACCAGAATCAGAGAGGATGGTGTCATCATCATCGATGATCTCTCGCTCATCCCACTGGTATATGGTGCCCTCCCACCGGATGATGAGGAGACGCTCGATCTCCTCAGGGGGAGGGCTCCGGCTCTCTCAGAGATGAGAGTAACAGATGAATCTGTTGACAAACCCGAGATCCTGAGGTTTCAGCTTGGGTATGTCGAGTATGCCGTCGGGATGCAGTATGTCCGCGAAGTGATCCTGACCGGTGAGATCACCCCGGTACCCGGGGTACCACCCTTCATCACCGGGATAGCCGCAGTCCGGGGGGAGATCATCTCATTCATCGATCTCCGGAAGTTCTTTAGGGTCCCCGAGTACGGACTGACGGACTTCAACAGGGTGATCATCCTCTCGGATGGGAAGATGACCTTCGGCCTCCTCGTTGACAGGATCAGGGGAACATCACGGCTCAAACGCCCCCTCCCTGACGCAACGACCAGAACCGCCATCCCGAGGACCCATCTCATCGGGGTTGCCGGGGATGTTGTGATCATCGATGGAAAAGCACTTCTCACCGATCCAGAGATGGTAATCAGTGATCAAGAAAGAGAGATGTAAGAACTAGCATAAACCGCCGAGAGGTATATCATGGTAACATTCTTCTCAAACATGAAGGTTGGAACAAAGATCCTCGTCATCTGCCTCCTCCTTGCAATCATCCCGACCTCGCTCGTCGGTGTCGTCTCCTACACAAGCTCGGCAGGCGTCATCACCCAGCAGATCGAGACACGGCTGCAGGTACAGGGCAATGACATGAAAGGGTGGACAAACGATGTCTACACCCTGACACGAAACAAGGTTGACAGTGACTTAAATGTCCTGAGGCAGCAGTTCTACCAGCACGGCAGCCCGGAGATCATCGAGGGTCAGATGACGCTGGTCGGTCCCGGAAACCAGCGGTACGTCGTCAACGATAACTTCGAGATCGTCGATCAGGTGCAGGAGCTCGTTGGTGGAGCCGCGACCGTCTTCCAGGTCTATGATGATCATGCAATCAGGATAGCGACAAACGTCATCAGCGAAGATGGCGAGCGTGCCGTCGGGACCCGGCTGACGCAGGATGTCTTCGATTATTCGGTCATCGGGGGGGAGACATTCTATGGATCCCGTGATCTCTTCGGGATCCAGTACGTCACCGCGTATGAACCAATCACAAACAGCCGTGGCGACGTGATCGGGATCCTCTTCGTCGGAACCAAAGAAGAAGAAACACTCGATGTCGTCAGGAAGAGTATCCGGCAGACCGTCATAGGTGAGAACGGGTACATGAAAGTCATCGATGGAGCAGGAAACGTCATCGTCCACCCGACGAGTGAAGGCGAGAACTGGATCGACCGGACTCTCGTCCAGACAGCCCTCACCGAGAAGGAGGGGATTCTCTACCATACCGTCGATGGAAACGAGATCATCGATGTCTTTACCTACTTTGAGCCGCTCGACTGGCATATCGTCTCCAGGGCGTATCTCGCTGACTTCACCGGGCCGATTAATACCATCAGGGATACGCTCGTTGCCGTCATGCTCGCCTCGATCATCGTCGGTGCTGCCGTTGCTATCCTCTTTGGACGGTCGATCTCTGAACCCCTCCAGCAGGTCGTCCTGATGATCAAGGAACTGAGAAACGGACATCTCTCTGTCCGTCTCGGTATCAGCAGACGGGATGAGATCGGGGTAATGGCACAGACGATGGACGAGTTTGCAGAAGATCTCCAGACGAACATCGTCGGCAATATCAAACGGATCGCAAATGGCGAATATGTCGAGAAATTCGCCATCCAGGATGAAAGGGACGAGATCAGGCCTGCCATTAAAATGATGATGGATTCGCTTGACCATCTTCATAAAGAGACCCTGAAGATGACCGATGCCGCCTGGGCGGGTGATCTCAAGGTCCGTGGCGATGAAAAGGCCTTCCGGGGGAGCTACCGGAGGATCATCGTCGGGTTCAACAAGACCCTTGAACGGATCACCGAGCCGGTGAATGAGGCGATGCGGCTTGCCGGATACTATGCCGCCGGGGATTTCACCGCCAGATTCAATCCTGATATCCCGGTTGCCGGTGAATTCGTGGCATATCGTGATGCACTCAACACCATCGGTATCGAGCTTTCCCGGCTGATGAAGCTGATCACCGAGGAGTTATATGAAGGAATCTCCGTCCTCTCCTCTGCATCAAGCGAGATCTCCGCCGTCACCTCCCACCTCTCCCAGGAGAGTTCACAGACCGTCCGGATCGTCGATGAGACCTCAAACTCGGTCGAAGGGGTGCGTATCCAGACCGAACGTGCCAATCAGAAGACGAGGGCTGTCACCGAGAAGGCGATGAAGGCGAGCTTCGTCAGCAAGGACGGGCAACGGTCGGTCCAGGAGATCCTTGATGGCATGAACCAGATCCGGCGGCAGATGGATGTCGTCGGGACGAACGTCGTCAAGCTCTCGGAACAGAGTACCGCCATCGGGGAGATCATCGCAACCGTCACCGACATCTCCGAGCAGTCAAACCTCCTCGCCGTCAATGCCTCCATCGAGGCGGCAAAGGCCGGGGAGTTTGGGAAAGGATTTGCGGTTGTTGCGCATGAGATTCATAATCTTGCTGAGCAGTCAAAGCAGGCGACTGCACATATCAGAACGATCTTAACAGATATCCAGCGTGGCGTCTCAGGAACCGTCGTATCGGTCGATCGGGGATCATCCTCGGTTGAGGATACCGTCCGGCTCACCGCCGAGGCACGGCAGGCGATTGAGGTCCTTGCAACTGCCATCGCCGACTCCTCCAATGAAGCATATGAGATAGCAGACTCCATCTCCGAACAGGCATCCGGCATGGACCGTATCTCCCATGCGATGGAGAAGATCCAGGAGGCTGCACGGAAGAATCTTGAGAATACCCAGAAGGCTGAGAAGACCGCAGAAGATCTCCATGAACTCGGTATCCGGCTGAAGAAGATTACCGAACAGTACCACGTCTGATATGCCGGGAAACGACGACGACCTCAGGGAGACGCTCCTTGCCACCTTCAGAGACGAAGCCGACGAGCATCTCTCTGCCATCACCGGGGAGCTGATCGCCCTTGAGAGGGGAGAGGGGATCGATCCCGATCTGGCGGAATCTGTCTACCGGAGGACGCACAGCCTCAAGGGGGCAGCACGTGCCGTCTCCCTCAGGGAGATCGAGTCGGTCTGCCAGCATCTTGAGACGGCACTCTCGGCTGTACGAAACGGGAGTTTCGTCCCCGATGCCGCCGGGTATGATCTCTTCCACCGTGCGATCCACCTGATCCGATCGATCCTTGCCGGTGAGAAGGTGTCGCCGGTTGCGATCATCAGGGAACTTCGGGCGGTAAAAGGTGAGAAGACAGCCGTTCTGGAGAAGAAGGCTGCCTCCACCCCGACCCGGAGTGAGCTCCCTCGTCTGCGGGAGACCGGGACCGTCCGGATCGCAAACGAGACCCTGGACCGGCTTATCACCGGGTCTGACGAACTCCTTACCACCCGCCTCTCGATGGGCCACAGGATGCGTGAACTGGATGCGATGATGATCCGGTTCTCCCTCTGGCAATGGACCCATGTCCAGGTCGCCACCGATCTCCGGAGGATCGAGGAGCTTCTCAGAAGTGATCGGGACATGATATACGAGGACTGGGTTGCCCTTGATCGAATCCTGAAGTTCCAGAAGAAGAACCGGGAATTCATCGATTCGCTCAGGCATGATCTCACCACGCATATCCAGGAGAATGCCCGTAACCTGCATATTCTTGAGTCAAGCACCCAGGTGATAGCAGACACCATTCATGATGCCGTCCTTCTGCCGGTCTCCCATATACTTGCCAGTTTCCCGGGCTTCATCAGGGAGGTGGCGGGGTCGTCAGGGAAGCAGGTTGACTTCGCCGTCGATGGAGGGGAGATCGAGATCGACCGCCGTCTCCTCGAGGCGCTAAAAGATCCCCTCACCCATCTCATCAGGAACGCCATCGATCATGGGATCGAACATCCGGGAACCAGGGTTGCAAAAGGAAAAAATCCGAAAGGAAGGATTCATATCCGGGTCGTCCCGCTTGCAGGAAGCAGGGTCGGGATCGACATCTCCGATGACGGAAAAGGGATTGATCCCGGTGTAATCAGGAGATCTGCGATAGAGAAGGGACTGCTGAACGAAGAAGAAGCTGGAAACCTCTCAGATGATGAGAGCATGAAACTCGTCTTCCGGTCAGGCCTCTCAACCTCCCCAGATGTGACCGAGCTCTCGGGACGAGGTCTTGGCCTTGCGATCGTCGAGGATGCAGTCACCCGTCTTGGAGGAGACGTCGCCATCACCTCGATACCCGGACAGAACACCTGCGTCAGGATGTATCTCCCGGTCCGCCTCTCAAACTTCCGGGGTGTCGTCGTCTCTGCCGGGAGGAGGAAGTACGTCATCCCGATGCAGCAGGTCCGCCAGGTCATCAGGATGAAGCCGGGAGCAGAGGAGATCAGGATCGGCGATGATCTCATCAGGCTCATCCCCCTTGAACGAGGGCTCGGCGTGAAGCTCCCTCCCATGAAGATCGACCCGGAACGCCCGATTCCGGTTGTCCTTCTTGCATCAGGGGCGGGAAAGCTCGGTATTTACGTCGATGAGTTGATCAGGGTCCAGGAGATCGTCGTCCGATCGCTGGGGAGCCAGCTCCGCCATGTTCGCAGGATCGCCGGTGCCGGGATCCTCGAGGATGGAAGTGTGGCACTCGTCATCGACCCACTGGATCTGATCATCTCGACGCTCCCACGTGGAGAGGGACGGGGTGGGAGACTGGACCCGGCAACCGGGCGGGTCCTCGTCGTCGAGGACTCCGTCACCTCACGGGAGTTTCTCAGGGCAATCCTCGAAGATGCCGGATATTTTGTCGAGTGTGCCTATGATGGTGCGGACGCACTCCAAAGGCTTAAACAGGAGGAGTTCGATATTGTGGTATCTGATGTAGATATGCCGCGAGTCAACGGGTTCGCTCTCACCGAGGCGATCCGGAGCAGTACACACCTGTCTGCTCTGCCGGTCGTCCTCGTGACATCACTCGACTCGCCAGGGGATCAGGAGTATGGAATACATCTCGGTGCAGATGCCTATATTATCAAGAGTATGTTTGAAAAGGATGCATTCCTCAGGGTGGTCAGGGACGTGAGCAGGCATGGAGCATAATCCGGGGGATATACGGCTCCTCGTCGTCGAGGACAGCCCCACACAGGCCGAGTATATCCGCCAGATCCTCCTCAGGGCAGGGTACCGTGTCACCACTGCCATCGACGGAAAGACCGCACTCACCTGTGTCGGGGTCGAGCCGCCCGATCTCATCATCAGCGATATCGTGATGCCGGGAATGGATGGATATACGCTCTGCCGTGAGATCCGGGACCGCTATGGGATCCCCGTCATTCTTCTCACCCAGCTCTTTGATCCAGAGGATATCGTCCGCGGCCTCGCATGCGGTGCTGTGAACTTCATCATCAAGCCCTTCGATGCAGACTACCTCGTCGATACCGTCGCCGATGTCCTCAGCTTCGGGAAAATGCAGAATATCATCTCCAGAAATGATGAGGTGGACGCAACCTTTGGAAAGAAGACCTACACCATCACCGCAGGAAAGGATCAGATCCTTCGTGTCCTCATCTCGACCTATGCAACTGCAGTCAGAAAGAATATCGAACTGCAGGAGGCCCGGGACGAACTTTATGGGGTGAATGAACAGCTCCAGGAATTTGTTGAGGAGCTGCACCAGGCAAACGACGACCTTCAGCATGAGATCGATGAGCGGCAGCGGATCGAGGATGCCCTCATCGATGCCCATGAGAAACTCCATCTTCTCACAAGCATCACCCGGCATGATATCAGAAACCACATCACCGTCATCGAAGGGTTTGTTGAGCTCGCCTCCGGGGGTGACGGAATAGTATCTCCCGAGGCGGCCTTCACACGGATTCGGGAGGCGGCCCGCCGAATTATAAAAATCATCGAATTTACCGGGAATTACCAGGAGATCGGATCATGCGACCGGGAGTGGCTGAGTCTCTCGGATCTGGCCGGGGATGCCATGGCACTCATCGATCTTGGTGGTATATCAGTGACAGCCAGCCTTCCGGATCTCGAGATACTCGCAGATCCATTGATGGGGACGGTGATTGCAACCATCATCGAAAATTCCATCCGCCACGGGAAGAAGGTCACAACAATCCATATCACCGCTGAGATAGAGAAAGACCTCTGCATCAGAATCACCGATGACGGTATCGGAATACCCCCCCATAAGAAAGAGCGAATCTTTGAACAGGGATATGGAGAGAATACCGGCCTTGGCCTCTTCCTTGCATCCAGGATACTTGCAACATGCGAGTTTGGGATATCCGAGATCGGGACGTATGGAGAAGGAGCCTGTTTTGAGATCAGGATTCCCAAAGGGCGGTTTCGATAGGAGGAGAGAGGGATGAAGCATATTCTCATCGTCGAGGACAGTACAACCCAGACCGAGTATCTCAGACGGATCATCGAAGGGGACGGATATCGCGTCACCACCGCTGCCGATGGAGAATCGGCACTCGGACTGATACGGGACGATCCCCCGGATCTGGTTCTGAGCGATATCGTGATGCCCGGGATGGACGGGTATGAGCTCTGCCGCCGGATCAAAGAGATGAATACGATACCGGTATTCCTCGTCACCCAGCTCTTTGATCCCGAGGATGTCATCCGGGGGGTTGCATGCGGTGCCGACAACTTCATCATCAAGCCATTTGATCCTGCATTTATCCTTGGACGGGTCAGGGAGGTCTTTGAGAGAGGAAAGGAAGAGGAGGGTGACGAGCTCTCGATCATCATCTCGGATCGGGAGTACTCCATCACCGCTGCGAAGAAGACGATCCTCGATATTCTTCTCTCGACCTATGCGATTGCGGTCCGGAAGAACGCGGATCTCGAAGAAGCACGGGACGAACTCTATGGACTCAATGAACAGCTTCAGGAGAAGAACGAGGATCTCAGGGCAGAGATCGTCCAGCGTGAGCGTGCCGAGGGAGCCCTTGCAGAAGCCCACCGGAAACTGACGCTTCTCACGAGCATCACCCGCCACGGACTCCTGACACAGCTCTCCTCGATCCATGAGTCACTTGAATATGCTGAGAGGGTCCTTGACCGGGAACCGGAAGCGGCACGCGACCATCTCCGGACAGCAACCGGAGGGATCGATCGTGCGATCCAGACGACCCGGTTCACCCAGGAGTACCAGAAGATCGGGGAGAGCCAACCCGAATGGCTTCGCTTTACAGAGATTCTACCGGAAGATACAGCAGGTGTGGCTGTTGATGCACGGGTTCCAGGTGATCTCTTCCTCTACCTTGATCCCGTCGGTGAGAAGGCGGTTTGGGCGATCATCACCGATGCAGCCCGGAGGAGGGCCGGGAAGGTGACGATCACCTACTCCGGGGAGAGGGATACAGGGGTGATCACCATTGAGGATGACGGGATCGGTATTCCCCTCGCCGGAAAAGATGCCCTCTTCTCCTATGAGCTTGGGATCGGAAAGGCATTCTCCCTCTTCCTGGCACGGGAAGCGCTTGCAATCACCGGAATCGGCCTCGTTGAGACAGGAGACCCCCGGCAGGGAGGGCGGTTTGAGATCCGCTGCCCAACCGGATCGATCCAGCACCGATCCGGATAAGGAAGGGAGAAGAGACCGATGCGGAGCCACCCATTCTTCAACGAACCGGTCGAGCAGCGGCGGATCATAATTATTTTCGCCGCTATCGCCATCACGCTTGCCGCAAATATCATCGGGCTCCTCCAGGGGATCACCTATGTCTTCCCCCATCTCCTCTATCTTCCGATCCTTCTTGCAGGATACTGGTACCCGAGGCGTGGAGCCGCAATCGCCATCCTTATCGCAGCCACCTATGCAGGTGCGGCCCTCCTCCTCACCCCATCGGACCTCGGTGTCACCCTCTCCATCCTCGCCAGATCAGCTGTCTATATTACCATCGGGTTCGTCGTCTCATTCCTGACGATCAGGCTGCGGCAATCCGAGGAGCAGCTCCATGACCTCATCGAGTTCCTTCCTGACGCCACCTTCGCCATCGACCGGGAGGGGCGGGTCATCGCATGGAACCGTGCCATCGAGAAGATGACCGGAGTTCCGAAGATGAAGATCATCGGACAGGGAGAGTATGCGTATGCGGTTCCCTTCTATGGGGAGAAGAGGGCGATCCTTATCGATTACGCACTCAGGAATGATCCTGATAGTGAAACCCCGTATGAGCGGCTTTCAAGAGATGGGGATGCAGTCGAGGCGGAGATGATCGCACCCGGACTCAATGAAGGCCGGGGAGCCCATCTCAGGTGTGTGGCAACGCCGCTCTATGGCCCTGACCGGGAGGTTGCAGGTGCGGTTGAGTCGATCCGCGATATCACCGGTGAGGTGATGGCACGATCTGCCCTGAGAAACACCAACCGTCAGCTGACAACCTTAAGCGGGATCATCCGGCACGGCCTCTCAAAACGTCTTGAGGAGCTCTACCGGCATCTGACCATCGGGAGCATGCAGATCAATGACCCTGCCTCGCTCTCGCTCCTCAGAAAGATCGAGGATTCGGCAGACGGGATACGGCGGCAGATTGCCATATCACGGGATTTCCGGGAGATCGGAATGATTCCTCCGGTCTGGATGCCGGTCCAGGAGACGGTGCATCAGGCGACTGCCCGGCTTGACACCAGAGGAATGGTGGTACATCCCTGGACGGAACGGCTTTCCATCTTCTCAGACCCGCATCTCCGGACTGCCATCTCCCACCTGATCGAGAATGCCATTGCAGCAGGGGCGACTGCCCTCCTTGTCACCTACCAGATCCGGGATGACGGGTGTGCCATCATTCTTGAGGACAACGGGACCGGCATCCCGGATGATGAGAAAGAGAGACTCTTTGCTGAGAGTACCGAACGATCAGGCCACGGACTCTTCCTCACCCGCGAGATCCTTGGCATCACCGGGATCGACATTCATGAAGAAGGGGAGAGCGGGCGGGGAGCACGGTTCGTCCTGTTGGTGCCACAGGAAGGATACCGCATTACATAACAGGGGAGGAGAGAATGGATCCACGACGTATTCTCATCGATATCAGGGGAGAGAGGAGAGACATTTCCCGACTCATCGCGAGGATTCCAGGCGTCCGCGAGGTGATATGGCAGGCAGGAGAGGCACCTGTTCTCCCGGGTATCAGGATTTTGGATTCCGGGGCGATATCAGAAGCGACGCTCATCATCACGGAACCGGGCGGAGAGCATCTGCAGGATCCCGTCGATATCCTGCTTATTCCATCTGATCTGAAGAAAGATGATCGGCTCATCACCGACCGTCCTCTCATCTGCGTCTTCTCTGGGAAGAGTGCGGAGGATGTTGCCGCTGTATTCCTTGATCAGCACTATCCCCCCGAAATCATCCTCCTTGCAGAGGGGGAGAGCGGCCGGGGGATGCTGCTGCATGCACCGCCTGCATCCATCACCAGCGAAAAGATGACGGGAGACCTCACCACTGATATCCTTCGTCTCGTATCAGGGCATGATCCGACACTGATCGTCATCCCGAAACGGATAGGTGAACCAGATACAATCCTCGCTGCCGGAGTTCCGGTCTTCATCCCCTATCTCAGCGGAGGGGCAGCCGAGGTCCGCGAGATCAGATCAGATGAGTTCCCGGATGCAAATATCGTCTGGATCGACTACCATGGAACAACCGGCGACCCCGCAGTCGACCGGATTTTTGCCGCATGTGAAGGGGATGCGATCGTCTCCCTCGCCCGGTGCAGGCGCCATCCGGACGGCTACGAAGTGGATGCGGTCTTCACCCCGGAGATCCACCGTGGCCGTGGCCTCTCACGGCAGGTGATGACGGCTCTCGTCGAGGCATGCTATAATGATGAACTGACGATGTATGCGGTTGTCCATCTCAGGAAATTCTACGGCGAGTATGGATTCGTCCCGATACCTGAGGGGGATCTCCCGGCCTCGGTCCGCGAACGGTACCTCTGGGCGGCAGGGAATATGGAAGGGGCCGAGGTGGCTCCGATGCGCCGATCCTCGGGAAGGCCTGCTATTCTGCACGAGTCGATATCCATAAATAGGTAGCCTCCCAAATCTGGAGATCATGCAGGTGTCTGATGCGGGAGATCTCCCGGTCTTAAAGGCGATCGCCCTCCTCGGAGGATGCCGCGGCCCGGTCCGGGTATCGACACAGAGCCTCGGTTCCACCCTTGGAACAAGCCCCCAGACTATATCCCGCCGTTTAAAAGCTCTTGAATCGGCAGGATTCATCAGTCGGACGGTCGATCCCTCTGGCCAGTCGGTGACGGTGACGAAGCCGGGCGAGGAGATTCTCAGGAGGGAACATGCCGAATACTGCCGGATATTCACCCGCGTCGGCGGGCACTTCATTCTTCAGGGAACGATCATCTCGGGCCTCGGAGAGGGGCGGTACTATATGTCCCTGCCCCATTACCGGGATCAGTTCCGGATGAACTGCGGGTTTGAACCCTTCCCCGGAACATTAAACATCAGACTGAACCAGCAGAGCATTCCTATACGGAAGAGGCTGGATTCGCTCGAATGGATAACCATTCCGGGTTTTTCAGATGAGCACAGGACCTTTGGGGAGGCACGCTGCCTTCCCTGCCGGATTGCGGGGATTCCCTGCGCACTCATCGTTCCTGGCAGGACACATTATCCTGAGGATATCATTGAGTTGATATCCGGTGTCCCTCTCAGGAATGAAATCGGGCTTGACGATAACGATACCATCGATGTAGAGGTCGGATATGATGCATGAAGCAATAACAGCACTGAAAGAAGGACGTTTCGTCCTTATCTATGACTTTGACAACCGTGAACGTGAGACCGATCTCGTGATCCGATCCGATACCATCCGCCACAACGATATCCTCAGGATGCGAAAGGACGGAGGCGGCCTGATCTGTACGGCGGTTCACCCGGATGCGGCAAAGGCACTCGGTCTCCCGTTTGCATCGGATGTATTCTCCCGCTGCGGGGAACTTGGCGAGAAGGAAGGGGAGATCCCCTATGACCGGAAGAATCACTCCTCCTTCTCCCTCTGGGTGAACCACCGGGAGACCTTCACCGGGATCACCGACCATGATCGTGCCCTCACCATCTCAAAGATCGCAGAGCATGTCCGGTCGGCAATGAACGGCGGCAGCCTCCCCCCATTTGGAAAAGAGTTCCGGACACCCGGCCATTCGGCCCTCCTCCGTGCTGCAGACGACCTCCTTGACCAGCGGCAGGGGCAGACCGAGCTCTCGATCGCCCTCGCCCTGATGGCGGGGATAACTCCCGCAGTCACCGTCTGCGAGATGCTCGACGACGAGACCGGCAACGCCCTTGAGAAGGAGAAGGCACGGGCCTATGGAGAGGATCACGGGTTCCCGTTTGTGACCGGCGAGGAGATCATCGAGGCATGGCAGGCCTGGAAAGCCTCGCAGTCCCGGTAGGGATCGGGGTATTGTTATTGAAGAGCGCTATCACCAGATAGAGATCTGATCTACCGGAAAGGATCAGACTCTTTCATCTCTCTGATAACCAGATCCAGTTCCTCGGCTCCCTGGAGATCATCCAGGCTGACATCATCCTCACCCTTCTGCGGATAAAGCGTCTTCATCAGGAGCTCTGAGAGTGTCCGCATCTTCCCTTCCATCGCCTTGACACGGGATGTATCATGAATATGGACTGCATACTGGGAGATCGCTCCATCCGGGCCGCTGACCGGATGAATCCCGATATCAAACCAGCAATCGCCAAACTCTTCTTCAAAGCGGAGCGAACAACAGTTCACAAGGGAGGGAAGTTTTGATGCGGCCATCGTCGGGGAGAGATGTCCGGATGCGACAAGATCATGGATGCTTGTTCCGATCAGTTCATCCGCCGTGATACCGACCCGCTTCGCAAGGGCATCATTCGCAGTCAGGATCGTTCCGTCTCTATCCATGAGATAATGGAGATCACGGGTCTCATTCAACAGCACCCGGATAATCTCCGCCTGTTCCCGGACGACCTTCTCCATCGCATGCTTATAAAATGCCATCTCGATGGTTGTCCTAAGTTCAAGCTCCCGTACAGGCTTGAGGATATATCCAAACGGTTCTGTCAGTTTGGCCTCATGGATGTACCGATCATCACTGAATGCGGTCAGGAAGATCAGGGGTATCCGGTATTTTTCCTTGATCTGCTCTGCCGCCTCGATTCCGTTCATCTTCCCGGCGAGCATAATATCCATTAATATCAGATCCGGGCGTAATTCGCCGGCCATCTCAACAGCACGCTCTCCTGTCGCGGAAATACCGCATACAGAATACCCCATCTCTGTCAGGCTTGTCTTGAGAACCATCGCCGTAACAGCTTCATCTTCAACGATCAATATAGCAGGTTCATTCATTTTGATTCTCTCCATCTGGTGCAACAGGAAATGTTATTATAAAGGTAGTACCCTGATCCCGGTTCATAGAGATTGTCCCCATCAGCTGAATGACAAGGCTGTTAACCAGCTGTAACCCAAGTGAGGAAGTTTCTGCATAATCGACTCCGGCCGGTACGCCAACGCCATCATCATGATATCGGTACACAATTGTATCCCTCTTCCGTTTCATCCCGAGGATGATCCTCCCTTTCCGGCCATCAGGGAAGGCATGTTTCAAGGAATTCATAATGAATTCATTGGTGATGAGGCTGAGAGGAACAGCCTTCTCAATCGAGAGATAGATATCTGGGGCATCAATCTCAATTGAGACTGCATCAGAGCCGATCTCACTCAGCCCGAGGATATAATCTCCCATCGTCGAGAGATACTGCCCGTACTCGATCCGCGAGAGGCTCTTTGACTGGTAGAGCTTCTCATGGACGAGTGCGAGTGAGAAGATCCGGCTCTCACTCTCCAAAAAGAGTTTCCGGATAGTATCATCATTGATATTTTTCCTCTGGAGCGTCAGGAGGCCTGAGACGACCTGCATGTTATTCTTCACACGGTGGTGGATCTCTTTGATGAGCACCTCTTTCTCAAGGAGAGATCTCCTCATCTCTTCATCAATCCTCTTCTCTTCCGTGATATCCTCAAATATGCATGCAAGCTGATCCGGTTCCGGTCGGAAAGCCGAGACCTTAAAGCATCGCTGGTTATCGGAGAGGCAGTTCTCAAAGATGACCGGGACTCCGGTATCCGCCACCTGTTGGAATATATCTGCCCAGGAGTCCCGGAGTTCAGGGAGAAGATCCAGAATCGTCTGGCCTTCCATATCATCTGCAGGGATACCGATCATCTTCTCAAAAGCCGGATTAACGGCGGTAATCCGGAAATCCACAGCCTTCCCCTTTTCATTAAAGATGATCTCATGCTGGACGAATCCGTCGAGCATCTCACGGAAGAGTGTTTTAAATCTCTCTTCTGCGATCCTCTGCTGATGGAGCGCCTCTTCCAGATCCGCTGTCCGCTCCCTCACCCGCTCTTCGAGGACCTCGTATGCTGCAGTGATCTCTTTGGCATGTCTGCGGAGGAGATCGTCAGCCTGTTTCTGCAGTATGGCAAGGGCAGCCACGTCAGCCGCCCATTCAAGTACCCGGAGATTTGCTTCATCCGGCTCACCCGGAGCATCCGCATAGTTGGCGATGGTTCCAAGGAGCTTTCCATCAGAGGTGAGGATCGGCTGGGACCAGCAGGCAAGGAGACCATACTTTTCTGTGACCCTTACAAAATCCGGATACGGAGTCCACCGTGGGCTGTTCCGGATATCCGCCACCACCACCCGATCCCGGAGATACGCCGCCGAACCGCAGGAACCGACATCCGGGCCGATCGGAAGGCCTGGCTGCAGCAATGCATTGTACTCATCAGGCAGATTCGGTGCAGAGGTATGTACCAGGCATTGCCGGGCCTCATCAAACAGCAGAATAGATCCATGTATTGAGGGATCGCTCCTTTCCATCTGGAGTACAATGGCATCCAGAATCAGATCGAGATCCTCCTGCATCACAAGCATCGTCAGAATCCGGTTCTTATTCCTTTCCAGTTCCTCACGCTTGTGCAATGCCTCATCCATCTCTTTTCGCCGGGTTATATCATGCAGGGTTCCGGAGAGACGAAGTGGCAGCCCGTCAGGATGCCAACGGGTAATTTTACCTATGCCGGAGATCCAGATCCAGGTGCCATCTCCATGCCGCATCCGATGTTCGGTCTCAAAGAGTGTCCGCCTCCCCTCAAGATAGTCATTGATGATCCTGGTTACGTCGGGGATGTCATCCGGATGTGTGAACCTCTTCCAGTCAATTGATTCTGCGAAAAACCGTCCGTCATTATATCCGAATATGGCTGCTGCATGATCGTCAAACGAGAGGCTCATGGAGGGGAGATCGAGTTCCCACATCCCTGTTCCGGATGCGGAGAGAGCCATCTGGAGCCTCTCCTGACTCTCCCTGAGTGCAAGAGCAGCCTCTCTCTTATTGATGGCATGAGCGATGATATCGCTGACTATTGAGATGAGGGTCTGATCATCCTCTGTCCAGGTTCGGATCGTCCTGACAGAATCAAAACCGAGGATCCCAAAGATCCGCCTCCCGATCCTGATCGGGAGAAGGATGAGCGATTGGACACCATGCATCCCACAGTATCTCCGTTCAGAAAGAGCATCCCCTGGAAGTTTATTGATATCAGAGACCGAGACGATCTCGCCATTCAGGATCTTTTCAGTAAACCATGGCATCACCTCCAGATAGGCGAGATTCCCGAGATCCTGTATCTCCGGTCTTATCCCCTCAGCACACCATTCGTGCGTATTCTCGATTGTATCGCCATTCTCTTTCAGCAGAAATACATAGGCGCGATCAACCCCGGTGAACCGGCCGATCGAGACGAGGGTATCATTAATGAGATCGTCCGTATCACTGGGATCAGCACCAACAAACGCTGATGAGATGGTCGTTATGAGATGTTCAAACTCCATCCTCCGCCTGAGCAACAGATCCGATCTCCTCTGCTCAATCGCACTCGCAAAGAGTTCGGATGCGATACGGAGGAGCTCGAGATCCTCATCTGACCATTTCCGGGGGGTGGCCGCATACTCAAGTCCGATATATCCGATGAACCCGCCTTTGATCAGAAGCGGAAGCACTATCATCGCCTGGATTCCCTGGGAGAGGAGGAGTTTCTTTTCTGCAATCGCCTCCGGTGGCATCCGGGAGGTTTCCGTGATATGGATGATCTCATTGTTCCTCATCTTCTCCATCAGCCAGGGACAGGCATCTGCCGGGATCCCCTGGAGAGGGTTGATCACAGGAGAGAGATCATCGGCGCACCATTCGGAGATATTGTCCATGAACTGCTCACTTTCACGGAGAACGATGATACACGCCCGGCTTGCATGACAGAATGCTCCAAACTCAGCAAGTGCCTGATCAGCAGCAGGATCGGCATCATTGCAATGGACGAAGGAGGAGGAGATTCGTCCGATCACCTTCTCGAAAGCAAGACGGTGCTTCAGATGCCGTTCACTCTTCCAGAGCGCCGTATGAGTCTCCACCAGCTCATCCAGCTGCACCCGCATCTCCTCCTCTGCGGCCTGAAGCTCAGCATTCATCACCTGAAGGTCATGCTGCTTTCTCTCCCGTTCAATCGCGCCTGCAATAAGATTGGCACTGATACGGAGAAGCCGGATATCCTCATCCGACCAGCCCCAGCCCGAAAAGACATTATCAAGACCAATAAATCCGATGAGCAATCCTTTCACGGTGAGTGGGAGGACGATGAGCGATTCGATCCCCTGCGCCAGAAGCAGCTCCTTCTCTGCCGAAGCCTCATTGGGGAGGAGGGAGATCTTCGGGATCCTGATATCCTCCCCTCTGGTGAGCCGCTCCATCCACCATGGGACAGAGGCCCTTGGAATACCCTGGAGATTTTCCATCTCATGGGATACGCCTTCCCGGCACCATTCATGGGTGTTATCCATCACCGGCTGATCCTGCCGGAAAAGAAAGATATACGACCGTGATGCTCCCGAGAAGGTACCGATCTCGGAGAGCGCCTCATTCATGACCGTATCAAAATCTTCCTGGCCGACGAAACCTGCTGCTATCCTCATCAGGCTATCCTGAAAGGTCTGCCTGTTATCAATACCCGCACGCATTCGTCTCCTGACGATGGCATCATGAATCTTCCGAATAAGATCAGCAGACCAGGCGGATGGGGAGCCGCTCTTCTGGACGTAATAGTCAACGCCCTCATCCACCGCCTCGATCACCAGATCTTCCCTCCCCCTCGCAGTGAGGAGAATAAACGGGGTGGTATCACCTGTTGATCTGAGATGCCGGAGAAGATCGATCCCATGCATGCCGGAGAGGAGATAGTCAGAGACGATCGCATCAAAACGATGATCAACGAGGAGCCGGACCGCATCCTCAGCACTCCCAACCGTCGTCACAATGAAATCCCCGGACCTCTCAAGGAAGAGCCTGCCAATCTCAAGGAGAGCAGGCTCATCATCAATATAGAGGAGGGTGTACTGCTGATGCCCTGCTCCGGGTGTGTTCATAACAGATCAGCACCCTCTGGTAGATTAATGGTTCCGACATGGTCAGGCCCGTCACCTGCACCTCCGGGTTTATGCATTCGGATCACAGAATAAAAAGATACGCGGATCCGAGGATCGCGTACCAAAGAAGGACTTAATCGTTCATAGCGAGGAGATTTTTGAGTTCCTCTTCCGCTCGTGTCTCTGGCGGGATGGGGGGGGTTCCCTGTTCAGCGATGATGAAATGCCATCCGGTTATCGCCGATTCCTGGAATGCAGCCTGATAATAGATGCCATCCTCGTAATATCCCACCTCTCCTTTTGTCTCCTGAATGATTCTCCGTGTCGCTTCTGAGAAGGTATCCGTACCGGAAGGAGCAGAGACGCCAATCTTCTCAGTATGCGTATGCAGGGCGACAACCCCGTCTTCGGTCACTGCAGAGAAGTAGGCTCTTCCATCAAGCGAGAGATCATCGTTTAATGATCTGGAGAGAGCCACAAGATCGATTCGTGCCCCAAGCGCTCCGATAACATTCGTACCGCTCATAACCGGAACCGTGACAACAGCGGCCTCACGACCGGTCACCGGGTCGGTGATCACCTTTCCGGTGATCGGAGTGCCTGCCATCAGGGTGGAGAAGTAAGGGAGAGTACCTGCATTATGTCGTGGCATTTGATCACCAGCCTGATACCAGGTTCCATCAGACGAAATGAAGACGAAGGTTGAGGTCTGATCATTTGCCTTGAGGTTTGTAAGAACAGGCTGGATACGATCCATCTCACCTGACTGAATATCCGACGTTCCGGCAAGGAGACGGAGTGTATCAGCCGTTCCGGTAACTCTTCCCTCTGCTTTTGAGATGAACAGAGTGAGTGCCTCTTTCCCGGCCCCGCTCACCCCTGCAAGCGGGACGTACATAATGAGCTGTTCCCGTGTGGTAATCTCATCGAATGTCCCGTCCTTCTTCATATCATCAAGGGCTCTCTGCCATCTCCGGATGATTCCCTCGTCTGTCTCTTTGTTAAAGGCGATATATAATTCAATTTCGCGAAGGATATAGACGGGAGCAAGATCTGTTGGCTCCAATCCTGCGGCAAGGGAGAGAGGATTGATGGAATCACTGCTCCCAAACCAGAGATCAGACTCCCCTTCATGAACCCCCCGTATTGCCATGATGTCATCAGGGTACAGAACCAGATTCTCAAAGCCCTGTTTGACAAGGTACTGGTGCCTCCAGTCATCTCTGACGACTCCGACGGTATACATATTCTGAATCTCGTTAACACCCGAGACTTCAATCCCTGAATGACCGGGTGCATAGAAGACGAAGCCCTGCTTTCCGATCGGGCCGACCCATGAGAAGAGCGGGTCCCGCTCAGGTGTTCTTGCTGCTGAAAAGAGTACGACATCGGGTCTGCTGAGTGCCAGTTCGTAGGCATCACTCCAGGGAAGTACCTCAATTGGAGCAGTATCATGAAGCCGTGCAAGAATTTCACGTACCACCTCTGTTGATCGCCCCGCCACCTCACCGTCTGCATCAAGATAGTTGTATGGCGGGTTCTCTTCCGTTACAATCAGGAGATCAGAAGCTCCCGATCCAGGTTCAGACCCCTCTCTTGCGGTACATCCTGCAGCCGCAATGAGGAGAAGTATGATCAACGTCAGTATAATGATTCCAAGTCTCTTTCCCATCCGATCATCCATCCACAATACGATACTGAATGTGGATCGTAGATAAGCATTGTTAATTAGTTTTTAAAATTATAATATTTTTAATTAAATATCATAGAGCCTCGGATACAACCATGAGTAGAGAGCAGCGGAACATCATTCTTATCGGGATGCCGGGTGCGGGGAAGAGTACGGTTAGCGTCATCCTTGCAAAGACACTCGGCATGCAGTTCATCGACACCGACATCCTGATACAGGAAGAGACCGGGAGGATGCTCCAGGAGATCTTTGACGAAGATGGGCCGGGTACCTTCAGGCGGATCGAGGAAGAGGCGATGAATCGCCTGAAGGCAGGAGGTATCGTTGTGTACCTGGCGATCTCCTGTGAAGAGATGGAGAAGAGACTTAACAATATCACCACCAAGGGGGATCATGCTCCTTCCAAACCAGAGTCTCCGGGAGATGTACAATCAACGGGCTCCGTTATACGAGACATATGCAGATCTCACCATCATATCAGCGGGTGAGGATTTGGAGGCCATGGTCAGGAAGGTCATCGACCTCGTCAGCCAGAGAAAAAAGTTATTGTCTGATGGCCGTAAGGGCATCATAGACCATCTTTTTATAGGATGCAAGGTTGGGATTGTACTCTGCCCGTGCCGTCTCCGCATCCTGGCTATCGCCAAACGCATCGATCCGGTCAAGGGTTGCATCGGCAGCATCAAGAACCCAGAGATCCCGGATATCCCGGTCAACCGGGGTGACCGTCTCGGCCCGAATCGAGATGAGGACCTTCCCGTCCGGGGTCTCATAGGCGTTTGGTTTTCCAACGACTGCCACGAAGGCGGGTGGTTCGATCCTGGCAACCTGCTGCATCGCCTCAGGTTGATAGGATCCGGCGGTGATGAAGAACGTCCCGGAGGGATCAGCGACCCGTGCCCGGTACATGCTGTTCTGTTCACCAACCCTCTCTTTCTGGGTGAGTGATCCGACGATGAAGACCCGGTTGCACCGCTCTCCGGTGGGGAGGAGGAGATACGTCGGACTCTTCTCGTCATCACCGACACGGAAGGAGTGGCGGGCATCCCGCATCTCTGCTGCAAAGACCCGCTTTGCGGGTTCACGGACATAATTCTGGAAACGCTCGGTCATGCGAGATCACCTCCTGCACGATTGATAAGAGCAGTATGCCTGGCGGGATCAAAAAAGAGCCATTTTGCATCAAATGCAATGAAGAGCCCTTCAAACTCCCGGCCGGTGACGGTGAGGTACCTGCCGAGTGCCCGATCACCAAGCTGCCGGGCAACCTCATCAGCACCAAGCGGCTGGTTCTCGGCGATATCCTGTGCCTCTGCAAGGGTCATCGAGAAGAGCTTCTCGACTGCTTCACGCTGGATGAGGAGGTTATGGGCGGTCTGGCCATCATCCAGCGTACCCCGGATCCGGAGATCGTACTGGAAGCCGGGCTGGAACTCATGAACAGGACAGAAGTTCTGCCTGGAGAGAACACGATTACATCCTTCCACCGGGCAGCGTTTGACAATCCCTGATCCGGATGCGATATGAACGAGAGCTCCTGAGATCGATTTCCCACCACGGGAGACCTCAATATCAGCATCTTCATCCGGGAGAGGGGTCGCGTGTGTCAGATCAAGAGAGAGCCTTCCGTTATACTCCTCAACAGCGGCATAGAAGAAGGTATAGACGATATTCTCCTGAATCTGCTCAACACCTTCGCCATCCCAGATAACGAACTTGATGACACCGGTCTCATCCCCGACCAGGCCGGCCTGGAGCATCCGTTCGCTTCTGCTCTCCCACTCCTGCGCGAGTTTCACCCTGACGGTCGCAATACCGGGGGCGAGATCAGCAACCGGGGTTGCCGGAGGCGGGGGGAGGAAACGATCTTCAACCGGACTGAGTACCGCATCCTGATTGATGGATATCCGTGGAGCACCCCGGAACATCCCCTTCGTCGCCCCTTCGATTGCATACCAGTTTCCCTGTTCCAGTGCCGGGATTTGGGCATCTCCCCAGATGGTAAATGCATATGCACCATCCGGGGTTGCGATGATCCCGCTCTCCCGGACAGTCTCGGATCCGACATGACGGACAGAGATTATCTTTCCTTCAAACAGGGGCATGGGTTCTT
The DNA here is from genome assembly GCF_018132105.1 of Methanocalculus chunghsingensis. Lineage (GTDB taxonomy): Archaea > Halobacteriota > Methanomicrobia > Methanomicrobiales > Methanocorpusculaceae > Methanocalculus > Methanocalculus chunghsingensis. The sequence goes on along the minus strand of NZ_JWHL01000016.1, from coordinate 27,538 downwards.
CAGATCCGGCAGGTCCGGCAGAAACAGCGATCTCCGAATCCACAGGCGTACATGATGCCGGATCGATGGTGAGGGAGAGGCGGCCGTTATACTCCTCAACAGGAACATACGCGAAGGTATAGGCCGTATCAGGCTCAAGCTTCCGGTCGCTGCCACCCTTCCAGATGACGAACTTCATCGTCCCGCTCTCGTCCCCGAGGAGTCCGGTCTGAAGCATCCGGTCATGGCGGACCTCCCAGTCCTGGACAATTTTCGCGGTGACTGAAGCAATGCCAGGGCGGAGATCGGCAATCCTGGTGATCTCCGGGGTGAGAGGACGATCGTCGTTGATCGGAGTGACCGTCGTCCCCGCATGAATCTTCAGGTTCGCCAGACCCCGGAACTCATCGACGACTGCGCTTTCAAGCCTGAACCATTCCCCGACCCTGAGGAGTGCGGGAGCATTCTTTGCAAAGATGACGAACCTGACAGCACCAGTATCATCAGCGATCACCCCGGTCTGTGCAACCGCCGGGGAGGGAGGCTCAGTTACCGAGACGACCTTTCCCTCCACCGTCACCCATTCGCCGGGGACGAGTGTGCCGATACCAACAGCATCAGAAGAAGGCGCAGACGGCTTTGGCTGCTCGATACCATGTTCCTTAAATGTGTCCTGCAGAATTGTCCGTTCCGCCTCGGACGGCGGCACACCAAACTCGGTGACGAGACGGTTGATCTTTGATGCGATCTTCTCCGGCCGGGGTTCGATCCCCTGGGCCTTCAGTTTTTGGGAGATTCTTGCAATGATATCATCTGTTTCCATAATGATCTCCAACATTCCATGGGAATGGTTGGGATATAAACCCCCCAGACCGGGGGGTGAAAGTGAACCATGATATAGGTGTCAGATCAACATGATCTTCTATGTCGATCACCGTTGATTCAACGATCATGGAGCTTATTCAGGCGAAGCCGGAATCAGCAGCAATACTTCAGAACTTTGGCATGGGATGCCTCGGATGCGCAATCGCACACAACGAGACGATCCGCGAGGCAGCAGTGGTTCATGGCATTCCACTTGAGGAACTTGCCAGCGCTCTTGGTATCGCAATCGAATAAGATTATTTCTTCTTTCGGAGGGCCTTCAGTTCACTGAGGGATGCCTCAGGATTTTTCTTCAGGTGGCGCACAACCTCCGGCTCATGGTTGAGCGTACAGTTTGTGCAGGCCCAGACCTTCCCCCCGGATGAGCTCTCCACCCAGTCACCGAGGGTCTCGTCACCACACGGATACAGGGGGCAGTAGCAGAAGTCACACCGCTGCCCTTCAAAATGGCAGGGATAATAGGGGCAGTTCTTCTTCGACCACTCGATCCACGCTCCGCCGTTGAAGCGGCTATAGATGAAGAAAGCGGGTTCATCTGCAGGAACCCTTCCATCATGGCGGTCGAGGGCGACGGATACCCCTTTCCTGATCGCGCTCATGATTCGTTCGCCCGCAGGGGATGCCGGACCCGCATACCGGTGGACTGCCTCCCCCTCAGATGCGACGATGATCGCATCCGTCGTCGTCCCGGTGAAGGTACGGCCCAGATCCCGGAGTGCCTGGACCTTCGCCTCGGTAACGGTGATAAATGCCCCGAGGAGGGCGGCAGGGGTGAAGCCTTCACTGCTGGTGACGATGATATTGATGGTGCCAGGCCCCTCCGGTGTCGGATGGGTCACCCCGGCAGTGATAAAGATCGTCAGGAAATCATATCTGAGGACGACGAGGTGACGCATCGGAACCGCAGTCATCAGGCCAAAGAAACGGTCAGAGAGGCCATGGGAGGCGGCAAGGAGAGAGAGGGTACGTTCCGGCTCTGCCGCCCGGTACCCATGAGGAACAGTATGGTTGAGGAGCGTCGTCACTTCGGCGAGACCGCCGCCCACCCCCGAACTTGCGGCAAGGAACGCCCCCCTGATCAGGAGCGTCTCACCACGGAGATAATACCTCATCCGATATCGTAATGGGCGCGATCCTTGAGCTCCTGCTGCTTTGCCGCATTCCATCCCCCGACATCCGAGAGATAGCCGGTGATCCGGGAGATCTGGGAGACGTCATGGGATCCGCACTCAGGGCAGATGGCTGCACCGCAGAGCGGGCAGTAGGCGAGCGACTCGATGATATCATGGGGGCAGTGGCAGTGATCGACCGGGCACATCTGCTGAAGGATCGCCTCCCCGCAGGCAGGACACGGCTCCTCATCCACAATATGGTGGCAGGTATGGCATTTGTACCGCCTCTCCTCAACCGGAATATCATCAAGAGTGGCGTACGTCTCAATCGCCTTCTTCTGTTCCTCTGTCAAGTGCATGCGGAGTAGTTGGAGGATGGAAGATAAAAGTCTGATCATCGGGTACTCTCCGGCCAGAATAGAGGATCACAGAAGATAGAGTGCAATAATAACGAGGAGAAAGATCACTGCCAGGATGCGTATCCAGAGGGGAATATCGAGCCTCGACGCAGGCTGTTCATCCCGCCTCTCCGGGACCGGCATATCCTCATCACTCTCGACGACGAAGGTCCCCTGATACCCGCATTTTTTGCATCGGTATTCAGAGCCGGCATATCCACCGATCGTCCGGAAGAGATCCCTGCTCCCACATGAGGGACATCGGAGCATACCCGGAACTGGAACGGGAGAGGGCTTCAACCTTCCCCATAAGGTGTGCCTCAGAGTGACTCATAGGGTTCATCACCCACCGGAGAGACCGGTGTCAGGACGAGATTCTCTTCATCGGCACCCGACGATTCACCGGCAGCGATCCCGATATTCTCTCGCGGCTGCGGAAGGATCCGCAGCTCCATAGATGGCACGGCCAACGATGACGCCGTCAACGAGTGCCTTCACATCCTCTGGTGCAGCACCCTGGGCACCGACACCCGGCGAATAGATCTTCTTCGTCCCGATGATCTCACGGAGTGCCGCCACACGGGCAGGCCGGGTCGCCGGTGCGATGATCCCGTCTGCGCCTGCGGTGACCGCCATCCCACTGAACCGCTCTGCTACCCCGCCTGAGAACCATTCAGCCCCGCCCGGATGGCTCATCTCGCAGACGACGAAACATTCGCCGCCATGCGCATGGGCAGAGGCGACACAGGCTTCAAGCGAGTCGCCTCCGGGGAAGGCATGGCAGATGACGGCAGAACATCCTGCAGCAAAGACCTGATCGCAGATGAGGGTATTCGTATTTGGGATATCCGCCACCTTGAAGTCCGCGATCACCGGGACTCCGAGGGCTGCGATCTCCCCTGCAATCGAAAGGCCGGCTCCAAGAACGAGCGGGTAGCCGATCTTGATGGCATCGAGATGATCTGCTGTCAATGATGCGATCCGGAGCGCCTCCTCCCGGGAGGTGGTATCAAGGGCAAGGATGAGGGCGCTCATGCTGCCAGCCTCTCAAGTGTCGCCGCAATAAGGAGCGGGAGCGTGATCGTCGCATCGCCATAGACCGTCACCGCACGGGCTTCTTCGGTGATCTTGCCCCAGGACCGTGCCTCGTCAAGCGTCGCCCCTGACAGACCGCCGAGATCCGGGCGATCTCCGGTGAGCTGGACCGCATAGGTAAAACCGTTCTCGGTCATCAGCATACTCTGGAGGATGAAGTTCTTCGGAACGCCCCCGCCGACGATGAATGCCCCGGCCTTCTCAGCGGCAAAGCAGCGGTTCATCAGGGGTTTCATATCCGCAAAGGCATCGATGGTCACCTTGTTCGTCTGGGAGAAGAGCCAGTACTGAAGGCCGATCATCGAGTCCTGGACTGCCGGGCAGTAAACCGGAATATCCTTCCTCGCCGCGGTAGCAAGGATGCCGGAGCCGAGGGAACTGCCGATCCTCCGGAGGAGATCGCTGATCGAGAGGGAGGAACCATCAGGGAGATCACTGTACACTCCCTGCATAAAATCCTCAAACACCTCAAATGCCTCGGTGGGGAGATAGACATCATAGATACGATTGATCTCATCATGCCGGAGATCAACATCATCGCAGATCTCGGTCCCATGATAGTGATGGCAGCCGATCGCCTCGATGACATCATGTGTCAGGTTTGCACCCGTCGAGACGAGAATATCAATATACCCGGCATCCAGGAGATCTGAGACGATACCACCCATCCCGGCGGGAACCATCGCCCCTGCAAGACCGAAGAACCGGGTCGCCGCCGGATCGGCAAACATCATCTCTGTGATCGAGACCGCCTCTGCAAGCGATCCCCCGTTATAGGCACCCGCTCTTCCCATCGCATCCACAAGCTCCCCGACCGTCATCCCCGGCCGGAGGTGCATCTGGGCGACCGCTTCAGAACACTTCTGTGACATCAGTACTCAACCTGGGTACCGTTCTGTATTCGCAGACCATAAGTACCGCACATCAGCAGAGAGAGGGGAGGGGGCTACCGGGAGGGAGTTTCCGTGGGATACCGGTAGAGGTGCGGGGGCACCAGGATCACAAACCTCGCACCCTCCCCGCAGATACCCTCTTCCAAGATGCTCATCCCGCTGATCGCAAGGATTGCACGGGCAAGGAAGAGGCCAAGGCCGGTATTTTTTCCAACACCCCGCTCGAATATCCGGCTTTTCTCCTCCAGGGGTATCCCGATCCCGTCATCCTCGCAGATGATGGAGAGGCCGTCATCCGAGATGCCGGCAGATAGCCGGATACGGGTGACCTTCTCCCCATGCCGGATGGCGTTATCGATACAGGTGGCGATCACCTTCTCGAAGAGGGGATCGGCCAGGATCTCCATCGGAGGAAGATCACGTGCTATCGTGATACTGCTGGTATCCACCGAGTCAGCCGCATGAGCCGCCGTCAGCGGCAGGTTCTGCCATGAAACTCCATGTAATCCGATCTCCTGGTAGTCCTGTGCAAACGCTATCATCCGGAGGACCCGTCCGATCATCTCTTTGATCTTTGGAATACCCTCATCCAGCCGGAGGAGGGGATCGGGCTCTTCCATCAGGTCAAGGTATCCGAGGATCGTTCCGAGACGATTCTTCAGATCATGCCGTGTCACCGAAGCGAGGAGGGCAAGCTTCTCATTGAGGTGTCGTATCGAATCCTCTGTGAACCGGCGATCGGTGATATCGGTGATGAACCCCTCGATGAACCGCGGAGAGCCATCCTCTTCGTACACAACCGCCCCGCGTTCCCAGACCCAGCGGATCTCACCGTCACGCCGCCGGATCGGATACTCCCCCTCAAAGACCCCCTTCGTCTCTATCACCCCCCTCCACTCGTCCCAGAGTCTTTCACGGTGATCCGGCAGGATGAGATCGTTCCATGAGATCACCCTGTTATCGATGAGGTCATCGGGTGCATACCCGGTGAGAGACCGGCATCCGTCAGAGATGAACCGCATCGTCCAGTTCCGGTCGATATCACAGCGGTATACCATTCCGGGAATATGAGAGAGGAGATGGTTGATCTCACCCTCATGCCGTTTTCGCTCTGAAATGTCCCGGATAACGGCAAGGAGATGCTGCCGCCCCCCCATCATCAGAGGACTCACCGTCGCCTCGAGATCAAGGAGCGTTCCGTCTGATCTGAGTCCTTTCCATTCAAAGAACTGAAGTTCGCCTTCTTCTGCACGTGCAAGCAGCCCGACGAGGAGATCCCTGGATCTCCCGCCACATGGCTGAAACTCAGGCGAGAGTCTCCCGGCCTTCCGTCCAATCAGCTCGTCATGGGAGAAGCCAAAGAGCTCCATCGCACGGCGGTTGCAGTCTGAGACCGTCAGGTCGTCGAAGAGGAGGAGGGCATCACCCGCAGAGTCGAAGAGGAGATGGCAGTATTCCCCCTGTTCCCGGAGTGATACTTCTGCCATCCTTGTCTCAGTGACATCAAGAACAGTCACAAGGACGAGATCCGGGTGGCCGGCATCTCCCATCGGGGTGATGATACACCGGTAGTACCGTTCTCCCTCAATCGTCGGATAGGAAGCATCAACCTCGATCTCCTCCCCGGTCGCAAAGACCTCCCGGAGGCTCGCCTCAAGCGGTTCCATGATCGCCGCCGGCATCCCAAGCTCACGCCAGTGGTGGCCGGCCATCTCTTCCGGGGTCATCCCGATCTGGTATGCACCCTTCTTACAGGCGTACCGGAACCGGCACTCCCGGTCATAGACATAGAAGTTCACCGGGGTGATATCAAAGATGGTATCAAGGAGGATCTGCTGATCCTTTATCTCGGCAAGGAGGATCTCACGTTCATGATCCCGTGCGATGACCTCCTCCATCTGCGCTTTGAGTTCTTCATCAACAACGGAGAGGGATTCATACTGAGTCTGGAGATCCTGCTCAAGGGCGACCCGATAGCTGATATCACGGATCGTCTCGATGGCGCCCGACAGCCTTCCGGCATCATCAAAGAGAGGCGTTGCCTTCCCCCAGAGGAAGACCGGGGTGCCCCGGGGCTTCGCCTGGGAAGACTCGGCATAGAAGGCATGCCCTTCACGCCAGAAGGTGCTGTACCCGAGCCGTTCATCCTTATCAGGAGCCAGGCCTGCGGCAATATCAATCAGCATCGGACGGGCAGTCCCATAGATTGGAACAGCATACGCAAATTCTCCACGTCCGATCATCTCATCTGCCGGGATCCCTGTCATATCCTCCATCGCCCGGTTCCAGGTCGTCACATACCCCTGATCATCGATTGAGAAGGTGGGATCCGGCAATGCAGAGATGAGTATCTCAAACTTCCGCTCGGCCTGGCGGTACGCAACAGAACGGCGGATGGCATTGCCAAGTTCCGCAAACTGGGACTTCGGATCCCCGCCCTTCCGGATGTAGAAGTCTGCCCCCTTGTTCAGTGCCTGAATCGCCACCTCCTCCCGTCCCCTTCCGGTGAAGATGACGAACGGAATCGTCATCCCAAATGATCGAACCTGTGAGAGGAGTGCGAGGCCATCCATCAGGGGCATCTCATAATCCGAGACGATTGCATCAAAAGGAGTTTCTGCGAGCTTCTTCAGGGCCTCCCGGCCTGAACCTGCAATTGTTACCGAAAAGCCATCGCGTTCAAGGAAGAGCCGTGTCACCTCGAGGAGGGCGGGATCATCATCGACGAGGAGAACGGATGTCATTGAAAAGGGAGGATCCGGAGAAGGGTAGAGACCCTACTCAAGGAACCAACGCATCGCTTCAGGTGCGTGGATCTTGATCTCCTGAAGGAAATATGTCCCAAGTTCCGGATCCGAATCATCAATCGCCGCCTGAATCGTCCTGAAGAGCCAGGGAGAGAGATCAGGATCCTTATCCATCGAGTTCATGACAACGACGACTGCTTCATCAACTTCGGTCTTGTTCTTCCACTTATATGCCATATCTCAGTTCACCAAAAGGTAGATTGGACGGAAATTATATAAAACCATCTATCTGACCTTCAGCCTCCCATCCTTGCCGCTGATCCTGCCCTTGGATCGGAGTGTATCAACGATATGGGTAACCATCTCCTCGTCGATAGTGAACCGGATCGGATAGGACTCCTGATCTGCTGTGATTGCAGTATCCGGAAGCCGCCTGTGGATCTCCTCAATGGTGACAGCCCCTTCCCCGATGAGCCGGACCGACTCGTCAGCGAGCATCAGAAGGAGGAAGAACTGTTCAAGAAATGCGACAAGGCTCTCCTCCTCAGGCTCACATTCCTCAAGAAGAGAGATCAGCTCCTCGGGATCATCACAGAATATGATATCCGTCCCTGTCTGGACCGAGTAGTGCACCTCAGAGGAGACCATCCGTTCAGCAGTCAGGCCGGCTTCCTCAAGCTCCTCAATTCCGGGATACAGGATGAGATCAGCAGGCATTGATATCTCAAGGAGATCCGGTTCGATCCGTTGTGTGATGATGATGGTGTCATTCTCAGCGGTGATAAGCCCCTGTTTCTCATAGAGGACGAGCCGGAAGGCATCATGGAGCCGGGACCGGATCTCTTCCTCCGCCATAGGCTCTTCGCCGGTCTCTCCGAGAAGGGTTTTGCCACCATCCTCTTCAATAGCCCTCATAATCCTCTCATACGCCTCCACATCGGATGCAATAAGACCCTGGGCAAGCGAAAGAGTCTGGACATCTTCGGGGTCATCCGGTGTTTGAGAGAGGATATATTGCTTCAGTGCACCGATAGAGCCCAATACGACCTCTTCCGAGGAGAGGACCGGATCAGAGGAGAGTTTTGCAGAAACTCCGGATTTCTTCAGGAGACGCATGATTCGCTGGGCATTGTCGCGATCATCAAAGAGTATTGTCAGACCCTGTACCATGCAGAAGAATGCTCTTTGCCTGATGATGAAACCTTGTATCAGCCCACAGTCCTGCGGGGGAGGCCCGACTCGTAGATGAGCGTAAAGTACCGGGCGGCGAATAGTGTGATGACGACATAGATGAAGAATGCAGGGATATAGCCGATGGGCGTAAGCTCAATCAGATACCCGGCAGGGAGCGACAGAAGGAGGGAGACGACAGTATAGAAAGCAACCGCAGAGATATACGGAACAGATCCGATAGCCCTGATATGGGTGGTGATCTCGCGGAATGCAAATCCATCCCGGATACGCCTTGAACGGGCAGTCCTGATGAGACCTATCATCGAGATGAGGATGACGACGGCATACAGAAGAACCACCCCAAGGAGGAGAAAGAAGACCGCTCCCACAGGAGAGAAGAGAAGGCCGCGATCAGCATGGGTGATGAGATCCATCAGTCTGCTCTGTCTGGATGTAATGAGGAGGATCGCTCCGATGACAGGTGCTGAGTAGATGAACTGGACGATAGTGAGCCTGATCCCATCAATAAAGAGGCCATAGGGGGAGGAGAGGTCAGGGGGTTGCGGCTCACCGCGATAAATCCGTGCGGTATACCCCATCATCAGGGGAAAGAGCGCCATCATCCCCATCAGGAGAGGAATACGTCCTGGATGATCACGGATCGCAGCCAGTGCATACTCCGCCGACTTCTCTGCAGACTCCCAGATATCTATCATTTCGATTATAACCAGTCGACCTGATCGGATATAAGATTCACGACATTGTCAGGGAGGGGCGGAGAACCCCGGCAGAGGGGGCGGGCAAGATGTCTCCGGGCAGATGGCGGAACTTCATACCAGCCAGGCACCAGATGACGCTCCTCAAAACGTACAGCCGGATCTTCCTCCCTCTTCCCGCACCGACGGCATTTGTAGCCCTTCCTCGTCCCGGCCGAGGTCATCTTCCTTGCACATTCCGGACAGATGGGGGCCTCTGCAATCCGGAGAGGGGGGGCATCGAGGATGCAGCACTTCTCAAGATTCAGTGTATTATTCCGGTAGCTCCCACAGGCAACGATCCTGTCACCTGGTGCAAGCGCCCGGATGATCTCGCGAAACCCTTTCACCGGCTCATATGCCATACAGGTGAGATGGAGATCCCGGTCACTGATCCGGACTGAGACATGACCGCCGATCCCGGTCGCCGGGTGGGTGGAAACGGTTCCCACAACGATGTAGGATCGCCCGTCTTCAAGGGATCCGATCATTCCCGGGAGCAGGTGGGCATCCGTCCCCTGGTTCGTCTCAAAGAGAGCCTCGATGGCGGGGTCTTCTGATTCGATCAGGTTTCGGGCGAGGGATACCCAGACCGGGTTCTCCCCCCGGATGCCGAAGAGGACCGGATCCGGGGTGTGCGGGACACAGACGACAACGTTGTTGGCGGCATCGACCGTATCCCAGGTATGTGGATGAGTCATCTCCTCTGCTGTCGTCAGGGTCTTTCTATCAACGACCCGTTCCCTCTCCCTGCGACCGACATCCCGGTAGACGAGATACTCCGAGGTGCTATCGTCCAGCTCTGCTGCAACGGCGGCGACGGCACCGATGAGACCCCGGCCATTTTTCCAGCCACGGTATCGCGCTCCCGCTTCGATACATGCATCGATCGCACCCTCGATTGTACAGAATCCGGTGATCGCCTCCTCTGCAAAGGCAGCCGGAGGACGGCGGTCTCCACAGACGACCAGGCCGGGATTCGTCCTCTCACACCCCAGATCGGCAAGTTCTTCAATGAGCGACTCTGCAATGGAGAAGGCGGTATCCGGATCCCCCCCGGCACCGATGGCAATGGCAGCGTTTCCCCGGGTCTTCCAGATGATCGTCGGATTCAGCCTGATAAGCCGGAGTGAGTGGACCGGTATTCCTGATGCTTCAAGCCTCCTGGCAAGGACCGCTCCGAGATAGGTGGTACACATACCCTCAGGGGAGTCGGTATCATCGATTCCAATCCACATAGCTACAGATCTGCTCTCCGCACCCATAAGGGGGAGTGTCAGATCATTTATCATCTCGCTTATCCTTGTAGGATAGAGAAACGATGGTACAGGAACGACTCATCCAGACGGTGGTGGCAATTCTCATTACCGCAGGGTTTGACGTCTCTGAACGGTGTACCCAGAGACCACGAAGCTTTGATCTTCTGGCATCAGACAGAGAGCGACTTGTCATCATCAAGGTCGTCTCCCAGATCGACTCCGTCTCCGAGGATGTTGCAACCGATCTCGATGCTATGGCCCACCATCTCAAGGCAGTCCCGATCATCATCGGGGAACGGGCACGGGGCGTTCCGCTTGAGCGCAGCGCAGTCTATCTCAGGTATGGTCTCTTCGCCGTCTCACCATCAACACTCTATGATTACCTGGTTGAAGAGATCCCCCCGCTCGTCTATGCCTCGCCGGGAGGGCTCTATGTCAATATCGACGGCCACCGCCTCCACCAGATGAGAGAGGCACATACCCTCTCACTCGGTGATCTCGCCCATCTTCTCGGCGTCTCCAGGCGGACGATCAGCAAATACGAAAGTGGCATGGGAACGACGCTTGAGATGGCCCTGAAGCTCGAGGAACTCTTCGATGAGCCGATCGTCCAGCCGATCGATCTCTTCATGGACCGGCCTCATGATCTCCCCTCGATCACCGGTATCGAAGAGAGCGAGGTGATCACCCCTGCCGGATACCTTCAGTCTATCGGGCTTGAGCTTCACTCATTCCGGCGTGCCCCCTTTCAGGCGGTCGCCCACTATGATGAGACGATGATCCTCGCCTGCTTTGGCCCCGCCCAGAAGATGGTCAGGCGCGCGGCTCTCGTCGGAAACCTATCCCGGATTGCCCGTGCCCGCTCCCTCTGCATCCTATCTGACTATAATAAGGAGAAGAAGATAGGAAAAACCCTCATTATCGGTGAGGAGCAGCTCTATTCTCTTGAAGAGGGATCAGATCTCCTCGATCTGATACCCGAATAAGGTTTATATAGAACCACAAAGCAACTTTATCTTCAAACACTGGTGATACATTATGTCAGCACAACTTGGAGGACAACAAATTCTTATTCTGAAGGAAGGCAGCTCCCGAACACGTGGACGCGACGCCCAGAGTATGAACATCGCCGCAGCGAAGGCAGTTGCAGCAGCAGTCAGAACAACCCTTGGACCAAAAGGCATGGACAAGATGCTCGTTGACACCATCGGTGATGTCGTCATCACAAACGATGGCGTAACCATCCTCAAAGAGATGGATATCGAGCACCCGGCCGCAAAGATGATGGTCGAGATCGCCAAGACCCAGGACGATGAGGTCGGCGACGGAACCACGACCGCCGTCGTCGTCGGTGGCGAACTCCTCAAGAAGGCAGAAGACCTCCTCGAGCAGGATGTCCACCCAACCGTCATCGCACAGGGCTACCGCCAGGCCGCTGAGAAGGCTCAGGAGATCTTAAAAGAGCTCGCCTTCGATGTCAAGCCAAACGATGTCGCGATGCTCACCAAGATCGCTGAGACCGCAATGACCGGCAAGGGTGCAGAATCTTCAAAAGAGAAGCTCTGCGGCCTCATTGTCAAAGCTATCACAATGGTTGCCGATGAAGACGGCACTGTTGACATCGACAATGTCAAGGTTGAGAAGAAGGTCGGCGGATCCATTGACGACTCCGAGATCATCGAAGGCATGATCATCGACAAAGAGCGTGTCCACCCAGGCATGCCCAAGGTTGTCACCGATGCAAAGATTCTCCTCTTAAACGCAGCAATCGAGTTTAAGAAGACCGAAGTCGATGCCGAGATCAGCATCACAAGCCCGGACCAGCTCCAGATGTTCCTTGACGAAGAAGAGAAGATGATCAAGACGATCGTCAACAAGGTCATCGCATCCGGCGCAAACGTCGTCTTCTGTCAGAAGGGTATCGACGACATCGCACAGCACTACCTTGCAAAGGCAGGTATCTTTGCAGTACGCCGTGTCAAGAAGTCCGATATCGAGAAGCTTGCCCGTGCAACCGGCGGATCCGTCGTCTCATCCATCGATGCAATCGCTGAGGAAGAGCTTGGAATCGCAGGAAAGATCGAGGAGAAGAAGGTCTCAGGCGAAGAGATGATCTTCGTTGAGGAGTGCAAGAATCCAAAGGCAGTCTCGATCATCATCAAAGGCGGCACAGACCATGTCGTTGACGAGCTTGAGCGTGCAATCGAGGATGCTCTCCGTGTCGTCGGTGTCGTCGTCGAGGACAAGAAGGTCGTCGCTGGTGGCGGTGCACCGGAGATCGAGCTCTCACTCAGACTCCGCGAGTACGCATCCAGCGTCGGTGGCCGTGCACAGCTCGCCATCGAGGCATTTGCAAGTGCTCTTGAGATCATTCCACGGACCCTCGCAGAGAACGCAGGTCTCGACCCAATCGATATGCTCGTCGACCTCCGTGCTGCACATGAGAAGGGCAACAAGACCTTCGGTCTCAATGTCTTTGAGGCAAAACCCGCTGACATGAAAGAAGCAGGCGTTGTTGAACCCCTCCGTGTCAAGACACAGGCTATCTCCTCAGCCGCTGAAGTTGCAGTCATGATCCTCCGGATCGATGATGTCATCGCATCATCCGGAAAGGGTGGCGGTATGCCAAGCGAGGAAGAGATGGCCGCAATGGGCGGCATGGGTGGCATGGGTGGCATGCCCCCAGGCATGATGTAAAAACCTCCAATAACACTTTTTCTCATATCATCCCTCCCAAACCGGGAGGGGTACTTTTTTATCTTCCGCGTCACCAGTCTCTCGTATGAAGCCTGGTGTGTACTCTACCAAATACCGAATTGACTGTTACCACTGCCGTGCGGATGCAGACCAGATGATAAAGGTCGTTCCACAGCAGGCACAGGTCATCTGCTCAAATTGTGGCGCAACCCGGATCTTCATCCCAAAGATGGCAGAAATAAGTAAGAAAGGGGACTATACACCAATATCCTGCTATGATGTCTGGAGACTTGAGCCGGTCGCGGGATGCAGAAACTGTGGTGTCGAAGGGGTGCATGATCTCTATGTCGGTTGCAACCACTTCACCTCCAGATGCAGAAACTGCGGCTATACAAACTTCTACAAGTTTAACCTTCAGTATATCGACAAATGCAGTATTGAAGAGGACTTCTGTGATCCCGTTGTTCGATAACCGGGATCATGGAATGAACCTCTTATTCATGAGACGAGGAGGCGGCCCGGCATCCGGTTGATCCGGAATAGCAGGAGCGCTATCGCCAAATCTCATGGGCAGGGCTCACCATGGGAAAGTTCCGGATCGTGGCGTTACCAAAAAGAGAAGCGAAGATGGAACCCTCTCAGAGTCCAACCATTCTGAGTGCCATCCCTGCTGTGATTCCGGTGAGGGTGACGGTCGCCGAGAGGAGACCAAGGACGAAGAGATGCATCATATATCCTGATTGAACAGGGAAATCGGTCTGGTTCATCATAAGTCTCCGTACACTCCGGTTTGGAGTCACCTCTGGAGATATCACCGGTTTTTTTGGCTTTATCCGGACAGTCATGAGTTCACCTCCTTCTCTCTGATGGAGAGGATATATATCAACAAATATATGAATCTTTTCTCCACACCAAAAATTTTGGTTATATAATTTCTGTTTCATCATACGAATGGGTACAGTACACAACCACCTCCACTTGTATATCATTTGATAAAACTGAACTGGCTGTATAAACTGCCTGTCAGGGAACTATCCCCCAAAACCCCATCATAATAAACCGGAGATCAGAAAGAAATAGTTTTTCTTAACGATAATCCCGGAGCAATCCTGGAATAGTGGAATTTTCATTCCAAAGATTTTATAAGGAGCTATGATCATCAAATCATTATGACGTGCATCGGGGAGAGACAGGGAGTTCTATCACTACTCTATGTCGATGACGAGCCTGCCCTCCTTGAGATAGGAAAACTCTTCCTCGAAAGGACCGGCGATTTCGCCGTCACCACAGCCCCTGGTGCAGAAAACGCAATTGAGCACCTCAAACACCACCATTTTGACGCTATCATCTCAGACTACCAGATGCCGGGGATGACCGGTATCGGACTCCTCAAACATCTCCGTTCAACAGGCGATACAACACCCTTCATCATCTTCACAGGGAAAGGACGGGAGGAGGTCGTCATCCAGGCGCTGAACGAAGGTGCTGACTTCTATATTCAGAAAGGCGGAGATCACAGGGCACAGTTTGCCGATCTGATGAATAAGATCCGGTACGCAGTCCAGCGGAGGCATGCTGAGCAGGAGGTCCTACAGGCTGCGGATCGGTATAAAGCCCTCATCGCCGTCTCAAATACCGGGGCATGGGAGTATGATCTCGATTCCGGCTTCCTCTGGTGCAGCCCTGAGTATTTCACCATGATCGGGCGGAATACAGATGATTTCGACCTCTCCGGCAATCCAAATCTGCAGGAGGTCTGGATCGATCTGATCCATCCTGACGACCGGAATCAGGCAGCTCGGGCATTTGAGGAGTACCTTGAGAGCCAAAACCCTGGAATGTATGAGAACCATTTCAGAATGAGGCATCCCGACGGACGCTGGATATGGATATGGTCACGTGGCTGGCGACTGCGTGATGGAGAGGGCAATCTGGCAAGAAAGACCATTGGAACCCATATCGACGTTAATGAGAAGAAAGAGGCAGAAATACGAGGCATTGAGGTAAATGAAAGACTTCGGGCTTCATACGAACAGCTCGCCGCCGCAGATGAGGAGCTTCGGCAGCAGCTCGATGAGATCACGCGGAGCGAACTGGCAATCAGGGAGCTGCATGAACGGCTTGAACTGGCGATGGATGCCGCGGAGCATGGATTCTGGGACTGGAATCTCGAGACAAACGAGGTCTATTTCAGCCCCGGTTATTACAGAATGCTCGGATATGAACCTGATGAATTTCCGGCCGGGTATCAGTCATGGCTCGATCTCCTTCATCCGGAAGAGCGGGAAGAGATGGTTCCACGAATTGCCCGGCATATCCGCGATATGCAGCCGTATGAAGAGGACTTCCGGTTACGCTGTAAAGACGGGAGCTGGAAATGGATCTCGGGCAGGGCGAAGACATATAGAAAGGGACCAGGGGCAGATGCACCCCGTGCTCTGGGCATCCATGTTGATATCGATGAGAGAAAGCGCTTTGAGCTTGCTCTTATGGAGAGAAACACCGAGCTCCATGCATCAAACGAACAACTCGCCGCCGCAGAAGAAGAGCTTCGGCAGCAGCTTGATGAGATAACCGCCACACAGCAGGAGCGTGATCAATCAAGGAGAGAATATCAGGCGATCTTTGAATGCACACAGGCTGCGACGATCATCATCAATCCGGATACCACAATTGCCCTGGCCAACGGTGCATTTGAGGAGATCACGGGATGGCAGAAAGAGGAAGTCATCGGGAAGAGCTGGACGGAATTTGTCTGCGAATCCGAACTGGAGAAGATGGTGGGCTATCACCAGAAGAGGAGGATTGAAGACCCGGAAACGACTACACCACCGAGTTACGAGTTCCATCTCATCGATCGCACCGGAACCCCCCACCCGGTTATTGTAACCATCGGCATCATCCCGGGAACAGGGAGATCCGTCGCTTCAGTCTATGATATAACCCGTCAGAAGTCCCATGAAAAGGCCCTCAGACTGGCAGAAGCGGAGAAGCGGGCCATCCTTGATGCAATGCCGCTGATGCTTGCATACTATGACCCCGGCCTGAGAATCCGGTATGCAAACCGGATCTCCGGTGAATCGGTCGGCCAGGACCCGGCTCAGCTCATCGGCCGCCATTGCTTTGAGATCTGGCATAGCCGATCGGATCCCTGTGAAGAGTGCCCGGTCATCAGATCGATGAGGACCGGGAAGATTGAAGAGGGGGAGAAGATGCTGCCGGATGGCAGAACCTACCATATCAGGGGATCGCCTATTTATGATGAGGAAGGAGATCTCATCGGGTGCATCGAGTTTGGTATCGACATTACCAGACGGAAACGGGCGGAGAAAGCCCTCAAGGCGGCATCACTCTACACACGAACCCTCATCGAGACAAGCCTCGATCCGCTTGTCACCATCAGCCCGAACGGACTCATCACCGATGTGAATAAGGCAACCGAGGAGGCGACCGGTATCCCCCGGAAGGAGCTGATCGGGACCGTCTTTGCAGAGTATTTTACTGATCCCCTGAAAGCAGAGGAAGGGTACAGAACAGCCTTCCGTTCCGGGTCGGTGAAGGACTATCCCCTCACAATACGCCATATCTCCGGCAGGACAATAGATGTCCTCTATAATGCAAGTGTCTACCGGGGGCCGGATGGCAATATTCATGGCCTCTTCGCAGCAGCACGTGATATCACCACCCGGAAGCGGGCAGAAGATGCGATCCTCACCGCCCAGAGGAAGCTGCGGATCCTCTCAGGGATCACCCGGCATGATATCCAGAACAGGATCATGGTCCTCCAGGCATACCTCGATCTCATGAGAGAGGGGAGCAATCCAGAAAAGCAGGCAGATTATCTGCATGAGATTGATACTGCCTCGGACGCTATCCAGCGATATATCGGGTTCACACGACAATATGAGGATCTCGGCATTGAGATGCCGATCTGGCGTCCCCTCACGGATATCATCAGGGGAGTTGAGAAGAGCCGGATCTCCGTTGATTATGAATCTAAAGATTATCTGATACTTGGCGACCCGATGCTTGAGAGGGTCTTTTACAACCTGATGGACAATACCATCCGGCATGCAGAGGGAGCAAACCGCGTCACAATCTCCTGTGAAGAGCGTAATGGGGACCTTGCGATCATCTGGGAGGATAACGGGGCGGGCATCCAGGCAGATCAAAAGAATCAGATATTCGAACGCGGTTTTGGAACAAATACAGGATTTGGGCTCTTTCTCTGCCGTGAGATCCTCGCCATCACCGGGATCACCATCCGCGAAGCCGGGGTTGATGGACAGGGTGCACGGTTTGAGATGATCGTACCCGAAGGGGCGTGGATGGCGGGAGAGAGTACCCCCTGATATGTGATAAAGTGTCGTTAACCCAAACACATTTTTTCATCATGCCTTCAGGATTTCCCAGAGTACAGAAGCTATTATCACTCCTGATGTAGATGATAGAGTAATGATATCTCCCGGTGATGAGCGATCAGCAATCTCACTCCTGTATGTCGATGACGAACCTGCTCTCCTTGAGATAGGAAAGATTTTTCTGGAGAGGGCAGGAGATATCGCCGTCACAACCGTGGAGAACGCAGAGGAGGCGATTGCCCTCCGAAACAACAATCACTTCGATGCGATAGTCTCCGATTACCAGATGCCGGGGATGAATGGGATCGCCTTTCTGAAGCACCTCCGTTCAACAGGCGATACAACACCCTTTATCATCTTCACCGGGAGAGGGCGGGAGGATGTCGTGATCGATGCGCTGAACAATGGCGCCGACTTCTACCTCCAGAAAGGTGGAAATCCAAAAGCACAGTTTGCGGAGCTGATCAACAAGATCAGGTATGCGGTACGCCGAAGGGAGGCTGAGAGGGCTCTTGTGGAGAGCGAGTGCCGGTATCGCAGTGTCGTTCTGGCTCAGACTGAGCTCATATGCAGATTCCGTCCGAGTGGAGAGGTCATCTTTGTCAATGAGGCATACTCCCGTGCCTTCGGGATGACTGCTGAGGATATCATCGACAGCCGGTTCATGCCAGAGATCCATCCGGATGATCGTGAGAATGTCACCGCACTCTTCGCATCCCTCACCCCTGACCACCCTTCATGTATCATCGAGGAGCGGATCATCATGCCGGACGGCAGGACCACCTGGCAGAGATGGAGTACAACAGCAATCTTTGATGAAACTGGAGAGTGCAGGGAATATCAGTCGGTCGGCCGTGACATCACTGAGCTGAAGGATCGGGAAGAAGAGCTTGAAGAGAAGAACAGGGCACTCCAGAGATCATATGAGAGGCTGGCGGCGGCTGAAGAAGAGCTTCGGCAACAGCTTGATGAGATCACGTTGGCACAACAACGGCTTGGCCAATCCGAGAGACTGTATCAGGCCATCTTTGAACATACGCATGCCGCAACGATCATCATCAACCCGGATACCACGATCGCCCTTGCAAACAGCTCATTTGAAGTGCTATCGGGCTATTCAAAGGACGAAGTAACCGGGATGAGCTGGACAAGGTTTGTGGGGGATGATGATCGTGAGAGGATGAAGACCTATCACCGGCAGAGGAGAGAGGAATCTGGTGAAGCTCCGCGGACATACGACTTTACCTTCATCGACCATGCAGGGGGCAGCCATACCACACTTCTTACCGTCGGAATGATTCCGGGAACCGGGCAGTCAGTCGCCTCGATCTACGATATCACCGACCGGAAGGAGGCAGAGGACGCACTTCAGCAGAGCGAGTCGCAGCTCCGCCTTATCACTGGGAATATGACCGAGACGATCACCGTCGCAGATCTCTCATTCCACCTCACCTATGTCAGTCCGTCAATCGAGGCATTACGCGGATTTACCGTTGAGGAGGCCATGGCACAGCCACTTGACGAGATACTGACACCGGATTCGCTCCGGGTGGTCCTCTCCACCTTTGACGAGGCGATACGCCGGGAGGAGTCCGGTGAACCCATCGGGAGCATATCCCTTGATCTCGAGGAGTACCATAAAGACGGATCCCGTATCCTGGTGAATAATACCCTCAGTTTCCTCCGGGACACAGACGG
The DNA here is from genome assembly GCF_018132105.1 of Methanocalculus chunghsingensis. Taxonomy (GTDB): domain Archaea; phylum Halobacteriota; class Methanomicrobia; order Methanomicrobiales; family Methanocorpusculaceae; genus Methanocalculus; species Methanocalculus chunghsingensis. The sequence goes on along the minus strand of NZ_JWHL01000016.1, from coordinate 8,486 downwards.
GAAGCCGACTGCAATCCTCATCGTCTCACGCGATGTGACCGAGAAGAAGCGGGCTGAAGAGGCCCTCCGGAAGAGTGAAGAGCTTTATTCCGGCCTCTTTGATACGATAACAAGTGGCGTTGCCATCTACGAGGTCAGAAATGATGGATCATCCGGAGACGATTACATCATTAAGGACTTCAACCGGATGGCTTGTGAGATCGAGAGGAGGCAAAAGAAGGATGTCATCGGAAAAAGCCTCGGAGATCTACGCCCCACCATCGATGAGTACGGGTTGATCCCGGTCTTTCAGCAGGTCTGGAAGACCGGGGTTCCTCAATACTTCCCCGAGGCGGTTTATACAGATGACAGATACGAAAACTGGTATGAAAACCGTGTCTTCAGGCTCGGAAGCGGGGAAGTGGTCGCGGTCTATAATGATGTCACCGGGCAGAAGAGGGCAGAGCTTGAGGCAGAGAAGAGTAAGTGGCTCATTGAGGCGATGCTTGATGGCGTCCCGGACATCGTCGGCCTCCAGCGGCCTGATCACACCATCATCAGGTACAATAAGGCAGGGTATGAGATCCTTGGTCTTCGTCCAGAAGATGCGGATGGAAAGAGATGCTATGAGCTCATCGGGAGAAGAGAACCCTGCCATGACTGTGCAACATCATTGGCGGTGCAATCAAAGCAGCGTGAGACGATAGAGAGGTACTCCCCTGAGTTGGGGAGATATATCGAGTGCACCAGCAGTCCAATCCTCAATGATGAGGGAGAGGTCGAGCTGATCATCGAGCGGCTTCATGATATCACCGAACGGAAGGCCGCAGAAGAGGCGCTCAGAGAGAGTGAGGAGAAGTACCGGTTGATTGCTGAGAATACCGCGGATAATATCTGGATCTTTGATATGGACTTTCAACTCCGGTATATCAGCCCATCGGTGCTGAAGATGAAGGGTTTTACGGTGGAGGAGTCGCTGGCACAGACGGTTCAGGACATAATGACCCCTGCATCATATGCGTCGCTTCGGAAACGATTTGATGAGGAGATGGCGCTTGAAGCATCCGGGAGCGCAGATCCGGAGAGAACAGTATTCTTTGAGACCGAAGAGTACTGCAGGGACGGGAGAACGATACTGGTTGAGAACACTGCACGTCTTCTTCGGGATGATGAAGGGCATCCAACCGGGATCCTTGGTATATCACGCGATATCACCGGGCGCAGGGCCGCAGAATCAGCTCTGAAACAATCTGAAGCCGAAAAGACGGCTATTCTCAACTCAATGCCGGTGATGCTCGCATACTATGATACCGGTTTGAGGGTAGTGTATGCAAACAAAGTCTCAGCAGACTCGGTCGGATCCGATCCAGAGAAACTCATCGGCCGCCATTGTTATGAGATCTGGCATGGCCGAACTGATCCCTGCGGGAACTGTCCCTTGATTCGATCCCTGGCGACAGGGGAGGTTGAAGAAGAGGTGGTCACGACTCCGGACGGAAGATGCTTCCATCTCCGGGGATGTCCGGTCTATGATGAGAAGGGAGAGATCATCGGGCTCATCGAGTTTGGAATGGATATTACCGAACGGAAAGCCGCAGAAGAGGCGATCCATACAGCAAACAAAAAACTCCGGATTCTCTCAGGCATCACCCGGCATGACATCCAGAACCAGATTATGGCACTGCAGGGGTTCCTTGAATTTGCCGGGGAGAAGAGCATTGATCCTGAGCAGGCAGGATATCTCAGCGAGGTGAGGAAGGCTGCAAAAGCAATAGAACGACAGATTGAATTTACCCGCAGCTATGAGGAGCTTGGGGTGAAGAAGCCGGCATGGTCTGCCATCTCCGCCATGATGAAAGGGATCAACGATACACGTCTCCCGATACGGCATGACTGCAGTGGATACGAGGTACTCGCCGACCCCATGATCGAGAAGGTCTTTGCAAACCTGATGGAGAATACACGATCCCATGCTGAGGGTGCAACCGGCGTTACAATCCATTGTGAGATCCGAAAAGGCGATCTCATCATCATCTGGGAGGATAACGGAACCGGCATCCCCGGTGATCAGAAGGAACAGATATTTGAGCGGGGTGTTGGAAGGCATACCGGCCTTGGCCTCTTCCTCTCCCGCGAGATCCTCGCCATCACCGGGATCACTATCTCAGAGACGGGGGTGTATGGAGAAGGGGCACGGTTTGAGATGCAGGTGCCGGAGGGGGCATGGCGAAATAAAAGAGGTAATTAATACCCGGAGCATGCAATAATAAAAGAGAGATGAATATCCCCCTCAATACAAGGGTCGCTCTTGGCGCAGTCATCAGTACAACCGCTGTCTCTCTTGCCTTAACGATATTCTCACTCTCCTCGGGCTTCTACATCATATTCCAGAACCTCTACTATATCCCGATTACCCTCGCCTGCATCTTTTATCTCCGGCGTGGATTCCTCTTCTCTATCCTTCTCTCAGCACTCTATCTCATCCTTCTCCTCAGCTATGCAGGCATTGGCGAGCTCGCAAACGGCATCATCAGGGCAGGAATCTTCATCTTCTTCGCCCTGATCATCACATTCCTCACCGAACAGTGGAAGGGTTCTGAAGAGATGCTTGCGGCAAAGAACAGTGAACTGGATGCCGCAAACCGGATCCTTAACGAGCGCAATGATGAGCTTGAAGCGGCAGAAGCGGAGATGAGGGCACAGTTTGAAGAGATATACCGGATGCAGGGGGAGATCATCGAAAAGAACGACTATCTCGATAAGCTCATCTCCTATGCCAATGCCCCGATCGTCGTATGGGATCCCGACTATAGGATAACACGATTCAACAGGGCATTTGAACGGCTCTCCGGGATCCCGATGGGTGAGGCGCTCATCTCAGATCTCGGCATCCTCTTCCCCCCAGAAGAGCGCAAACGGGCGATGGAGCTGATCCATGAGGCGACATCCGGACGATCCTGGGAGGTGATCGAGATCCCGATCCAGACCCGGAACAGCGATGTCAGGGCTGTCCTCTGGAACTCGGCAAATATTACCGGTAATGATGGCAGGACCGTCATTGCGACGATCGCACAGGGACAGGATATCACCGATCGGAAGCAGGCAGAAGATGCCCTCCATACCGCAAACAAGAAACTCCAGACCCTGTCATCCATCACCCGCCATGATATCCTCAATGAGATCATGGTCTTTCAGGGCTTTCTGGGATTTGCCTCCGAGATAAGTGTCGATCCGGTTCAGGCAGGCTATCTTGAGAAGCTGAAGAGATCAGCAGATGCCATCCATCGGCAGATCGAGTTTACCCGCACCTATGAAGAGCTCGGTGTGAAGAAGCCGGAATGGCTTCAGATCAGGGATCTCATCAGAAAGCTTGAGAGAAGAGACCTTCCGATTCAGAGCAACCCTGAAGCATACCAGATCCTCGCCGACCCGATGATTGAGAAGGTCTTTACAAACCTGATGGACAACACCATCCGCCATGCAGACGGGGCGACGGGCGTTACGATCCATTCTGAGACCCAGGATGGCGATCTTATCATCATCTGGGAGGATGACGGACCCGGCGTTCCCGATGATCAGAAGGAGCGTATATTCAGCCGTGGTGTTGGAAAGAACACAGGGTTTGGCCTTTTCCTCACCCGCGAGATCCTTGCAATCACCGGGATCACCATCAGGGAGACCGGGGTGTATGGAGAAGGGGCACGGTTTGAGATGCAGGTGCCGAAGGGGGGGTGGAGGAGGGAGTAAAACAAAAGGTACCTGATGATACAGGCATCATCGTTGTACCTTCTTCTGGTATTCCATAGGTTGCTCACGCAGAAGGGATCGTGTCGGACTGTATGTTAAGGGGGGTTCTATCCCCAGATATTCCCGATAAATCCTATCTTTATATTCAGGTCCGATCTCATTGATAGCTGAGATGAATGCATCATATGTTCCAGCCCCTCCAATTGTATCCCAAAAGTCATCACCTATAAGGACAACCTCATCTAAGTGCATATCAAACCATCGCATCGGGAAGCTCCAGGAATAATTCTCCCGGGTGCCATAGGGATTATAAGGCAATGCAAAATACGCCCCATCAACTACGGGGGGCTCCATACAATGCAACTTCAATATCTTCTCCTTACTCACCTTCGTCTGATCGCTATTTGGGAGCGGTGCTTTCAGTTCAAAGGCATATCGTTTATTATTCTCCGTATCTTCCACATAGAGATCACAGATGACGGAAACCGGGATCAGCTCGCCCCTTCCCTCCATGATGTATGCCAGCTCGGCCTTCCAGTCAGGCCTGGTGCGATCCCGGTTCCGTTGTGCGTGCTCAAGCCGGTTGAGAACTTCTGCGATCCGGTTTAGACAACCTTCCCGAACGAGGCCGTCAATCCTGTGTTCCATCGAGCCATACCCAAGACCACTCTCTGCGGCAACGACGGCAAGTTTCTCCCAGACTTTGCCAAATGGTGTAACAAAACGTCTCTCAAAATGGGATCCCTTGAATATCTCATCCGGGACAAGGGCAGAATAGAGTGGCTTCCTGGATTGATGCTCCTCTTCTACAAATGGATCCGAGTACAAAACTCGATCCATGACGTTATTCATCATTTGGATAATGACTTTCTGGATAGCCAACTTCATACCTTCATGATCGGACATAATAACACCTTATCAATCCATTTTTCTCCAGATAAAAATTGATTCATAGAACTCTGTCGAGCGCCTCCCGGTCCTCCGATTAACATGACGTTGAATGATGTCTTCAACCTCAACATCCAGACTGTCCGCAATCCCTTCATAGAGATTGTCGCGATCATTTGCGACAACAATCAAGTGACCGCCTGGAACCATTGTTTTTACTATTCTTTGGAAGACATCTGCAATATCCTTTTGATATGTCTCTTTTGCGATCCGACTCTTTCCATTTGCGGCAGGTCCGATCTCATCCCCTCGCTTGTCTTCAAGCCCAAGAAGATGGTACGCATATGCATGTTGTTCATGATAGTCAATGAGACCCACATACGGAGGGCTGGTAACGACACCATGAACCTCTGGGAAATCAACATTTCGGCAGTCTTCATGATGAACTTTTACGCTCGCCCGACTTCTTAATGAAGAGAACTCTGAAACACGTTTTATGGTATCTGCACTATATCGCTTTAAAAATTTAAAGGATTCCTGGGTAGGGTGACAAATCCTTCTATGTTTATAACAGTGATAAGGTTCCGTTACCGGCTTTTTTGGGAAATCCAGATCAAAATGTGTTGTTAGCCGTGCAGAACGAGCAGAGCGACAGAGAATGACCTTCAACAGATCCTTATATTCAAAATCACCCGCTTCAATATAATAGCGATATGTCAGTAACTCCCTAAGTGCCTGGGGCGCAAACCATCTCTCAAGATATTCATTATTATTAGATGATAGATAAGGTCCTTTCGTACACTCCATCCAGAGTTTCTGCTGACCTGGATCTATCCCGATTGTTGCCTGTACTAACTCAAGAATCTCATTTATCTCTTTTTTAACTAAGGAGGAATCATATTCAGCAGTTTTTGCCCTGGCGAGGAGGACATTAAAAGCAGAAATATCATAGCCAATTGCATTCATTCCCAACTCATTTGCCTGAACAAGAGTTGTTCCTGAACCTGAAAAAGGATCAAGAATTGTCTGACCCGCAACAAAATACTTACGCAAAAAAACTTCGACAAGCTGAGGTATATATTTCCCAAGATATGGATGAAGGCGGTGTACATGTTTTGTCCGTACTCTTTCTGGAAGGTCTTTTTCGGTCCAGTTTAAATTAAGAGCACTCAGCTCAGTCTCATGTGTCACCTGATGAGGGTCCGTTGGATATGTATCTGTGGTATAGATGTTCACTCTTTGCTCTTCATTTGTAAGCATAAGCCAACCACATATTAGAGTTGCCACTAGAATAAATTGTCCCTGATGAATGTCCAGCTACGATCTCAACTACCAAAACAGCAAATTAATAAAAGCAAATACAGAACTTCAAGAAACAAAAACTAAATATTTGTTAGAAAGTATAAATAACTAAAAATATGACCTTCATCTGATCGGATGTTTTATTTTACGGGAGACGAAATTCTCATTTATTATTTACCGATGAGGCCTCCAGAAGAGGGGCAACACCGGAGAAGACTTCATGACGACAGCAGATGATCTGACACTCTATAAACTGATCCTCGATGCCACCCATGACTGGGAGTTCCTTCTTGGATCAGATGGGACATTCACCTATGTCTCTCCGTCCTGCGAGCGAATATCCGGCTATACCCCTGCCGACTTCCAGAGGGATGCCGGCCTCTTCAAACGGATCATTCACCAGAAAGATCTGGAGAAGGTGGAGAAGGCCCTTGCAGTCCGTGACCGGGATTCACGGTATGTCACCTTCCGGATCAGGCATAAAAAGGGAACAGAACGCTGGATTGGAATCTTCTGCACGTTTGTAAAAGATCAGCACGGCCATTCACAGGGTGTCCGGGGGAGCTGCCGCGATATCACAGACGATATCAGCCGTGAGAAGAAACAGGGGGCATTCCTTGGAGCCGAATTTACCAGAACCGCAGAGAATCTCAAAAAGATCGCCGAAGGAAGGACAGACTTCAACCTTACCCCGACAAAGAGTGACCAGGATTCGGATAAAGCAGCAGAGATCTTCTCCCGGATCGACAGCGCCCTCATAGAAGTACAGAAATCACTGAAGATGCTCAAAGCAGATACCGATACGATCATCGATGCCGTCATCGGGGGGAAACTCTCCACCCGGGCCGATACATCCAGACATACGGGAGAGTTCAGGGAGATCATCGAGGGGATGAACCATATCCTTGATGCCGTCACCATACGGGTCAATGAGGCGATGCGGATCTGCGGATCATATGCGGTAGCCAACTTTGGCGCAACCTTCGATACATCTATCCGGACAGAAGGGGACTGGGCGGATTTCAAGGCCTCACTCGACCGGATGGGGCGTGCCTTCAACGGCCTCGTCAGGGAAGTCAACAGGGTCACCGGAGCATTTGCGGATGGCGACTTCTCGGTGACCGTCAATCCGCAGTTGAATGTCAGGGGAGAATTTGTCACCATCAAGGAGTCGTTAAATAAAGTCTCGGCAAACGTCTCCACCCTGGTTCAGCAGTCAATACAGCTGATGGAAGAGCTTGCCGGGGCGGCAAATGAGGCGGATGCAAGCCTTGATGAGGTGGCAAACGGAACCCAGCAGATCGCAGCCAGCACCGGCCGGGTCAGCGGGAACATTGAAAAAGCCACCCATTCTGCACAGCAGGTCCTCCGGGCGATGGAGGATCTCTCTGCTGCTGTTGAGGAGGTGACTTCAAGTGCCGAGTCGGTCGCTGCCATCTCCCGGACCGCAGATGAGAAGTCCAAAGATGGTGCAAAGATCGCTGCCCGTGCCGAAGCCGGGATGGGGGAGATCAATACCGCCACCGCAGAGATCGATGTGATCATTAAAGACATCAATACCCAGATGAATCAGATCGGAAAGATCGTCGGGGTCATCTCGGATCTTGCCCATCAGACGAACCTTCTCGCCTTAAACGCCGCCATCGAGGCAGCCCGTGCGGGAGATGCCGGGCGGGGCTTTGCCGTCGTGGCTTCCGAGGTCAAGGCGCTCGCACAGGAGTCACGAAACTCTGCAGAGAACATCACCGAGATGATCGGCAACCTCAGAACTGGTGCAGAACGGGCATCATCAGCGATGAAGAACGCCACACTCGTCGTCAAAGACGGATCTGATCAGATGCAGCAGACGATCGCCGCCTTTAATGATATCGTCAGCTCAGTCGAGAGTATCTCAAGAAATATCGAAGAGGTCGCCAGTGCCGCAGAGGAACAGGCAGCAACGGTTGAAGAGATCACCGCAAGCATCCATGAGATGACCGATCTGATGGAGAAGACCGGCCATGAGGCAGGGGATACCGCCGCTGCCACCGAAGAGGTCTCAGCGAGCGTTGATGAGGTCAACCAGATGGTTACCCGGGTCTCCCGGTTTGCCGAGGAGACCCTTGAAGCCAACCGGAAGTTCAGAACAGCATAACACTCTTTTTTTATCCGGTTACACCCATCTCAACGAGAATCTCCTGCATCAGGATCATCCTTTTGACGGGATCGGTGTGGCCTTCCGGGGGTGCTGAGAGCCGATCCTGAATCGATGGAAGAGAGAGATTTCCTTCCATCTCCATCTTTGAGACGATATCCCAGGCATCGGCAGGTTCACAGCCGGTTGTAAACATTTTTCACTCACCTCAGATCGTTGCATCAATCTCGATGACGTACGGGTTTGGCACATAGTGGTGTGAGGCCACCTCGTAGTTGTTCTGGTTGATCGTGTAGAACTTGTTGAACTTCAGGGCGATATCACGCTGAACCTGTGGGTTCTCGTTCGTCTTTACATCCACCCAGAGGGTTCTCTTGTTGCCGTTGCTGACGATCTCGCCTTCGTTGATGATCAGCTCACCCTGCTTGAAGAGGTA
>NZ_JWHL01000036.1 GCF_018132105.1 Methanocalculus chunghsingensis | reverse complement strand
CCCAAACTATGCTCTCACTTAGGGAATAAATTAAGTTTCAACTTCTTCTCGAGATCCCGAACCTTCTTCGGCACCTCGGTGATCTGGTCAAATCCGTCATAGGAGATTCGCATCACCTTTGAAAAGATCAGGAGAAGATCTTTTGGAGAATATTCAGCTGTCAAATCTGCCCTTTTAATAAGTGCTTGAAGCTTGCAATAGAGATACAGACAGAGAAACCCAACAAACAGGTGTCCACAGACAGCACTCCGATCACCGAGATACAAAACATCAGCCTGCACCTCATTTTTCAGCGTATCAAAGTGTTTTTCCACAAGATCCCGGGTTTTGTAGAGTTCATATATCTCCTGTGGAGCTTTATCGACATTCGAAACAAAGAGAATTCTCCCGGCTAATTTCTCCCGGCTCTTCGCTTCATTCTCGGTAATCTTTCCCTTCGTGACGTTCTTCAAGAGCGTTTTGCACTCCTCAAGCTCCAGGTCCTTATCCTCAAAGAGATACAGGAACTTCCCTCCAATCTCTCGTTTGCCACCCCGAATCAGTCGTTTGTGGTACAAAAACTTTTCTTTAAGATGAATACGAGTTTCGAAGTACGTGCTATTCCGTCGTTGTGGAGCAACAGCAGAACAATTTCGCTCAAATATCCCTTGCAGCACCTCCTCTGAAACAAAGCCCCGATCAAGGATGAGGATGGCATCCTCAAGTTGCAACTCATCCATCGAAGGAAGAAGTGTTTTGACATCCTTCACTGATCCGGGAATAGCTCGAAGCATCACCGGGAGGCCAGTTTCAAGGCCGCAAAAAAGGGCTAAATTTACCTGAGGAAGGGCAATCTCTTCATGGTTCCTGCCCCATTCTGCAAGAGAGAGGTTATCTGAGAGGGAGAAGACAAACGAGAGATCATAGATAAGATGCTTGTTTCCCTGGCAGAGGTGTTTGAAGACCATATCCTGTCCGATAATGTCATCGCCGATAGCCCGGAGTGTGAGAGAAAGGGTTTTGGGAGAACAATTCGGGGAGATATCCAGCTGATTATCCAGTTTTTCCCATGCTGATTTGACTCGTTTCAGAGGAAGGTAGCCGGAGACGCGGGTGAAGACAAGGGCGAGAATCTCTTCCCAGTGATCCGGGAACGCCTCGGTGAGAATCGGCACAAGCTCCTGAAACTCTTCACTCAGCAGCTTTGCATTCCCATATTCATGTGCTGATCGGGGTCGTGGAATGGTTCTATCCGTTGTAGTTGCCTCCTGGGACGGGCGGGTTGAACCCTTGGCAAGAAGACCTCTGTCCTGAGTGAGTCGTCCGATATATTCCGAGATCTTCTTTGTCTTCTTTGTTTCCCTGTTGTAGGTGCTGGTTGAATAATAGACGTAGGGTTTGCCCTGGATATACTTGATCTCAAGGCACTTCTTTCCCATCTCGCGCTGTTTTGTAAGCCACTCTCTTGCCCAGTCTTCCATGTAATAATATTAGGGAATAATACTATATAGATCTTTTGGTTGTGTAGCCATGGTTTGATGAAAAGAGTACTATGTGAAGAGATTATTCCCTATGTGTGGAAAAGTTTGGG
>NZ_JWHL01000032.1 GCF_018132105.1 Methanocalculus chunghsingensis | reverse complement strand
ATCAAGTGCGTCCTGTCCTGCCGAGATGATCACGGCATCCGGCCTGAACCGTTCGATGGCGGGGATGAAGATCTCCGAGATGATATAGCGGAAATCGGTGATCGTCCCCCCCGGATGAACCGGTGCATTCAGGGTGTATCCCCGCCCCGGCCCCTCGCCGATCTCATCGATCCAGCCGGTCCGGGGGAAGCTGTTACTCTGGTGAATCGAGAGGAAGAGGGCCCGGTCACTCCGGTAGAAGGCCTTCTGTGTGCCATTGCCATGATGGACATCCCAGTCGAGGATGGCGACCCGGTCCCTCGTCGTCAGGATGGAGGCAGCGGCTATCGCGGCATTATTGAAGAGGCAGAAGCCCATCGCCCTGTCCGGTTCGGCATGGTGGCCCGGCGGCCGGACAAGCGCAAACGGCCGCTCTCCATCAAGGGCGCGTTCCGCTGCATTGATCGATGATCCGGCGGCATATGAGGCGACTTCAAATGAACGTGAGGTGACATAGGTGTCGGGATCGATGAACCGGACACCCCCGAACTCCGAGAACTGCCGGATCATCCTGACATGTTCCGGTGTATGGATCAGCGTAAGCTCCTCCTCGGATGCAAGGACCGGCTCCCTGATGGCAACGCCTGGCGGAATCCCTTCCCCCGTCCTGCTGAGCCGGGGTGCCGCCTCAGGGTGCTTCTCGATATGATGGAGCGAGAAGATCTCCCCCCTGATGGCACAGACACCGGACATATTCCCTCACCTACTCAACCGTGACACTCTTTGCAAGGTTCCGTGGCTTGTCGATGTCGCGGCCGAGGGAATCGGCCGTCTCATACGCAAGCCGCTGGAGGAGGACCGAGACGGTGGCCACGGCGGTTGACTCGGGAGCCTTTGGAAGCTCGATGAAGATATCCGCAAGCTCCGCAAGCTCGATATCCCCGGCAAGCCCGATGGCGATCACGGGAGCCCCCCTCGCCTTGATCTCCTTGATATTGGATAACATCACCGGGTATGCCGCACCCGGGATGGCGATGGCGATGACCGGGGTCTCACCGGAGAGGAGGGCGAAGGGGCCGTGTTTCAGTTCCCCTGCAGCATACCCCTCGGCATGGATATAGGAGATCTCCTTCATCTTCAGGGCACCCTCGAGTGCCGCAGGGTAGAAGAGCCCCCGGCCGATGTAGAAGAGCGAGGATGCCGATGAGCAGAGCCCGACCGCTTCGGTGATCGGGATCGTCAGGATCTCTTCGATCCGTACATTGATTCGTGTATTCTCTTCTGCGTGGCTGCCATCTGTGAGGGCATCCGTGATCCCAAGGCCTGCGGCGAGTTGTGCAATAAATGACTTCGTCGCCGCAACACTCATCTCAGGCCCTGCCCGGAGATGGATCGTCGCATCCGTCATCCTTGTTATCGTTGATCCGACGACATTGGTGACGGCGACGGTTTTACATCCCCGGCTCTGCGCCATCTTCAGGGCGGCAAGCGTGTCTGCCGTCTCTCCCGACTGGGATATCCCGATGACCGTTCCCGAGAGGGGTGGGGGATAGTACTTGAACTCGGATCCCTGCTCGACAAGCACAGCTACCCCGCAGTACATCTCGAGGAGGTATTTGTAGAGGAGTCCTGCATGATAGGAGGATCCACAGGCGACGATGGTAAGACGATCCCGGCCTCTGAGGAGATCAAGTGCATCCGGGGACTCCCGGACCGCCTGAAGGGTATTATAGAAGACCTGGGGCTGCTCGAAGATCTCCTTCTGCATGTAATGGGGGAAACCGCCGAGGCGTGCATCCTCGATATCCCAGTCCACCTCGGTGATCTCCCGTTCCACCGGCATACCGCCATTGCGTATCCGGTACCCGTTTCTCGTCAGCTCGACAGAGTCCCCGTCCTCGAGGTAGATGACCCGCCGTGTATTCTCGATGAGCGGGGTGACATCGGATGCGGCAAGAAGTTCGCGATCCCCAATCCCGATGACGAGCGGGCTTGCCATCCGGGCAGCGACGATCCGATCCTCCCCTTCCGCAAGAAGAAGGATGGCGAAGGATCCCGAGAGGAGGGGGATGATCTCTTCCAGTGTTGCAAGGAGATCCCCATCGTACCGCTCCTCGACAAGATGGGCGATCACCTCCGTATCAGTCTCGGATCTGAATGTATGGCCCCTTTCGGTCAGTTCACGCCGAAGCTCCGCATAGTTTTCGATGATCCCGTTATGGACAACGGCGATCCGTTCGGCACAGTCCAGATGGGGATGTGCGTTACGATCATTCGGCTCACCATGCGTCGCCCACCGGGTATGGCCGATCCCGATACTTCCCTTCAGGCCGGCAAGTGATCCGCCCGCATCGGATATCCGTCCGCTCTTTTTGGTTATCGTGATCACTGTATCCAGTGTGGCGACCCCGAACGAGTCATATCCCCGGTACTCGAGGCGCTTAAGCCCCTCGGTGACGATCGCCTGAGCAGGGCGGCGGCCGATGTACCCGACGATTCCACACATTTATATCACCCGTGATCCATCCGGGATCTCTCCGTCAAGCCGTCTGCCGGATCGGATGGTGCTGTTGTTTCCGATGATACAGGCGGTGAGGACAACCGATGATCCGATGGTGACGTTATCCCCAAGAATCGCACCGAACCTTCCCTGATGGAAGATCTTCGTCTCACCTTCACCCAGACCGAAGTATCCTTCACCGGTGATGGTGGAGAGGTGATCACCGATACTGCAGCCATCCCCGATGACAGCATCAGCGATCCTTCCATGAGATCCGATCCGGACGTCATCCATGATGATACAGTCTGCCAGGTATGAGAACGGCTCTATGATGGCACGATCTCCGATACTGACGTCCGGGCCGATGACGACATTGGGGCCGATAGTCGTATCCTCCCCAATCCTGACAGGCCCGGTGATGACGGTGCCGGGGCCGATACTGCTCCGTGCCCCGATTGAGACCTTCCCGGTGATCGTTGCGAAACGGCTGATCATCCCGCTCCTTCCGGGTGTGGTGAGCCTGAGGAGATGGTTGTTCTGGGAGATGAGATCCCATGCATGGATCGCATCACCCCATTCCCCCCCTTCAACCGCCCGGATCGGTACCTTCTCTGCAATGAGACGGTTGAGAAGCTCTGGAAGCTCACGTTCCTGGATCGATCTGATCACCTCGGGGGTGAAGAGATAGAGGCCGCTGCTGACAAGGGCGATCCCCTTCTCCTCCGGCTTCTCGACAAATGATGTGACAAGGCCGTTATTGACCGTCACCACACCGTAATGGACCGGAGCGATGGATGGGCTGACCCGGATGGCATTCTCCTTCCCCTGCATCATCAGGACAGAGGCGGTATCGATGTAGTTGTCGCCTGAGATGACCAGGGTGGTATCATGGATCTTAGGAATGGCACAGGCGAGGGCATGGGCGCTGCCGAGCTGCCGTTCCTGGACAACCACCTGCACCTCATGGTCCAGGGTATTTAAATGCCGGATCACCTGCTCCTTCCGGTATCCGACGACGACGGTGATGTCACGGATTCCTGCCTCAAGGAGAGCATCGATGACGTAATCAATGATCGGCCGGTTGCCGACCGGTATCAGTGCCTTTGGACGGTTCTTTGTGAGGGGCCGGAGCCGCCAGCCCTCCCCGCCTGCCAGAATAACTGCCTGCATCTTGTGTTCACCTCGTTATGACACTCTCGTCATCATACACCCCGTCGACGTACGAATGGGGGGCTATCCGGGATCCGGATCCGATGGAGGATCCGGTATTGAT
>NZ_JWHL01000005.1 GCF_018132105.1 Methanocalculus chunghsingensis | reverse complement strand
AAAGCGGAAGAAGCTGGTTGTCAGGTTGTTCTTGTGAATCCGGCTCATACGACGCAAATGTGTTCAACCTGTGGTGCCATCGTGAAAAAGACACTCTCTGATCGAGTCCATACCTGTTCTCATTGTGGGTTGATTATGGATCGCGATCTGAATGCGTCTCGTAATATCATGAGATTGGGGCTACAATCTCTTGCAAATACTGCATAGATGCCTCTGACTTTAGTCGGGGGAGTAGTCACTGAAAGGATGTCGAATAAAAGTTACAAAAGGAAAAACGACAAGAAAGCAGACAGAATGCTGATATGGGGATTTGAACCCCAGTCGTAGGAGTGAGAGTCCTACATGATTGACCGACTACACTATATCAGCAACGCTTGTGCCCTATTAACTATATCTTCTGAATATTTAATCGTTATGATTCAGATCCGGGATGGGCGATTCCATAGATTCATGAAGAGAGAGAGCCCATAATATAGGAATGAGTAGCCTTGAAGAGCAGATTCGTGAGATTGAGGATGAGCTCAAGAATACGAAATACAATAAAGCAACATCCCTCCACATCGGCCGCTTAAAGGCAAAAATCGCCAAACTCAAAGATGAGGCGGTTGCCCGCGCCATGAAATCCTCCGGAACGGGAGAAGGCTATTCTGTCAAGAAGTCCGGGGATGGGACAGTTGTCCTCGTTGGATTTCCATCGGTCGGTAAATCAACACTCTTAAACTCACTGACCGGAACGAAGAGTGAGACGGCCGCATACGCGTTTACCACGCTCACCGTCGTCCCCGGATTGATGGAGTACAAAGGTGCAAAGATACAGATCCTGGATATTCCCGGGCTTATTGCCGGTGCAGCGATGGGGAAGGGGCGTGGGAAAGAGGTTATCGCAGTCGTTCGGACGGCAGATCTCATTATTATCCTCGGGGATGTCTTCAATGACCGGCATATCGATGTCCTGGTGAAAGAGTTATATGATGCCGGGATCAGGATCAACAAACCACAGCCGGATATCACCATCAAGAAGAGCGGGATGGGCGGTGTCAGGCTCAATACCGTCGGGACAGCCACACTGGATCTCGATGAGATCCGGACCATCCTTGCAGAGAATAAGATTGTCAATGCCGATGTCCTCATCCGCGGAAATGTGACACAGGAGGATTTCATCGATGCAATGATCGGCAACCGCAGGTACATCCCTGCCTTTGTTGCCATCAACAAGGTTGATCTCGTTGATGATCAGACACGCGGCGAGATCGAGAGCCACCTCACAGAACAGTTTGGACAGCCGCCGATCATGATCTCGGCAGTCTCCGGGTACAACATCACCGGGCTGAAGGATGCCATTTACAATCATCTGGGGTTCATACAGATCTTCCTAAAGCCGGTTGGAGGCCCTGCCGATATGGAAGAGCCACTCATCATCAGAAAGGACAGCACCGTTGAGGATGTCTGCAACCGGCTTCACCGGGAGTTCGTTGACAGATTCAGATATGCGAAGGTCTGGGGAGACTCGGTCAAGCATGATGCCCAGCGTGTGGGCCTCCCTCATGTCCTCGCAGACGGTGATATCCTCACCATCGTTACGAAACTTTGAAGACATCCTGAATAATATCCAGAGGGGCATCTGTCAGTACGGCAGTCCCGGAGTAATGAGCCCTGCTCGCCCGGTACCCCCTCTCCCGCAACCGGGTCAAAAAAATCTCCATCGCCGGGGGTGATGCCCCGGTCCTCTTTGCCATCAGATGATAATCATAATGAGGCAGGAGCGGCAGTTCTCCCAGGAGGAGGGTGAGATGGCGGGTCAGCCTCGCTTTTGATCCGAGGATCATCGTCGGAATCCTCTCAAGAAGATTTTGTACAATCTCACGGTTGATGATCTCTCCGATCCAGAGTGGTCCGATGGGATCAGTCTTTTTTGAACAATACGGGCAGATAACGGATCCTGGGAGCAGTTCTGCCTCCACCTCCCGGTATGCACAGGTGGGGCACTGGTGGATATAGCCAAGGGATGTACGTGTTCTGTCAGCTGCCCGTACACCGGGGATGAGCCGCAGATGTGTCCGATGAAAATGCTCAAACGAAAAAGAGAGGATCGGCTCGATACCCCGGTCATACTTCATCGTCTCCCGTGCCACATGGCCGATAAGCATCCTGAGCCCCACCTCGGGATGGTAATCGGTATTCATCGGCCGGGCTGCATACCGTCGCATACCTGCCTTCAGATGGGCGCCACAGAGTGGTGCGGTATCTGTTGCGGTCACGAAGAGATACCGCCGTGCAGATCTGATGCATGAATCAATGAAGGGTGCGGGGCTCCCGAATGGATCGAGATCCACCGTCTCAAACCGTTCAGTTGCAAGGAGTGCATGGGCATCACGGTTGACAACCCTGATGGGGAGATTGAGTCGCCGGGCATTGTCTCTCAGAAACCTGACAGCAGCAGCATCACGATCATTGGCGATGACGGGGATGGCGCATTCATGTGCGACACGGAGTGCCCGGACGCCTGTTGCAGCCATCAGGTCGAGATAGTCCGATGGGAGGAGTTCGGAGAGGAGGAGGATGGTGGCATCACGGTTCAGCTCCATCCGTTTATTAAAGAAGACAGGGGCTGTCCCTGGTGGGAAGTGCGCATCATCATCCTGCCGGGGAATGGCAAACCGGGTCGTCCCTTCGACGACAGAAGCAAAATCCATTCTGTACACCTGGTCTTCGCAAAACTTATACCTTCGTCACCCTAACTATAATGGTCAAAGGGCATGTGGCCTAGTCAGGATAGGGCGTTAGCCTCCTAAGCTAATGGTCGGGGGTTCAAATCCCTCCATGCCCGTCTCTTCTGCAGGGTGTATAATTCCAAAAATTGTTTGATTAAACCTGCTCTTACCCCGGCGGATATCCGGTTTACAAACTGCCATCAGTGATCTTTCCTGTCCTCGCGGTTATAACCATCCTCCAGACCGGAAAGGGCCGGAATAGTACATCCAATGATAAATAGATTGACTACCAACGTAGTACGTAATGCATCTACCGGGATTCATACGAATCACTC
Source organism: Methanocalculus chunghsingensis (assembly GCF_018132105.1). GTDB lineage: Archaea > Halobacteriota > Methanomicrobia > Methanomicrobiales > Methanocorpusculaceae > Methanocalculus > Methanocalculus chunghsingensis. The sequence goes on along the minus strand of NZ_JWHL01000005.1, from coordinate 90,340 downwards.
GGCCTGCGAACTGCCTCGTTGCCGGAGGTGCGGCGATCATCGCGTATTTTATAGCGGCCGGATCGTTCATCCCGGAGACGCTCTTTCTCTTTGTCACCGTCCTTCTGATTACTGCGGCAGGCAATACCATCAATGATGCCTACGATGCTGCAATTGATGCCATCAACCGGCCTGATCGTCCGATACCCTCGGGTGAGATGACAGTTCGGACAGCACAACAATATTCCCTCCTCCTCTTTATCGGAGGTATTGGAGCTGCACTCTTCACCAATTCGATCTGTCTTTCGATTGCCGTCTTCAATACCCTTATTCTCTTCTTCTATGCTCGCAGCCTGAAAAAAGCCATGCTTATCGGAAATATTGCAGTCGCCTATCTGTCAGGGAGCATCTTCCTTTTCGGGGGGGCACTCGCCGGTATCGAAGGGCTTATCATCACGCTTCCGCTGGTAGCAATTACCTTCTTCGGAACGGTTGCACGAGAGATCCTTAAGGATGCAGAGGATATTGATGGAGATGCCCTGGGGGGGGCAACGACCTTCCCGATGGTCGCTGGTCTGCAGCGTTCGGTAACAGTTGCGTTTGGATGCGCCATCATCGCCGTCATGGCAAGTCTCATTCCGGTGCTCTGGTGGGGACTTCCATACCTTGTCGGGATACTTGTTCTGGATGGAGCGATTCTGAAATCCGTTTACTCCGTGAGACGGTGTTCCACCCCGGCATGCGTACGGGACCTTCGTGTGACAAAACAGCTGGCATACCTGATGTATGCAGCCCTGCTCATCTTTGCTCTTGCGGCAGGAATGGAAATCTTTATCCCGATTGACTAATTGCTTAGTATAGAGGGGAGATATGCGAGTCTATAAGCGAAAAACAACCTATCTTGCAGAACCCGGAGCCTTCTTTGAAGGAAATGTCCATATACATGGCAACTTCATGGTCCCCACACGCACCCATTTCTGGGGAAGGCTTGTCGTTGACGGTGATCTTGAACTTGGCCCGCAGTCATCGGTCGAAGGGGATATTGTCTGTAAAAACGCCGTCATCGGGCGGGAGAGTACCATCAAAGGCCCGCTCCGGGTCGATGAGAATGCAACGATCTGTGATGGGGCACATCTTCACTCCGTCGAAGCAGGTGGTGATATCATCCTCAGACCGGGTGTGAGTGTCGGAGATGTGCGATCAGAGAACTCTGTCCTGATCTATGGCAAGATACAGTCAGGAACATTAGTTGGAAGAAACGTCAAAATCATCGGGGATTGATGATGGATCAATTCCGATAGTGATCACCTCGCAGATATCATGCCAGTTGACGATCGTCTCGACGCACCCGTCCTTCACCGTGACGACCCCCATTCCGACGAGTCCGATCCGGTTGCACATCTCAAGCCCTTCCTTGACTTCCATCAGGCATCCGACACCCACAATCGCCTTTGGACGATATTTCTGGACCATCCTTTTGATGAATGTCGATCCCGGGATGATGAACACCCGGTACCCAAGACCCTCCATCTTCGGGATGGCAGCTCCGAGTTCGCATCGCCGGCAGCCGACACATGCAAGTCCTTCCGGGGTGAGGTGGGCAGGGCATTTGGAAGATCGAAGGCATTGCGGTAGAAAGATGGCCCGCTCTGCTACAGGAACTGCAGAGAACGCACTTGTATTCATTCTGTTATCGAGCCTGATTAAAAACTTCAGGAGCTCTCCTGGCTCAATTCCGATGAAGGCACAGAGGCCTTTGACGAACCCCTCCATCAGGACCAGAAAGGGGCGGAGGAGAGCGGGGAAGATGACCTTCCCGGATCGGATCGATGTGCCGATTAAAACAACCATGAGGATCGCTATTCCAAAGAGGAAGAGGATGATGAAGAGAGTCACCTCTCCAAGAAGGATCATCAGGTTCTGCAAGGTCGGATCCGTAAAGATCATAGCTATCTAGTATGTACCATTGACCCCTTTATCCTCTTGCCTCAGGGCACAAGCCATGGGTGCTCGTATGGCCTGGTGATGATCCCCTCCTCGGTAATGATACCGGAGACAAGATCAAACGGGGTTGCGTCAAATGCATAATTACGGACCGGAACATCATCAGGAACGGTTCTGACGCCGCAGAATGCAGCGACCTCATCACGTTCCCGCTCCTCAACGATGACATCGAGAACAGATCGTGATGGATCGAAAGTAGACTTCGGTGCGGCAACATAGAACGGAATCTGATGATACCGCGCAGTGACCGCATGCATATAGGTGCCGATCTTGTTGAAGAGACCGTCACGGCAGATTCGATCGGCACCCACGATGATGAGATCCACCTCACCCTTCTGCATCAGGTAGGCGGCCTGGGAGTCGATGATCGTTGTCACCGGTATAGCGTCTCTTGCAAGCTCCCACGCCGTCAGCCGCGATCCCTGGAGGAGGGGGCGTGTCTCACATGAGATGACGCTGACATCCTTCCCATCGGCCACAGCGGATCGGATCACGCCAAGGGCAGTTCCCCATGCTGAGCAGGCGAGGGCACCGGCATTACAATGGGTCAGTACCGTGGCACCATCAGGGATGATCCCTGCACCATGCGATCCGATCAGCCTGCAGATCGCCTCATCCTCATCGGCAAGCGCCTCTGCCAGTCTGAGTGCGAGATGAGCGGCAGCAGCAGGATTATCCTCCTCCATGACGGCTGCGAGGACCTGATCCACACCCCATGCAAGGTTCACTGCGGTCGGGCGGGCAGATCGGAGCGCTGCTGCATCCTGTTGAACAGATTGATGGAAGGTATCAGGGCTCTCCTGTAGCGCCATCGAACAGGCGAGAGCGATGCCATAGGCCCCGGCTACACCGAGTGCCGGTGCACCCCTGACCTCAAGCCTCTGTATCGCTACAACCAGCCTGCGAACCGTTGTACAGACGACATGCTCATACCGGCCGGGAAGGAGTGTCTGGTCGATCAGGCCGACACCGCCCTCCTCCCACCAGATCGTCCGTCCCTCCATCACTCACCAGTCGCCAGTGCGTCGCGGGTAGCTCTCATTGCAGCAGCACCCGCCGTCATCACCGAATCCGGGATATCACGTGGGGCGGTGACCGTGCCTGCAACATAGATCCCCGGCCGGATCGTTCCGACGGGATCGAGCTTCAGATCGGTTGTATTGACAAAGCCGTTCTGATCAAGGGGGATACCGAGCTGCTCCACAATCGCCTGTGTGTCTGGTACCGGCTCAATTCCGGCTGATAGGACGACCAGATCGGCATGGAGGCTGATGAACTCGCCGGTCTCGGTATCTTCGAGCGGAAGGATGAGATCGGTATCGCCTGCCATCACCTCTCCCGGGAAGGCACGGAGCAGGTGGACGCCGCTTGCCTCGGCACGAACACAATACTCCTCATATCCCTTTCCATAGGCACGGATGTCGTTATAGAGTATCGTCACCTCGGTTTCGGGATGGTGCTCACGGATCAGCATCGCATTCTTCAGCGCGTACATGCAGCAGACACTTGAGCAGTAGCTCTTCCCGATCTGCATATCACGTGACCCGACACACTGGACGAAGACGACAGAACGAGGTACTGCACCATCCGAGAGTCTCCGCACCTCTCCCCTGGTTGGTCCGCTCGCATTGATCAGTCGTTCAAACTCGAGGCTTGTGATGACATCAGGATACCTGAGGTACCCAAACATCGCCTTGCGCGTTGCATCGAAGAGCTGGTACCCGGTGGCGATGATGACGCTCGCCGCCTCGATCACCTCCATCTTCTCCGTATCCTCACGGAGAACTGCTTCACGGCCGCAGATATCATAACAGAGACCACATTCTATACAGTGCTCCGCATCCCGGACAACGATGTTTGGAACAATCTGGGGGTGCGGCTTATAGATAGCTTTGCGGACACCGACACCGGCATCAAACCGGTTATACACTTCAACGGGGCAGATGTCGACACAATCTCCACACCCGTTACAGAGAGTTGCATCGACATACCGTGGGTGCTGCCGGACTGTTACGCGGAAGGCGCCAACCTCCCCCTCGATATCGGTCACCTCTGCAAGTGTTTTGATGGTTATAAGGGGGTGGCGTTCAACATCAACCATCTTCGGCGAGAGGATGCACATCGAACAGTCGTTTGTCGGGAAGGTCTTGTCAAGCTGTGCCATATGGCCCCCGATGCTTGGTTCCCGCTCGATCAGTGTCACCGGGATATGATGGTTTGCGACATCGAGTGCCGCCTGGATCCCTGCTACACCCCCACCGATGACAACAACCCTACGCATCCCTGTGCCTCCCTGCAAGTGCCACATAGTCGGTTGCATTCTTGAGGATGGATGCGCGCTGCTCCTCTGTCGTCTCCGCGATGACCTTTCCTGGAACGCCAAGCACAAGGGAATATGGTGGAATGACCTTCCCTTCGGTGACGACAGCTCCGGCACCGATGATACTCCCGGTCCCGATTACTGCTCCGTTCATCACGATGGCGCCCATCCCGATGAGAACCTCATCTGAGACGGTGCAGCCATGCAGGATTGCCCCGTGACCGACAGATACCTCAGAGCCGATAAGTGTTGGGTGGCCGACACTCCCATGAATGACAGCGTTATCCTGGACATTTGATCCCTCACCAATGACAATCCGCTCACGATCTCCCCGGATCACGGCACCAAACCAGACACTCACATCTTTGCCGAAGGTAACATCACCAACGATGGTGCTGTTCCCTGCGATGAAGATGCAGGAGCTGGGGCTTCCACCATTACACATAATAGTCTATATGTTGTACGATGATTTGCATGAACGTTATGGTTGGAGGCACCTTCGATCCTCTCCATGCCGGCCACCGGGTCCTCCTCAGTAGATCGTTTGAGATTGCCGGAAGAGAGGGGCTCGTCACCATCGGATTGACATCAGATGCATTTGTCCAGAAGAAGAGTCACCCGGTCCGTCCATATGATATCCGGAGGGAAGAGCTGATCATCTGGATTGAATCGATGCATTTTGAGGCTTCGTATATCATCGAATGCCTCTCAGACCAGTACGGATCAGCCCTTAACGATGATTTTGACGCACTCGTCGTCTCAGAAGAGACATTTCCCGTTGCCGGGGAGATCAACAGACTGCGGGAGGAGATGGGAAGAAAGAGGGTCGATATCTATACCATCCGGTGCATCCTCGCAGATGATGGAAAGATCGTCTCCAGTACCCGGATCTACCGGGGAGAGATAGATCCCGACGGCCATCTGATCAGATGATATAGGTTGCAATATCCCGGGTGATCAGGGTCTCGCAGTACCTGCACCGGTATCCTTTCGACCGGCAGTGGAATGAACTTTGAATCGGTTCATTTGCATTTGATATGCAGCCTGGATTCGGACAGCGGATGACACCGGTGATGAGGGGAGGGATCTCAACACCGATCTTCTTCTCAACCCGGAATTCCCGGATGATGTTAATGCTTGCATGGGGGGCAACCAGTGAGATGCGGTCCACCTCCTCCTTCTTCAGTTCACGATTCTCGATCTTGACGATATCCTTCTTTCCCATCTGTCTGCTTTCGACATTCGTCGCGATGGAGAGGCACTCCGTCGTCCTTCCGGTGACACCGAGAATCCGGAGGACAGAGAGCCCTTCCCCTGGATCGATGTGATCGATCACCGTCCCGTTCCTGATAGGGCTGATCAGAAGTCCTTCTTCAGGTTTTCTCTTCATGGTAACACCTTCTGCAGCATGGCCATCCGAATCGGAACACCATTCTTCGCCTGCTGGAAGTAGCGGGCGCATGGGAGCGAATCGACAGCCGGGTCGATCTCATCGACCCGGGGAAGCGGGTGCATCAGAATGAACCGGTCCCTGACTCCGGTGAGCACTTCCGGCGTGATGCGATACCATGACGCGATTGATGCATAGGTGCCGGGGTCGGGGAATCTTTCCCTCTGGATGCGGGTGACATAGAGGACATCAAGGTCCGGGATGATATCATCGATATGTTCATGGACCACAATCTCAGTCCCGGCTTCATGGAGGTCATGGACGAGGCTTGGCGGGAGTTCGAGCCCCTGCGGGGTGATGGTATGAATCCGGACACCATAGTGTGAGAGGGCGAATGCAAGAGAATGCGTCGTTCTCCCATACCGGAGATCCCCGAGAAATCCGACGTCAATCCCCTCAAGCGGCATCGACTGCCTGATCGTGAAGAGATCGAGGAGTGTCTGGGAGGGGTGCTGACCCGCCCCGTCCCCGGCATTGATGACCGGGACCGTCGAGAACTCGGATGCAAACAGTGATGCCCCCTCCTTTGGATGCCGGAGGACGATGGCATCAGCGTATCCTGAGACGACCCGGATGGTGTCTGCAAGGGTCTCTCCCTTTGCAATCGAGCTCGCCTCCACCGAGCCAAAATTAATGACGGTGCCACCCAGACGCTGCATCGCCGCGGTAAATGACATCTGTGTTCTGGTACTAGGTTCAAAAAAAAGGACGGCAAGGATCTTCCCTGCCAGGGCATCATGATCGAATATGCCCTGGTCGATCGCAGCCGCCCGATCGAGGATGTCATCGATCTCTTCCCGCGACACCTCTTTTATCGAGATTATATGATCCATAATGATCCGCCAGTTCGAGGGTATCTCCTCATTGTCCCAGACATTATCATGCTATCCAGATAAAACGAGGGGATCACTTCCGGGCGATTGTCAGAAATCCGCTATGAGCGACCCGTGTTGATGGCCTTGTCCCCCTCGCGCTCCGGGTCAGTTCGCGCTCCATACACTCGTAGCAGTGCACTTCTCCTGCGAAGAGTTCTGTGGCAGCATCGATGACGCCAAAGGTCTGTTCAAAGAACGGGGTATATGTTGCAAAAAACCCGCCTGGAACGAGGAGGCTGTGGGCATGGGCGACATGGTCGGGTTGTATCATCATATCGAGGTGAACGATATCAAAGCTCCCGGTGGCGGTCAGGAAATCTTCCGGATGAACTCTGACGTTATCGAGGCGTGCATCAGCGATATTCTTCTCTGCGAGCCGTGCAAACTCGGGGCGGATCTCATAGGTATCAACTGATGCTGCAATCCCTCCAAAGTAGATGGCTGCCACACCACTCCCGGTCCCGGCATCGAGCACCCGGTCTCTGCGGTTCATGCCGGTATAGGCGATCACCATCCCGATGTCCTTTGGGAGCATCGGCGCCCCGCTCCGCTTTCCGTGGGTGAAGAGATCCGGGGGTCGGGGAACCCGGATGGAGAATACCTTTCCAAGGTGTGTCCTGATCTCATCGCCTGGCTCCTTTCCGATGAGGTCAGAGAGTTCTATCTCTCCTGCATCGGATCCGAATTTTCCCGGCCCTGCCCGAAGGTAGTACTCCCTCTTCGGGCCGATGAGGAGGACGCGATCCCCTTCCTCGATCATTGCATGCCGATCTTCATGATCGCCTCAGCAATATCGCCGTTCGTCTCTTTCAGGGCTGCACGCGCAGCCTCTTCTGAGACATTCGCCTGCATGGCGACGAGCTGCACATCATCCTCGGAGATCTCGACCTCTACGGGTGCGGAGTCGAGGATCTTCACAGGCTGAAGTCTGGGGGTCCCTGTCAGCTGGTAGGTTGTCACACCCTGCATCGTCATGCCGACGACCTCGGCTTCCTCGAAGATATAGGTTCCATCCCGCGCCTCGATGGTGACACGGGTGACACCCTCGATAGGCTCCATCGACATGCCGAGCTTGTTCATCATCTGTTTCATCTTTTTTGGGTTCATTCCACCTGGCATCATCGTTTATCTCTTCCCTGTCGTACTTTTACGGCACCACCGTACTTAAATTCCAGCATCTCTGATCCGGAGAGGACCGCCATCCCGGTTGCAAGGAGTGTATCCTCCTCATCAACGACGAAGACCTCATCTTCAGCACGAATATCCGGATCTACACCGATCACATGCTTCGCCATCGCATTCTTCCCTGCGAGGACGAAGGGAACTGCCTCGGGATGGAGGATAACCCTTCCCACGGGCGGCGCAGAGAACGCATGGATACGTTCTGCCCCGTCGTAGCTGAGGGTGAGCCGCCCGTCCTGTGCACGTACCGTAGCAAGACGCTTCCCGCCATCACTGATATAGCGTATCCGCTTTGATGTTGAGTACTGAAACGTACATGTCTCTGGAAAGAGTGCCTCTCCGGATCCTCGTCCAAACTGAAATTCAGCTATTCTCCGCACACGACGAAGACTGCCGTGCGAGGATATCATCGATCTCTCTGACAAAAACTTCCTCCGTCCCTGCAGGGATATACGCCCCTGCGGCGATTGCATGTCCGCCACCTGCCCCACCGACCCGCTCTGATGCTTCACAGAGTGCTGCCTGGAGGTCAATACCTCTCGCAACGACACGCTCGACCGTCCGCATCGAGACCTTCACCACCTCGGGATCATCAGGGAGGGTACAGAAGACCATAATCGGCCGTTTCCAGTCAAGCTTCGAGAGGGCCATGCCAGCCCCGATCCCGACGATGGTGTCAGGGAACCGGTCCCCGGTATGGATCCACTGCAGGTTATCTGTTCTGGCTACTCCCGTATCCAGGATATACTGGAAGAGCTCTCTGATGACGCTTCTGTGGTGACGGAGCATATGTTCAGCTTTGCGGTACTGCAGATCCCGATCTCCGGTGCAGACGGAACTCCCGATATCGGGACGAGCCCATCGTCCACAGGCATTCAGCATTGTGGCGTATTCAGAGGCGTTTCTGAGCGGAGATCTCGGTGCTTCGTCCGGGAAGATATAGGACTCCCCGAAGATCCGGTTCACAGGCTCTCCATGGGCTATCAGCTGTTCAACGATAGCAGAGGCGATCGTCCTTCTCTCTTCATCAGGCAGCTCCTCCCAGACCCGCCACCTGCCATCGGGTTCACGAAGAGTAATCCCGAGCCTCTCAAGAAACGCCTGCGCACCATTTGGGTTGTTGCTGATCCCCGGGATGATCGGATCGTCGCTATAACTGAGGCAGATATGAATGGGGCGTGTGGAGAGGCCGTAGCAGTTGAGATCATGCGTGGTTATTCTAACATTGCCAGCTGTGACACCATCGAGTGCGATCTCACGGGCGGGACCGACAAGCCCGCATGCCTCCCGCGCCATCATATCACCGACATTTCCGACGACACCAAGCTTTGCCAGATCGCGGTTGCCTGCATCCATCTCCCTGGCGACAAAGTATGCAATCCCTGCTGCAGAGAGCTTCCCAATTCCATATGGGAGGCAGTTCACCTGCCGGTACTCGATGTTTGACGGTTGGCTGATGTGGTGATCAAGGATGAGAACCTCATCATCCGAAAGACCATGCTCTTCGATGAGGTTCTGCTGGCCTGCACCGAGATCAACGAATATCTTGAGGGTATCATCCTTGGGAACCCATTTCATCATAAGAGGTTCAAGCTGCCTGAGAAAGACCGACCGTGTCTGAATGTTGAGTCGGGATACTGCCTCCCTCAGGATCGCCTCACTTGCAATGCCATCGGCATCGATATGTGAGAGGATCGTCACTGCGGATGCAGATCTGATGATCTCCGATGCCTCGCGGAGATCCTCAGTAAAAGCCATACACTAATAGATATGATCTCCCAATACATCAAAGGTGTGCTATGCCATACAGGACGTCAGAATGGGTGGATGAAGGACCGGTGACACCGCGCCTGATGCAGGTGATCGAGAGGAATGCGGTTGCACTCGGGGTCTCGACCCTTCAGATGATGGAGAGTGCGGGCAAGGCTCTTGCAGACCGGGCACTCATCGAGGCGCCGGATCATGTCCTTCTCCTCTGTGGAAAGGGGAACAACGGTGGTGACGGTTTCGTCGCCGCCAGATACCTTGCCAGGCATACTGAGGTCACCTGCATCTGCCTCTCAGGGGAACGGCAGGGTGACGCGGCAACAAACCTTCTTGCACTCAGGCGATGCGGGATCCCGATCCATGAGATCAGCTGCAGGGATGATCTTCTGGTTCATGGCCCCCTTTTCTCTTCTGCGGATCTCATCATCGATGCCCTCATCGGGACCGGCTCAGCCGGTATCCTCCGTGAGCCGGTTGCAACCTGCGTCCGGCTGGCAGGGGAGTCGGATGCGTTCATCCTCTCAGCTGATCTCCCGACCCCGGGCATCTCACCGGACTGCATCCTTGCGTTTCACCGGAGCAAAGGCGGTGCAACCGAAGCGGCGGATATCGGGATTCCGATCGAAGCCGAATGCTGCACAGGCCCCGGGGATCTCCTCCTCATTCCGGCGAAGCAAAGCAGTGCCCATAAAGGTGCGGGAGGAAAGGTCCTCATCATCGGCGGGGGACCGTATCAGGGAGCGCCATACCTCGCCGGTCTCGCCGCGCTCCGCGCAGGTGCGGATATCGTCAGGGTTGCAACCCCCTGCCCCCTTGACTATCCGGATATCATACACATCCCTGTCGGCGGTACAATCCTCAGTGAGGCCGATACGGAGATGCTGATTGCAGATGCAGAAGAGGCCGACGTGGTCCTCATCGGGCCCGGTATGGGCAGCAAAAGCCAGAATGTTGCGGTCAGGGTTGCAGAAGCAGCACGCAGGGTTGTTATTGATGCAGATGCACTCCGCCTCCCGCTCCCTGTGGGGGGAGAGACGATCTACACCCCGCATGCAGGAGAGTTTGCACGTATCTTCGGCCGGTCTCCGGAGGGGAGTTCCCGGCAGAGGGCCCGCCTCGTCTCGGCAGCCGCATCGGAGACGCGGGTTGTCCTCCTCAAAGGGAAGATCGATATCGTCAGCGACGGGCGGAGGGTGCGGTTTAACAGGACCGGCCATCCTGCGATGACTGTCGGGGGAACCGGAGATCTTCTCGCTGGTATTGCTGCCGGACTCTTCTGCCGGATGTCTGCATTTGAGGCGGCCTCTGTTGCTGCATATGCAAACGGTGTCGCAGGGGAGTCTGCGGCAGCGGGGATCGGAGATGGCATGATCGCGGGTGATCTTCTTCCCTTCATCGCCCGGATATTATATGGAGAGTTATACTGATGGTGGAATTTACCCATATTGAAGAGGGGCATGTCCGAATGGTTGATGTGACGGGCAAGCCCGATGTCTCCCGTTCTGCAACAGCGGAAGGGAAGATATACCTGAGCAGTGAGACGCTTGCCGCAATCAGGGATGGTACCGGACTTAAAGGAAACGTCCTTGCAACAGCGGAGGTGGCAGCCATCCTCGCGGTGAAGGAGACCTCTGCGATCATCCCGATGTGCCATCCCCTCCCCATCGGCGGTGTCTCTGTCGGTTTTATTGAAACAGACGAGTATATCAACGTCACCGTCACCGTCAAAACCTATGGGAAGACCGGTATTGAGATGGAGGCACTCACCGGCGTCTCGGTCGCCCTCCTCACCATCTGGGATATGGTGAAGTCGGCGGAGAAGGATGAAGGCGGGCAGTACCCGACGACCCGTATTGAGGGGATCCGGGTTCTTTCAAAAGAGAAGGGCACCGCCTAACCAGACATCTTTATCTGCGCTCGTAACGAACAACTACGCACACGGGATCTATCCCGTAAAGGAATGTGGCTCGAAAGAGCTGAACCTGGAGCAACTATGTCACGATCTATGTATTCGTACGTCCGTGAGGCCTGGAAGAAGCCTGATGAGACGGAAGTAAAAGCACTCCTCTGGCACCGCATGCAGAAGTGGCGGCGCCAGGGATCGGTCGTCAGGATCGACCGCCCGACACGTATCGACCGCGCCCGAACACTCGGGTATAAGGCAAAGCAGGGTGTCATCGTCGTCCGCGTGCAGGTACGCCGTGGAGGAAGAAGGAAATCCAGATATATCCGTGGCCGCAGGACTGCCCGGATGGGTATGTCCCGCGTTACCGCAGGAAAGAGCATCCAGCGGATCGCAGAGGAGCGTGCCGGCAGACGGTATCCGAACATGGAAGTTCTCAACTCCTACTGGGTTGGAGAAGATGGCGTCCGGAAATTTTTCGAGGTCATCCTCGTCGACCGAGACCACCCATCCGTCAGGAGCGACCCGACACTCAACTGGATCTGTGATCAGAAGAACCGTGTATTCCGTGGCAAGACCTCAGCAGGCAGGAAAGGGCGTGGGATGCGCCACCGCGGAAAGGGTACTGAGAAGACCCGTCCAAGCATCCGTTCACACAAGAACCAGGGGAAATAATCCCTCTTTTTTATGACGGTCACGGATGTCTTCATCCATCCCCATCCGCGGGGCGACTCGACCATACGACGAATGGCGCGCACCGCTCGCGAGTGCGGATTTGATACCCTTGTTGCGATCGATCAACCGCCTGCAGAATATAACGGTGTCTCTATTCTGAAGGGGATCATCGTCTCCGAGAGGACGATGAAGGCAGTTAATGCGGCGGTAAGGAAACGGGGCGATACGATCGTCGGTGTTACTGCCGGAGAGAACAGTTTTAACCGCTCAGTCATCCAGACTCCGGGCGTCGCTCTCCTGACCGGGATCTGTTCGACACGGAGGAATGCCTTCGATCATGTGACGGCACGGTTTGCTGCGGAGAAGAAAGTGGCGGTCCATCTTGATATCGGGATGCTCATCACCTGCCGCGGCCATACCCGCCAGAAAGTACTCACACGGTACAGGGAGCTCCTCACCCTCCAGAGGAAGTATGAATTCCCGTTTGCTCTCGGGAGCGGGGCATATTCCATTCTTGATCAGCGCTCGGTCCGCGAGATGGTACAGCTCTGCGGACTCTTTGGTATGGAACGTGATGAGACACTCGCGGCTCTTGCTACCATCCCCGATCTGCGTCTTGAGTCCTCATCGCCACGGGTGGTCTCATGAAGCCGCTTCCCCCTACACTCAGGGAGAACCGGCGGTATGTCCTTGCCAGGATCCGGCCATCGACGATTGTGGCTGATGAGCGGGACTGGCATATTGCCATCTCCGAGGCGGTTTCTTCATTATATGGGGATATCACCGCAGCGGAGATACATGCCGGAACAATCCGGCAGGAAGGGGCATATCTTATCATCAGATGCAAAAGAGGATGGGAAGACAAGCTCAGCACTGCACTTACAACAGTCCGGGCTGTACACCAGACCCCCGTCCATCTTCAGGCAATCAGTACCTCAGGGACGATCAAAGCACTTAAAAAGAAGATCCGCCCCGTTATCACTGGAGATGAGGTCACCTGTGTCATCAATGGGAGTGACCATTCCGGTATATACTATGCCGATGGAAACATTGACCTTATCAGAAGAGATATGAAAGGTCAGGAAGTAGTATTTCTCACGAAAGACGATATGGAGAGTTTTCATGCAACCACAACCAAGTCAGATGGGATATGACCGGGCGATCACCGTCTTCAGTCCGGACGGCCGCCTTTACCAGGTCGAGTACGCACGCGAAGCAGTCAAGCGGGGAACAACTGCTGTCGGGATCAAATGCAGGGAGGGTGTCGTCCTCATCGTCGATAAGCGGGTGAGTTCACGCCTCCTTGAGCCATCATCCATCGAGAAGATCTTCCGGATCGATGCACATATCGGTGTCGCATCATCAGGTCTTGTCGGCGATGCCCGCGCCCTCGTTGACCGCGCGCGTATCGAGTCGCAGATTAACCGCGTCTCCTATGATGAGTCGATCGATATCGAGACCCTTTCAAAGAGGCTCTGCGATCATATGCAGACCTACACACAGTTCGGTGGGGCCCGTCCCTATGGAACCGCACTTCTGATTGCAGGGATCTCTGATGGAAAGACCCATCTCTTTGAAACCGATCCATCCGGAACGCTCCTTGAGTATAAGGCGACAGGTATTGGTGTCGGCAGGCCGGCGGTTATGAAGGTCTTTGAGGAGGAGTACAACCCGGAGAACTCCTGCAAGGAGGCGATTTTCCTTGGCCTCAAGGCCCTTCACGCAGCAACCGAAGGGAAATTTGACGTAAACACGGTCGAGATCGGCATCGTCTCAGTACAGTCAGGAACATTCCGGAAGATGACTCCGGAAGAGGTCGCTGTCTGTGTCGAGACCTTCGAGCAGTGAGGGAGATCAATGATCCCTCTTGATGATGCCGTTGTCGCGCGCTATGAGGCGCATGGAGAGCGGTTTGAGATCCTGGTTGATCCGGACCTCGCCCAGAAGATACGCGAGGGTGAAGAGATTGGGATCGAAGATGCCGTCGCTGCTGCATATGTCTATGAGAACGCAGCTCATGTGGAGAAAGCCTCAGATGAAGCCCTGAACAAGGTCTTCAAGACGACGGATTTTGAGACGGTAGCGGAGGTGATCATCAAAAAGGGGGAGATTCATCTCACCTCCGAGCAGCGAAAACAGAGAGCTGAGGAGAAGAAGCGGCAGGTGATCACCTATATCGCGCGCAATGCGATCAATCCGCAGACGAACCTCCCCCATCCTCGACAGCGGATCGAGCTTGCACTTGAAGAGGTCAGGATACACTTTGATCCCTTCAAGTCTGTCGATGCGCTCGTCAAGGAGGTGGTCAAAGCCTTACGACCGATCCTCCCGATTAAGTTTGCAGAGCGGCGATATGCCGTCAAAATCCCTGCCGACTATGCTCCGCGAGGATATGGGGAGATTGCAGGCGCTGCAATGGTCACGCTGGAGAAGGAGGAATGGCAGGCAGACGGCTCCTGGATCTGCCTTGTGAAGATACCTGCAGGCATGCAGGAGGAGCTCTTCTCACTCATCAACCGTGTCTCAAAGGGAGATGCGGATGTCAGGATCATCGAGTAACTTAATAGGAACTGATAGCAAATAGAATAAGACATATCCCGGAGATTTCAATCATGGTAAAGGGAAAACATAAGGCAAAGGGTCGTGTAACAGGTAGTGCAGGCCGCTATGGACCGCGATACGGACGATTCATCAGAAAGAGCGTCAATGAAACCGAGAAGGTTCAGCGCGCAAAGCACCTCTGTCCACGTTGCGACACATTCTCTGTGAAGCGGCAGGGTACCGGCATCTGGGGATGCAGAAAGTGCGGCTTTGCGTTTGCAGGTGGAGCATACGCGCCACAAACCCCGGGACTGAAGGTAGCACTCAGGAACATCGAGGCAGCAACCAAGAAGGAGGCGTAATCTGGCGTGACCGGGTCCTATAAGTGTGCCCGTTGCAAAAAGAAGGTAGAGATCGATGTCAATGTCCGTTGTCCATACTGCGGACACCGTATCCTCTTTAAAGAGCGCGGTGCGGGTATCAAAGACCTCAAAGCCAGATGACGATCCTGACGACATCACGTCGGCCGACTCCTGAGCTTCGGACATTTGCACGGGATCTTGCATTTGCCCTTGGGTGTGATCATATCAACCGGGGCAAGGCCGGCCTTCGTGATCTCGAAGTTCGTGATCCGGTCTTTATCTTTCTTGAGAAGCAGCAGGAGAAGACAATGCTCCGCCTCGAGGTTGAGGGGGAGGTGAAGGGCGAGGTGATCATATCCACCTGGTCGATCGAATCCCGTGAGGGGGCGATGCAGCGAGGAATCTTCGTTTCTGACCAATCGGTTTATGATCTCCTGGCGAGATATGTACCCGTCACATTGAAAGACGATGCAGAGGGTACGATCACCTTTGACGGAAGACAGAGGAGATTGTACAGGTGTCAGATAGCGAGATAAGGCATCATGCCGAGTTCTGGTTTGAGACCCCTCATGCAGCGAGGATCTATGAGGTGCTTGCACCCGAGGCCTGTGATGAGACAGGTGAGCGGTCGCATGCAATGATCAGCTGTAACGGCGATCGCCTCTCCCTTTCAGTGACTGCCGGGGATATCCCGGCTATGCGGGCCGCTCTCAATATGTGGCTTCGCCTGATTACAATAGCAGAAGAGATGCAGGAGATACGTATATGAACCCGAATCAGAATATTCCCGAGAAGATCCAGAACCAGATCGCCCAGCTCCAGCAGATGCAGCAGCAGCTTCAGACCATCGTCTCTCAGAAGTCCCAGTATGAGATGACCATCCGCGAGACGAAACGTGCAGAAGAGGAGCTGAAAGAGGCTGCAGAAGATGCGGACGTCTTCATGACCGTCGGATCTGTGATGGTTCAGCAGAAGAAAGACCATGTTGAGAAGATGCTCTCTGAGAAGGTGGACACCCTTGAGCTCCGGATCAAATCTCTGGAAAAACAGGAGAAGGCTCTCTCTGGCAGATTTGAGCAGCTTCAGCAGCAGGTTAAAAACGCTCTCGAGGGCAGGGCCCCCGAAGCCGCATAATCATCTTTTATTTATTACTAACATCTTTTCTACCGTCATCCCGGCGATGGCATATGCCGGTCCTTCACGGCCTGTTCCCGATCCCTTCACCCCGCCATACGGCATCTCATCGACTCTGAATGTCGGGATGTCGTTGACCAGGATCGCACCAACATCAAGGGCAGAGAAGGCTCTCTGAACCGTCTCAAGAGAGTCTGTGAAGATGCCTGCCTGGAGGCCATACTCTGAGGCATTCACAATGCTGAAGGCTTCATCCTCTTTCCTGTATGGGGATAGGAGGATGACGGGTGCAAAGATCTCACGGCATGCGATGGGAAGGGAGGGATCGACATCGGCAAGGACTGTCGGGTGGAGGAGTGCCCCTTCCCGGATGCCGCCCGCGATGACCCGGGCACCTGCCGATCGGATCATCTCTTCGGCTACGGCTGCTGCCTCCTCTGAGATCATCGGCCCCAGATCGGTTGTGGGATCTCTGGGATCACCTATTTTCAGGGCCCTGAGTTCAGAGATGATTCCGGCGGTCATCTCCTCATACACCTCATGATGAATAAGGACACGCTGGACCGAGACACAGTTCTGTCCGGCATTGACAAATCCTCCTGCAATAATCCTGGATGCGGCATACCTGAGATCGGCATCCCTGCAGATGATGACGGCCGCATTTCCCCCGAGCTCGAGGCTGACCTTCTTCTTCCCGGCACGTTTTTTCAGCTCCCATCCGACATCAGGGCTTCCGGTGAAGGAGAGGTATGCAAACCGTTCATCTCCAACGATGGCGTCTGCGACGGATCCGGGTGCCGGGATGACTGATACTGCTTCGGGCGGGTATCCTGCGGCAAGGATGATCTCAGCAAGGATGAGGGAGGAGAGGGGGGTTGCCGTTGCCGGTTTGAGGAGGAAGGAAGCGCCGATTGCGATCGCCGGCCCGATCTTATGGCAGGCGAGGTTTAGCGGATAGTTAAACGGGGTGATAGCGAGGAGAGGGCCTGCCGGAACCCTGATGAGATGGCCGGTGTGGCCGGCTCCTCCGGGGGTTCGGTCCAGGGGGATGATCGTCCCGGTGATTCGGGATGCCTCCTCGGCAGAGATGGTGATCGTCTCTATCGCACGGGTGACCTCGCCGTCTGCAATTTTCCTGACCTTGCCGCCTTCTGCAATGAGCGCATCGACGAGCTCTTCGCGCCTCTCTTCAAGGAGCGCAGCGATGGTATGGAGGATCTGCCGCCGGATATATGTGGGGAGGGTTTTGGTTATCCGGAAGGCAGCCGCAGCATGCCCCGCTGCCATGAAGAGGTCGTCAGCTGATCCCGTACAGACACGAGCCACCTCTTCCCGGGTATAAGGGTTGATGACAGGGATGGTACTGGTGCTCGTCTTCCATCTGCCGCCAAGGCAGAAAGGGCGTGGTTCCCGCATACCTGACGAGAATGTTATTCAGAAATAAAAAAGTTCAGGGTGTCTCCCCAGTCCACCGGAGGAGATTGATTGCATTGATCATCGCCTCTGCAGATGCAAGGACGATATCATCGCCTGATGAGCTCGCGTCGAAGGTTCTTCCCTGCTGATCCTCGACGGTGATCGTGACATGGCCGATGGCATCGGTTCCACCGCTGATCGCCTCGATCCGGAAATCCTTGAGCGAGATGGCGATTGGCATCACCCCGAGGACTGCACGGACTGCGGCGTCAACAGGACCGTTGCCGGTGGCGCTTGCGGTCTTCTCAACCCCGCCGACGAGGGCACGGACACTCGCTGTCGGGATACAGTGGTTCCCGCTCATGATGGAGATGTCACGCAGCTCGATCGTCTTTGCGATTGCCTGAATACCCATGATGTCCTCAGCGATTGTGTAGAGATCGTGATCGGTGACCCGGCGGCCTCGGGATGATATCACCTTGATCCTCTCGACAATCTCATCCAGCTGGCGGTCAGATGGCGAGATATGAACCAGCGAGAGCATCTGCCGGACGGCATGCCTGCCAACATGCTTGCCGAGTGCGAGGCGGCGGCGGTGGCCGACCATCTCGGGTGTCATGATCCCGGGCTCAAAGGTCTGGCTGTTTGCCATGATGCCATGGGAGTGGATACCGGACTCATGTGCAAAGGCGTTATCTCCGACGACCGGCTGGATCGGGGTGATCGGAATCCCTGAAAACCTGGAGACGACACGCGAGGTCTCGACGAGTCTTGGCGTCTCGATACCGGTACTGATCCCGTGAATCGCCTCAAGGATCATGACGGTCTGGGCGATGTCGGCATTTCCGGCACGTTCACCGATCCCATTGACCGTTACCTGCACCTGGGAGGCGCCCGCCTCCACGGCGGTTGTGGTATTGGCAACGGCGAGGCCGAAGTCATTGTGGCAATGAACATCGATCGGGACGGTTATCTCCCGGGAGATAGCCGAGATCAGCTCCCCCATCTTCATCGGGGTGGAGATGCCGACGGTATCGGGGATATTGACGACTGTTGCACCGGCATCTGCTGCCACCTTCAGCACCTCAATCAGATACGGGAGGTCGGTCCGGGTTGCATCCATCGCAGAGAACATGCAGGATCCGAGGTGATCACGGACATATCCGACGATCTCTCCAGTCATCTGGAGGACCTCCTCGCGGCTCTTCTTGATGGTATTCTCTCTCTGGATATCCGATGTCGGAATGAAGACATGGACCATATCGACGCCGCAGTCCAGGCACGTATCGACATCATCGATCCGTGATCGTGACAGCCCGCAGACTTTTGCAGCAAGGTTCTCAGAGGCGATCCGGCTGACCGTCTCCTTCTCCTGTGCAGAGGATGCAGGGAATCCGGCTTCGATGGTATCGACACCTATCTCTGAGAGGAGTCGTGCGATATCCAGTTTCTGTTCAATGGTGAATGATACACCTGGTGTCTGTTCACCATCCCTGAGGGTGGTGTCAAAAACAGTTACTCTCTCTGGGCGTTTGCGATCAACAAAGAAAGCAATTCCCCACGGAAGTATTTGCCTGAGGCATACTGATATATTGCGTATTGGAGATGATAAAGCGTTCTGTTGTGGGGTGGCTGTGGTATTCCCCTTACCTGAATAAGGATAATCGATATTTGTCATCGGGTGTGTTGACAAAACGTCTCCATTGGGGATTGACAGAATGTAATCTATTCAGGATTATCGATGCGACATTTCCCTTTACCTTGTCTGGCAAAAGCAGACCTGACAGAAGAATTTTATGGAAGAAGGGATATAGATTTACTTTGTTAAACGAAATGATTTTTCGATAACACAATATGCATTGCTCTCTAAGGTCATAGTTTGAATTTTATGATTGGATGATCCATGGCGAGGAGGTTTGCTAATGATTTTGCGCGCTTGACATGCTATTCTCTCACCCTCAAGAGCATCGCCCTTTTCACGATATGTTGGCTTCAAAAAACTATCCCTCCAAAATTCCTTCCTCTTCAAGCTGATAAACAGCGTTAATTACACGTTTAAGGTCAAAATTTAATGCAACTGCAACATCGGAAGGATAAGACTCACGTTTGGTTTGATAATAATTGAGCACCCGCTCCTTTACCTGCTCGTCTGTCAATCCTTCATCGGCGAATGACACAGGAATTTCGTTGCATCCCACTTCACATTGAAATATATCTATTAACATCTGGTTTTGTCTTTCAATATTCTGTAGTTTTGCAAAAATTATTTGACAAAACTCTGTAGTGGCACGGTTCGACTCTAATAATTGTTGAAGGATACTTTGTGGTGCATCATTACTCCAATAATCTGACATCAATTCTTTGCCAGGGTGGTTTGTTAATTGTACATATTGGTCAGATTCTAAATCATAATTATGGTGTGATGCTTTCATGATCTCTTGAGACATTAAACGTGGTTTTTTGGGTTCAACAAGCATCATATTCACCTGGATAAAAGATGACTCATCACTTCGGGGAGTTTGATCTGATCCTGTTGGATCGATCGAGTTCCGGTTCTTAATTGATCAATTTGTAGTTTGGTTGAGATCGAGCGGATATATCTCAGATTTTTATAAATTTCAATTTGATTATTTGACTTATAATTTTCGATCAGTTTGTTCAATTCTACAACAGCTATTGAAGTATATTCATTTTTTAAATTATCAGATAGCTCATATTTTTCAAATATCGGTCCAACTTGAGTGAATATCCCTTCCAGGACCTCCATAATTATTATGCCATCCTCATCATCGAACAGGGTACATATTTTTGTGAGATCGGAGACAATAGTGAAAGCAGCTTTAAAATTGTATACCTCAACCATTTCTCTCAGGGTCAAAAAATTTTCTTCGATGACTGTCTGGTAATCTTTCATTTCCACCACTAGTATATACAATATACATTGTGGATATTTATCATTTCCACTTTATGCATCCAACCAGGCTATCAACAGAATACCCATCCAAATTTGATGGGGTGATTGTTGTTTCACGCTCTTCACCTTTATTTGTAGTTGATATGGAGGAGACTTCACACTCTTCATTTCTGTATAAGTCCATGATCTTTATTATTCCACAGCGACCTATAGTATGCCTGTTCCTATCAGAGCTATGAGATGGACATATCAGTCCACTTTTACAGTGGATGCTAAATAGCGCAACGATAAACTTTGAATAATCATCCAAAAGAAGAGGACGCCCAGATCGGAATTCGAATCCGAGTCGATGCCGTGACAGGGCATCATGATAGGCCACTACACTATCTGGGCACGTGGTTTTTTTTGTTACTGGTCCCGCCTCCCGGAGTCGAACCGGGGACATCGCGGTAGCCGCGCAGTTCGCCCGCAGGCGATGATCTTACTACAGCCGCGCACTCTACCAGTCTGAGTTAAGGCGGGTAACTGCACTAAATAAAAAGGCTCAGATCACATATAAACATATCGAAGGGTGAAATGATGGTTGAATGAGGTAAAAACCTCATATAATATCCTTTTTAGATATTAGAGCTTTAATATCTCTTTTTTCCTAGGTGCCTGTAGTACAGGTGGGATCGGCTGAAGCGGTGCAGAAATCATCCCGGGAGCTCTCCGCGCAGTGATTTTCCACTCCCTTCCCTCACCTCGATGGTGAGCCCCCCGCCAAAGACCTTCCTGACGGCGGCCGCCTCGGAACGAACTCCCCATACCTCAAGGGTACAGTCCCCCCGTCCCTCAATGGTGAGCATGATCGAACCGTCTGCAGATCGTGCAAGCCCGGCATCCATGACAAGCCCGGCATGGGTTCTGTCGAGATGCTCTGCAAGCCTCAGGAAGAGGGCGAGGGTCCGGATCTGATCCTGGACATCCGGATCATACTGGCTGAAGGTGAGATCCTTCTTTCGCGGGGGCTTCTTTCGGTGGTAGCGGGCTATCTCTGCCATGATCGTAATCTCGCCCTTATCGAAGCCGAGCAGTTCTGCATTCCTGATGATATACCCGGAATGGAGGTGATGATCGGAGAATGATATGAAATTCCCTATATCATGCAGATATGCCGCATACAGAAGCAGATCCCGTTCGCGATCCCCTGATTGATGGAGGCCGGCATCACGGGCGGTATCAAAGAGCCTGGCAGAGAGTCCGACGATCGTCATGGCATGTGTCTCATCGATCCGGCAGGATCGACCAAGCTGGATCACGCTTCGCCGCCTGACCGAGATCTTCTCTGCATGGGGAAGGCCGGGTATTCGTGAGAGATACTCCATCAGCAGCCCTTCCCTGAGGCCGTGGGGGGAGATCCCGATTGCATCGATCCCAAGCTCCCTCATCACCGACTCAAGGATGACAGCACCCCCGATGATAATATCTGCCCGCTCAGGGTTGATCCCGGGCACCCGCCTCCGCTCCTCAAGCCGCAGGGAACAGAGCCGCCTGATAACAAGCTGCAGATCCTCGTAGCGCAGACAACCCGGGGCGGATGTCCCGGGATAGAGGCGGGCTGCTATCTCTGCAAGGTTCTGGATGGTCCCTGAACTTCCGACAACCTGCGAATAGGGGACCTTTCTCAGCCGGTTCAGCGGCTGTGCAAGTACGTTTCTGACAAACTGCTGAATCTGTGCGTACTTCTTTCGTGAGACAACCCCGGACTCATCTGCCCGGAAGAACTGATTGGTGAGCCTGATCGCACCAAGTTTCATCGACTCGAGGATGAGGTAGTCATGCTGGCCACCGATGATCATCTCGGTGGATCCACCCCCGATATCGATGAAGAGGGCGCGGGAACTGCCGAGATCGATGCCGCTGACGACGCCACGGTAGATGAGCCGCGCCTCCTCCCTGCCGGAGACGACCCGTACCTCAAGATTTGCCTCACGAAGGAGGAGCTCAAGGAACTGATCGGCATTTCTCGCCTCCCGCGTTGCCGATGTTGCCACGGCGACCATCTCCGTTGCTCCGAATGCGAGGCTGAGATCGACAAAGTTCTTGCAGATAGTTACTGCCCGGCCGATCGCATCAGGGGAGAGCTCTTCTGTTGCAAACTCCCCCTCTCCAAGCCTGGCAACCTCTTTCTGCATCGTCAGCACCGTCACCGATCCGTTCTGGTTCAGCCGGACGACGAGCAGTCGGATCGAGTTAGTACCAATATCGATAAAAGCGACTGTCTCTTCGGCTATCATTCATTCCGCCTTCCTGGTTCATACCAGGTAAACTCCGGTTCGCTCCTGTGGCCTGCAGATATACTATCGTCCTTCTCCTCCGGAAGATGCATCAGAAGCCGTGCCTCGTCGATGGTTATACCGTGACGGAGTATCGTTTTGAAGATTGCGGGAAGTTTCACCGCTTCCATTTCATCAGTGACGGCATCGATATCATATGGGATCCGGATATGACAGACTGAGAGGGGATCTGTCTGCAGGATACAGTACGACGCCCGGGGATCCCCGTCATGGGGGCGTCCGACAGAGCCCGGATTAATGAAGAGGCAGTCATCGATCGTCCGTGCAAACGGGATATGTGTATGACCGGTGATGATGACCGCTGCCCCGGTCGATGCTGCATATTCTGAGAGCTCTGTATCGGGCGTATCAGGCCCGATCCGGCCGGTAGACGAGACCGGACTACCATGAGTCAGAAGAAGGGATATACCGCCCGCACGTGTTCGGATCTCCCCGGGAAGACCGGCCAGGTATCTCCGGCTCTCTTTTGAGAGGTGTCTTCTCGTCCAGCAGAGGGCGATCTCTTTCTCAGAGTCCTTCTTCTTACAATTTTTCTTCTTCATCAGGAGGGTGTCTGTATCGATATTGCCGGCAACACCGGTGATTGATTCACCCCTGATCCGCCGGATCGTCTCTTCCGGGAACGGGCCGAAACCGACGAGATCTCCGAGATGCAGAATATGGGAGACGCCACGGCGGCCGGCATCCTCGAGAACAGCATCGAGGGCAGGAAGGTTTCCATGGATGTCGCTGATGAAGGCAATCCGGATTGGATCACTCCCGGTCTGGAGATGAGAGCTCTGAGGGCCGATAACAAGCGGCTCAAGTATCTTCTGTCTGAGACGGTCAAAGAGTCCTTCACTCTTCATCGTCTCCCAGTATGCGGCGAAGGATCTGTAGAGATCCTCGCGTCTCGTCCGCCGGTCCCGTGCAAGATGGATAATCCCCGGCCGGATGAACTGCATGAACCCGGGATGGCCGAAGAAGGCGCTGACCCGCGCCTCCTCCTCCTCAAGAAACGCAGGTAGTACCTCAAGCCAGACATCGCAGTCATGCATATCACCGAGGAGATCCTGCAGGTGCTTGATCGACTGGATCTCTTCTTTCAGACGGTCCGGATAGAGATCCCGGAAGATCTCGATTGTATACCTGAGCTGTTTGGCACTGATCCGCATCTCATGGTGCTTCCTCACCTCTTCGGGGTCCGGGATATATCGCTCATATGAGAAGATATCGAGAATCTTCTTGCTGATCACCCTGTAGGCGGTTTCGTACGCAAATCTGCTGTGGCTGTCGGTGTCATGGAGACGGGCGGAGATGATCTGATCCCTGCTCCATTCAAGGAGCTCGTCCCCGACACCGGATGCTTCAAAGGTATCAACGGCAGATATGACGTCCGGCTGAAGTGCTGTCCGCCGTTCTGTCCATCTGAGGAGGAGGCACTCTATTCCGGGCCTGAGGGATGGGGAGTGCGGGGGTGGTGCCGGTTGAACAGATACTGCCATCTCACCGGCAAGATAGGATCGCATCCGACGGATGACCTCAGTAATCCTGGTGATGATACCTGATGGTTCTGGGGGAGCAGGTCTCTCCTCCTCCTCCTCCTGGACCATAACCGTCGTCTCCTCACCTGGTGGGAGAAACCCTGCATACCAGAGAGGAGGTGCCTCATCAGGGAGGGTCTCAAGGTATGAGGTGAGGAAATCCATCTGGACATCAAGATCCCGTGCATCACCAAGGGAGCGTGTAATCGCCCGGATACTCTTTCTGAGTCGTTTATATTCCTTTCCCGGAAAACAGATTGTAAAAAGGGGGAGTGCTGCGCGAATCCGGCGTGATGCGACACGCATACGGTGAATATACTCGATGTCATCAGATTCGCGGACACCATCCGCTTCGGAGAGGAGATCTTCGGTGAGCTTCCCCATGATCTCTGCGCCAAAGAGGCAGAAACCCGTATCCACCTTTTTTTTACTCTTTCCAGCCATGCCATTCCCCATGATGTTCGATCAGCCAGTTCTGCGAATGGCATGCTTCTTCTCCTTCTGCCGGATGGATCTTCTCATATCGCCCATCCGGCAGGAGCTGCCATGATTTGACATTATCTGCCAGATGTATCTTCAGTATTCTGATGAGGGCATTCCGTATCCTTCGGTCCCTGACCGGGAAGAGGACTTCAACACGCCGCCTCAGGTTCCTCTGCATCATATCAGAACTGCCGAGGAGAACCTCATCATCGCCTCCGTTATGGAAATGATAGATTCGGGCATGTTCCAGGAACCTTCCGACGATGGATCTGACAACAACTGTCTCGGAGACGCCGGGTATCCCCGGCCTGAGGGCACAGAGTCCACGGACATTCAGATCAAGGCGCACCCCTTCCTGGGATGCCCGATAGAGTGCGCTGATGATATCCGGATCGAGAAGCCCGTTGAGTTTTAATGCAATGTACCCGTCACCCTGTCGCCTCTGGTGGTCAATCTCCCGGTTGATCCGATCGATGATTCCCTGCCGGAGGCTCACCGGGGCAACAAGGAGTTTTCTGTACTCCTCCTTCCCGACGTACCCGGTGAGGAGGTTGAAGAGCTCGGTGACATCGGCTGCGATATCCGGATCAGCTGTCAGGTAGCCGATATCGCCGTAGATCCGTGTGGTGACTGTGTTATAGTTTCCAGAGCTGAGATGGACGTACCTCCGGATGCCATCTGGCTCCCTTCTGACGATGAGGGCAAGTTTCGCATGGATCTTCAGCCTTTCATGACCATAGACGACATGCACCCCCTCATGCTCAAGTGCCCGCGCCCAGGTGATATTGTTCAGCTCATCAAACTTCGCCTTTAGCTCAAGGACGACCGTCACCTGCTTCCCATGCTGCCTCGCTTTCATCAGGGCATCGACGATTGGGGAATTCGTATCGATCCGGTACAGGGTGATCTTGAGTGCAAGGACATCCGGATCAATTGCGGCCTGTCGAAAGAGGCGGACGAGCGGATTGAAACTGTCGTAGGGATGGTAGAAGAGGAAGTCCTCTGAACGGATCGCAGTGAAGAGATCCCGTTCCGGTGTGAGTGCGGGGTGGACAAAGGGGAGGAGCGGGGTATCCAGCAGATCAGGACGGGGCAGGCTGTGGAGCTGCCAGAGATCTGCAAGCCCGATGAAGGATCCGACACCATAGATGTCAGCCTGACTCAGACCGAGCCGCTCTGAGAGGAGGAGGATGAGGTCTGCCGGCATCCCGGAATCGACCTCAAGCCTGACCGGCATACCGGTTCTCCGGCACTCGATACTCTCCTCGACTGCGGTGAGGAGATCTGATGCCTCATCGATGACAACCTTGATCTCTGCATCCCGTGCCAGGCGGAACCGGTATGATCGCTCAACCCTCATCCCGGGAAAAAGGACGCCGAGGTTCTCTGCGATGAGATCTTCAAGCAGGATGAATCTGGTTCTGGAGTGGCCCTTTCCTGTTTCTATCGGGACGAACCTCCCGAAGGTGAGTGTCGGGATCTTTACCCTTGCAAGGTACTGCCTCTGCTCGGTTGAGCGAAGGACGGCCAGAAGGTTCACCGAGAGGTTCGAGATGAAGGGGAACGGACGTGCGGCATCGATCGCCATCGGTGTCAGGATCGGGTAGATCGTCGTCATGAAGTATTCCTGAACCTGCTCTCTCTCCTCATCGGTGAGATCACCGGCAGAGATGATCGAAATCCCGGCATCTGTCAGCCTCGGGAGGAGCCTCTCCCGCCAGCATGTATCATAGAGACGGTAGAGTTCATCCACTTCAATCTGAATTCTCCAGAGGAGATCCGCTGGCATAATACTGTCAGGAGGGGCTTTCCAGACCCCTTCCTTGATCTGGTGCCTCAGTCCTGATACCCGGACCATGAAGAATTCGTCGAGGTTTGCACCGCAGATGGCAAGGAACTTCACCTGCTCAAGGAGGGGATGAGCATCATCATGTGCCTCTGCAAGCACCCTCCGGTTAAAGGAGAGCCAGGAGAGTTCTCGATTGATATAATATTCCGGGGAGGTGAGATCATGCGTCATGCCAGATCCCCCTGTTCGTGATCATCCATCCCTGCGAATCCAGGGGCTCCGGCCCAAGCTCCTGCCGTTTGTACCGGCCTGTATCGTTCATCATTCTCATCTTCAGGGTGTCCTTGAGATGTATCCAGAGGATCTTCTCAATCAGCATCTGGCGTATCATTGCATCCCGTATCGGATACAGAATCTCCACTCTCCGATCAAGATTTCGAGGCATCAGATCCGCAGATCCGATTAACACATCCTCTTCCCCGCCGTTTCTGAAATAAAAAATTCTTGTATGCTCAAGGAAGCGTCCCACGATGGAAGAGACGGTGATATTCCGGGATAAACCGGGAATCCCCGGCCTGAGGCAGCATATACCCCGCACCTGGAGGTGAATGCTGACGCCCTCCTCAGATGCCCTGTACAGGGCCGCGATACAGGCGGGATCGACGAGGGCGTTACATTTAAAGACGATGCAGCCGTCACCGGTCTCACGGTGGCGCTGGATCTCCCGGTTGATCCTCATGATGAGATCATCACGCATCAGACCGTCTTTTCCATGGGAGACGAGGAACGTACGGTACCGTCGTTTTGCAGAGTATCCGGTGAGCGCGTTGAAGAGGTCGGCGGCATCGGACCCGACATCGGGATCAGTGGTAAATATGCCGATATCGGTATAGACCCGCGCCGTCTGGGCGTTGTAGTTCCCGGTTCCGATGTGTGTATATGTGACGAGTCTCTCCCCTTCCCGCCGGATGACCATACAGAGTTTGGCATGGACCTTCAGGCCGACGAGGCCATAGACGACATGCACCCCGGCACGCTCCAGCGCCCGCGCCCATACGATGTTATTCTCCTCGTCAAAGCGTGCCTTCAGCTCAACAAGGACGGTCACCTGCTTGCCGCGTTCACGCGCCTCCATCAGGGCCTCGACGATGGGAGAGTTGGTGCCGACCCGGTAGAGTGTCTGCTTGATTGCAAGGACATCCGGATCGCGGGCGGCCTGCCTGATGAATGCCACCACCGGGTTGAAGCTGTCATAGGGGTGGTAGAGGAGATAATCACGCTGCCTGATAGCTGCGAAGATCTGCTTTTCGTTCTCGAGGCCGGGGGGTGTTGCCGGGAGGAACGGCGGGTCTTTCAACTCCGGCCTGTTGATTCCTGTAAGCTCCATCAGATCTGCCATCCCGATCGGGCCGGTGCTGGTATCGACCTGATTTGGATGGAGATGGAGTTTTGCCCCGAGCATCTCTCTGATCCAGGATGGGACGGAGCTGTCCACCTCAAGCCGTACAGGCTGGCCGATCCGCCTGTGCTCGACACTCTCCTCAATGCTGGTGAGGAGATCCGATGCCTCGTCCTCCTCGATCTCAAAGTCGGCATCCCTTGTTACCCGGAAGGGGTATGCCGCCTCCACATCCATCCCCGGGAAGAGGAGATCGAGGTTATCTGCAATGAGGTCTTCAAGCATTACGAAGTGATAGTCTCTCCTCCCTGCATCCGGCATCTCCACGAGCCTGATGAACCGTTTTACAATACCCCTTGGTACCTTGACCCTGGAGAAGAGACGGCCACGCTGTGGATGGTTAATGACGACGGCCAGGTTCAGTGAGAGATTGGATATAAACGGGAAGGGGTGGGAGATATCAAAGGCCATCGGTGTGATGATCGGAAATATCTCCTTCATGAACCGTTCACGGGCATTTTTTCTGCATTCCGGGGAGAGATCTTCCATCCTGTGGATAAAGATCCCTTCCTCACGGAGACGGGGGAGGAGATATTCCCGCCAGCATTCTGTCGCCTCTTCAAGGAGCGGAAGCAGCTCTGATCGAATTCCTGCGATCTGCTCTGCCGGGGAGAGGGCATCAGGGGGGCGCTCCAGTGCTCCTGATTCTACCTGACGCCAGAGTCCGGAGAGGCGTATCATCACAAATTCGTCGAGATTGTTTGAGAATATCGAGAGGAACTTGACCCTCTCAAGGAGAGGGTGGTCACCTTCCCATGCCTCTTCGAGCACCCTTCGGTTGAACTGAATCCAGGAGAGTTCACGGTTGAAGAAGACCTTCGGTGTATTGATCAGGACCTGATCTGTCGTATCATCCCGTCTGATGGCATCTCCGTCCATTATGATCATTGATACCATTGGGCTTGATGCAGATATTTGTTCCCGCATACCGATCTATCTTCCAAAAGAAGATAGTATGGTAGAGCAAAGAGAGATCATGAATGATCATCCGGATGAGAGGCGTACCGTCTCTTTTGAGGAGACGCTCACAGCCCTGCTCACCACACCATCTGCCGGAGAGAAGATAACCCATCTGACATCTCTTGCAGCGATGAACGGCCGTCGTGCCATCCCACATCTCATTGCAGCATTGCGGGATGACGACAAAACTGTCCGGGCTTCGGCATCCGCATTGCTTACCAGGATCGGCGAGGTGGCCATTCCTGAGCTTGCCGCGGTCCAAAAGGATCAGTGGTGGGTTGTCCGGTATCGTGCATGCGAAGCACTTGGGGAGATGAAGAACCCCCAAACCCTGCCCCACCTCAGGAGATCCGTACAGGATGAGAGGGATCATGTCCGGTATATGGCAGCCAAAGGACTCGGGAGTCTTGGAAATCCAGCAGCGATTGAGGATATTACCCCGCTCCTCGATGACGAAAACCCATATGTCCGCGATATGGCAGAGAGGGCGATACAATCCCTCAGAGGGTGAAGAAGACCGGTTTGCGGCAGAGGATATCCATCACTCCGTTCCGCACCGTGTAATTTGAATGGAAGACATTGATCCTGGCCGGGAGGGGGATCCAGGTCTCATGTTCGTTGACGACGACCGCAACCCTCTCCCTCTCTATCCGGGCATAGGGTGCCGATTTCAACATATTCTCAGGCGGGAGTCCGGCGGTGATATAAATCCGGTTTTCTGTCTCGATCATCTCAAATGGGAGATCAGCCGGCGGGGAGTAGGTTGGAACCAGAAGATATCCGCCAAATCCCCCTTCCGGCCTGAGGATACATCCAATGATCCGTAGGATTCCGGGACGCTTCCTGTACTCATCTTCAGGTCTGTACTGCTCCATACATTCCGGCAATCCTGTACCGTTCCCCCTCCTTCGTGACGATTCCCCTTGATCCCAGGCGTCCAAGCGATATATTGACCGCCTCCGGATCCCTCTCCATCACTTCGACGAGCTCGCCGAAGGTGAGATCCTGGTGAGAGAGTGTAATAATAATATCGAGATCCAGGTCGCCCTCACAGACGCCCCGGCTCATTCTGATGATATCGTTCATCGTCGCCTCGATATCATGTTCCAGATTCTCAAGTGTGTCAAGGATACTCTCCCGTGCCCGTGCCATGCGCCTGAGCATTGAGAGAGATTCAATGAGGCGAAGATCGGCTGAAGGAAGGCCTGCAACCCGCATCTCACTCCCGTTCTTTCTCATTGAGACGACGATGTCAAACTCCTGGGAGAGATAATAATATTTCCTCCTCCGTTCGTCGAGGAAGGAGGAGATGAGTGCCTCACGCTCCATCAGACCAAGATGATCGATCACCGCTTTTGGTGATATGATGAGACGGTCGGATATCTCGGTGACAAAACAGGGTTTCTGGCGAAGAAGCTCGATAATCCGCCTTCGATTACGATTTCCAAGGATGTCGAGCAGGCGGGAAACCTCGACGTGGTTTAGCATACTAACATTATGTTAGGATTTTTAGTATAAAAAAGTTGGTATCAGGTGAGCCGATAGTTCGGGGCTTCATCTGTAATCATGATATTATGTGGATGGCTCTCAGTATACCCGGCTGAGGTGATCCGAACGAACCGTGACCGTTTCTGGAGGTCGGTGATCGTCTTTGCACCGGTATAGCCCATCGCCGATTTGAGACCGCCGATGATCTGGTAGATGATATCAGATACCTCGCCGATGTAGGGTATTGCCCCTTCGACACCTTCGGGCACGAACTTGGTTGCACCGATCCCCTTAGACTGGAAGTACCGGTCACTCGACTGGCCTCCGGTCATGACACCAAGCGATCCCATCCCACGGTACTGCTTGTACCGCCGTCCTTTGATGACGATGACCCTGCCGGGCGACTCGTCGGTTCCGGCAAGCATGCTCCCCATCATCACGCAGTCTGCACCTGCAGCGATCGCCTTTGCGACATCGCCTGAGTACCGGATACCCCCGTCAGCGATGACCGGAACCCCTGTCCCGTTCATCACATCCGCAACGGCCGCGATTGCTGAGATCTGGGGGACGCCGACACCAGCAACGATCCGTGTTGTACAGATGGATCCCGGACCGATGCCGACCTTGATGCCATCGACATCATTCACAAACTCAGCTGCTGCCTCACGTGTTGCGATATTGCCTGCAACACAGTCGGCTTTTGCGCTCTCCTTAATCTCCCGGAACGCCTTGACGACCTTCATATTATGGCCATGGGCGCAGTCGACGACGAGGGCATCAACCTCTGCGTCATCAAGGAGCATCGCACGTTCAAAGTCGAAGGGCCCGACCGCCGCTGCCACCCGGAGCCGTCCGTGTTCATCCCGGTTTGCACGGGGGAACTGGCGCTTCTCGAGGACATCCTGCATCGTGATGATTCCAAGGAGGGATCCATCCGAATGGAGTACCGGGAGCCGTTCGACCTTGTTTGTATACATGATCTCAAGAGCCTGTTCAGGGGTGATGGATTCATTAACACTGATGGGATCATGGGTCATCACCCTGTGGACCGGCTCGCTTCCGCGTTTACCGACGATTGCCCGTATGTCACGTCTGCTGACGATTCCAACCAGATTGCCATCTTCAAGAACCGGTACCCCTCCGATACCATGTTCATTCATCAGCCGCTCGACGGAGATGATAGTTGCCTTCGGCTCAACGAAGAGCACGTGCCGTTCGATGAGATCCTCGGCACGCTTGACGATCCGGACCATCTCCGCCTCATCTGTTGCAGTAAGGTTCCGGTGGATCACCCCTATTCCACCCTCTCTCGCGAGGGTGACTGCCATCTCGGACTCGGTGACGGTATCCATCGCTGAACTGCAGATCGGGATGAATAGAGGAACATTCTTCGAGAATCTGGATCTGACATCGGCTTCGCTCGGTTCTACATAGGACTCGGCAGGTTCGAGGAGAACATCATCGAATGTCAGTGAGTACGGGATATTGAGCTTCTCTTCAAACATGATTACCCCCGGATGAGATCAATTGCCTTCCCGACCAGTGCCGGGTTGATGACGCCTGAGCGATCCCCGCCGCAGACCATACCCCGGACACCGATGATCTCAGGGTTAATCCTTCTGAGGAGGGGGAGATCATCGAATTTGAGTGATCCGGCAAGTGCCGTCTTCATATTGAGGCGGCGGTTCTCCCGTGTGAAATCGGTCAGCTGGCTCTCATCCATAAACTCAAAGGTGCTCCTGCCATCCTTAACACCTGTGTCGACCATGGATACATCTGCCCCCTCTTCGCCGGCTATCTGCGCCATATCAAACGGTGATATCGTATTGAGACGTTCATAATCCGAGTATGCGGCGATGACGACCGTCTTCTCAGGAAACTCTGGCTTGACTGCCTGGACGACGGCCTTGATCACGGAACGCGCATCATTTGGATCTGAAAACAAGAGTCCAATCTTGACATAATCGGCACCTGCACAGGCAGCACCATACGCTGCAAGGGCGGCTGTTCCTGGTTTCGGAGAGAAATCACCGATGGCAGCAGATACAGGCTTATTCCCGGCCAGTGTTTTAATGGACCGGATTACCCATGGGAAGTTTGCACCAAGGGATCCCTCTGCAGGACGCTTCACATCGATAATGTCAGCTGAAAGAGAGTGTTTCGCTTCTTCCAAAGAACTCGGGCTGACAAGCAATTGCATAGAACTTAATGATCCCGGAGGATAATAGTGATTACGTTCAATGATGCAGCTTGTTTGTGCAATGGATCTCTCAGGAGGTCAGGTAGTGCATGGGTGTTCCGGGAATCGGTCCTCATATACACCCCTTACCTGGGGACTCTCCCCGACGGCGGAGCCGGTAGGATATCTCAAAGCAATCCGTCCGCGGTATCTCTATGTTGCTGATCTCGACCGGATCGCCGGAACCGGATCCCATGATGAGATGGTTCTCGGATTTGCCGGCCTTGTCGATCGCTGCTATCTGGACCGGGGATGCCTGGGTCCCGGAGATATACTCAGAGCACCCTTTATCGAGAATGTCATCGGCACCGAGACCGCAGGGCCGGATCTCTCTGGTTTTTGTGGCGGATATCTCAGTGTGGATGTGAAGGAGGGGCGCGTCGTCCCGACTGGTGAGGATCCGGTCGCTCTCCTCTCCCGCGCAGATGCGATGAATATTGATGGTTGTATCTATCTTCATATCACTGCTGTCGGGTCTTCCTCAGGGATCGATCCCGGCGAGGCCGGGCGGATCCGATCAGCAACCGATCTCCCTCTCCTCTATGGCGGGGGTGTCCGGGGTGAAGAGGACCTTGGTATCCTCCATGATGCAGGGTTTGACGGTGCCATCATCGCAACTGCGCTTCATACCGGAGCCATACCACTCGATCTCATCAGGAGGGGTGTCTTCTGCTGATAACGATCGAGGGTATCGACGGGGCAGGGAAGAGCACCCTTCTTGCCTCGCTGAAGAAGGAGCTTGCCGATTGCGATCCCATCTTTACCCGGGAGCCTGGTGCAACATGGATTGGGCAGGTCGTCCGTCAGGCAATCGCCGAGGAGGTTGATCCGGTAGCAGAGGCGCTCCTCTTTGTCGCGGATCATGCGATGCATTGTGCAGCTGTCATCCGGCCTGCTCTTGATGCCGGGCGACTGGTGATATCGGATCGTTATACCGATTCCCGGTTTGCGTATCAGCAGGTAACCCTGCGCGGGCATCTCCAGGATCCCCGGCGCTGGCTGGCCGCTCTTCATGAAGGATGGTCGATACGGCCGGATCTCACGTTCCTTCTCGTTCTCCCGGTTCATCGTGCGCTTGAGCGGCTGGATGGAGAAAATACCCGTGAGCATTTTGAGAGGGAGGAGGTTCTCACCGAAGTTCAGGCGGAGTATCTGGCACGTGCAGGGGCAGAGCCTTCACGATTCATCCTGGTTGATGCCGAAGAAGAGAGGGGGGTGATCGCCTCCTTTGTTGCAGAGGAGATCAGGCGCGTTTGTGAATTGCGAGGAAGATATCCCCGATCGTGAGGATATCGACCTCTTCTCCCTCGATCGCATAGGAGTGAACAAGGGTATAGGCACCGTCAGGGATTGCGATCTCATCCTCTCCGATCATCACCGAAGAGATCCCCTCTTTCAGGGTTTCCATCGGGAGATCACGGATCGCCTGCATGACGGCGCCGGCCTGTTTTCTGAAGGCGGGCCCTATGATCCCCATGTTGAAGGTTATACCCGAGACGATTCGATCGAGATTCGGTGCAGTGGATCTCCAGTCGATCATAGCGTTTACCGTCCGTCCTGCATCCCCGCCATCATCGAATGAAATTCCCGGAGTATAGATGGTGACATGCCCGAGAGGGGCGTTTAAGGCAAGTCCTTCATCATGTTTGTACTTCCTGAGGAGAGAGACGATGGTGACAACGAGATCCCCGTCTTTCAGGTCCTTTTCATCATATTCCGGGAGTGCAGGCCACTCCTGGTCGATGACCCTCTCTCCGGTGAGATGATGGTAGCACTCAGCCGCAAAGAATGGTGTGTAGGGTGCCAGACAGCGGCAGAGGGTGTCAAGGGTCGTTCTGAGGGTGGATACCGCCCCGGAACGGGACGGGGTGTTGCCATAGAGTCTCCCTTTGACGAGCTCAAGATAGTTGTCTGCAAGCGTTGACCAGGCAAAGTCCCGGAGTGCCTTTAACCCCCGGTCGAACTGGTTATTGTCAAGTGCCGTTGTCACCTCGTCGACGGTCCTCCGTAGGTGGGCAAGAAGCCAGCGGTCTGCGAGTTCTGTTGTTGGATCTGCTGTGCTTTCATCCCGCCGTATCTGAAGGAGGGAGAACCGGACGATGTTCCACATCTTCGTCTGGAATCGTGATGCCGCGACGACATCGTTCCATGAGAAGGTGATATCGGATCCGGTTGCGCCGCCTGCAGCAGCCCATTGCCGGAGTGCGTCGACGCCGTGCCTCTCGATCAGTTCATCGGGAGAGATGACATTGTTTCTGGACTTTGACATCTTAAACCCGTCTTCACCAAGGACCATCCCGTTGACGAGGATGCCATCCCAGGGCTTCTCACCGGTAAGGGCAAGTGACCTGAGGATGGTGTAAAATGCCCATGTCCTGATGATATCATGGCCCTGGGGACGGAGCTGTGTCGGATAGAGGGCAGGGGTGGTCTTTCCGTCCCACCCCGAGACGACGAGCGGGGATATGGAGGAGTCCATCCAGGTGTCGAGGACATCGGTCTCTCCCTGCCACTCTGCTGATCCGCATGCCGGACAGGGGATCTTTGGGGATTCGACCGTCGGATCAATAGGGAGATCAGCTTCATCAGGGGTAAGTAGTTCGCCACAGGCTGTACAGAACCAGACCGGGATCGGGGTGGCAAAGAGCCGCTGCCTGGAGATGCACCAGTCCCATTCCATCTGGGATGTCCAGTTCAGAAGCCGGGTGAGCATATGCTCCGGGAACCAGGTGATCTCCTTTGCGGCATCGGTGATCTCATCGGGCCTGACCTTCACAAACCATTGCCGTTCAGAGAGGATCTCAATCGGCGTCTGACATCGCCAGCAGGTGCCGACACGCTGTGGCAGCTCCTCCTGCCGGATCAGGATACCCTCCTTCCTCATTTCTGCGAGAATAGCCTCCCGGCACTCCTTCGTCTTCATCCCGGTATAGGGTGCGCAGATGGCGGTCATCCTGCCGGTATGATCAATCGCTTTTCGGAGGTCGAGATTGTGGGTCTTCCACCAGACGACATCCTGCTTGTCGCCAAACGTACAGATCATCACAGCGCCAGATCCGAAGGAAGGATCGACCGTCTCATCCAGAATAACCGGAACCTGGTACGAGAAGAGAGGGACGGTGAGGGTTCCGTCTCTGAGGCTGGTGTACCGTTCATCATCGGGGTGAACGGCGACGGCGACACATGCTCCGAGAAGCTCCGGCCGTGTTGTTGCGATCTCCACGCCGTCAAAGATGAAGTAATTGAGGAGGGTGGTATTCTCCGTATATGCAACCTCCGCAAATGCGATGGCGGTTTCGCATCTGGTACAGTAATTGACGGGATGATCGGACTGATAGATGTAGCCTGATTTGAGCATCCTGAGGAATGATGCCTGTGTAAGGCTGTAGTACTCCGGCTCCATCGTGATGTACTCATTGCTCCAGTCCACAGAGAAGCCCATCATCCGGATGGAACGGCGCATCATCTCAATATTCTCACGGGTCAGTTCCTGGCACATTGCACGGAACTCATTTCGTGGGAGATCATTCTTTGTGATTCCATGAATCTCCTCGACCTTCACCTCGGTCGGGAGACCATGACAGTCCCAGCCCTGTGGAAACATGACATTATATCCGCGCATCCGCTTATACCGCGCGATGATATCCATGTAGACCCAGTTCAATGCATGGCCGATATGCAGCCTGCCGGTCGGATATGGTGGTGGTGTGTCGATGATGTACCTCGGCTTTGTGGAGGTCCGGTCAAAGTAGAAGTCTTCGTCACGCCACTGTTCGAGCCATTTCTGCTCAACCCCGGCATAATCATAGGTTTTATCGAGATCCTCTGGTGACGACATTTATATCAGATTGTCATCGTCATCTGATATACTGTTCGCACAACCAGAAGAGCCTATACGAAGATTCTTCTTTCTATTTGACCAATCCCTTTGTATCTATGAAGATTCAGCCACGACTCCTGCTGGCCTCAGGAATTGCCATCCTAGGTATCCTGCTTGCACCTTTTATCCAGCCAGCGTGGCTCTTTTCAATCTTTGTCATCGCCTTCTCCGCTGTTCTGTACCTGATCCGCGGCACTCAGTACATCTCTTTTGCACTCGGGGTGACGGCGATCCTTTATGGGGTCGGGCTTCTGCCGCTGGTTGCATTCGGAGGGACGGTGGCCATCGTCACGCTCGGGGAATTAGCGTTCCGGGCAGGTGGTGAGGAGAAGCTGGCCTATATCCACTATACTGCGGGCGCAACCCTTGGAGCCCTCATCGTGATGGCATATCTTGGGAATATCCAGCCGCTCGTCCTGATCATAGGGGTGCTCGTTGCTCTTCTCCTCAGATCCATCCTTGCAGCCCGCGAGGATGCGTATATGATCATTATGCTCGGAGTGGCGATGACGATGTTCCTCTTCCTCGAGCTGGATTTCCAGGTTGATATCCTGCTCCTGATCCTGGCGGTGACGATCGCGCTCCTCTTCGGGTACTCTTCGTTCCGGGTTGGTGCAGCTGACCTTTCAGGTCTCTTCTCGGGTGCGCTCATCGGCATTCTTCTGATCGTCTTTGCCGATGCCCGCTGGTTCCTCGTGATGCTCGCCTTCTTCATCATCGGCTCAGCCAGCACCAGATACCAGTACCGGAAGAAGCAGTCGATGGGGGTTGAGCAGGAACGGGGAGGCGCCCGGGGATATAAAAACGCATTCTCAAACGGTCTTGTCGCGACCGGTGCGGCGATCGTCTTTGGGATCACCGGGGATCCGATCTGGGTCGCTGTCTTCGTCGGGAGCATTGCAACAGCGACCGCCGATACCGTTGCCTCGGAGATCGGGGTCACCGGAGGTCGCCCATACATGATCACGACGTTTCAGCCTGTTCCTGAAGGGACGAACGGGGGAGTGACCATCCGTGGCGAGATGGCGGCGCTTGTTGGGTCCCTGATCATCTCCGGCCTTGCGGTGATCCTTGGGATGATCCCCCTTCCGGTCTTCCTCATCTGCACCCTTGCCGGGCTCATCGGGACAAATATCGACAGCATCGTCGGTGCTACTATTGAGAACCGTGGGATCATCGGTAATTCGGGGACGAACCTCATCGCCACCTTTGGAGGCGGGGTTGCAGCAGCAGTACTGGTGCTTTGGCTGATCTGATCAGGAGTGGCGTATCTGTTTCTCATTCAGGATCGCATCCGATCCATCCTCTTAATCTCCTTGTTCGACTGCGAAAAAAGAGTTTGATAGAAAATTTCCTTCTGGATGTATCGTATGAGGGGGGGATTCCCTCTCTCAGTACTTATACCACCGTCCCTTCTCATCATACTCACCGATCTCCTGTTGAACGACCGGGATCTTCTCCAGTCTCCTGAAGAAGGCCGCCTTGAAGGCGAGGGTGAAGGGGGTGGCGATGAGCGCCCAGATGAAGAGGACGACTGCGGTTGCCATGAGGGCGTCTGGTCCGAGGAGTGCCATCACTTCATCGCCGGTCATTTCGCTGATGAGATCCGGATCCATCTCTGCAACCTCTGTCATCTTCTCCCAGAGGAGGCCCATCCAGAGGAAGGCGAGGCCGAAGAGGATGCCAAGCAGGATGATGATGTTTGCGGCGATGAAGAGGAGCACCTTCCATCCATGGACCATCACCAGCGTGATGCTGGCACGGAGCGAGTCGAAGATCTTCTCATCCCGGAAGACGACGAAGGTGTCGTAGAAGTACGTGAAGAGGAAGATCGGGATCATGACCCACATCGCGATCATCATGGTGAAATCTGCCGTTGCCGGAATCCCGATCAGCATCGTTGTCCCAATCACCAGCATGATGGTGATGATACTTGCAAAGATGATGACGAGGAGCGGAAGGAGCACCCGGAAGTAGTATGAGAGCCCGTACCGGAGATAGACGGACGGATCGTTTGAATCCTCCCTGATGATCCCATAACCTGCAGCGATGATGAACGGATAGACGAGGAGAGCGAGGATCTGAAAGCTCCCTGTTCCGGCGAGGGAATCTGATCCGGTTATCAGGATATCACCTGCTGTGACTGCTGCGATGATAAGGCCGGAGAGCCAGAGAAGCGGCCGGCGCTTCAGGAGTCCGATGGTATCTGCGAGTGCCTCACGGATCATGGTCATCGGTTCCTTGGCATCGCGATGATCTCCCTGACCTGGAGATCGAAGAAGGTGGCTGTATGTGCTGGCCGGATGACAGCGGCACAGTCTGCGCCGGTTGCCGTTCCCCCAACAGCAATCACCTCGTCTTCGATCGGGATGGCCCCCTGGTCTGCGGCGATCAGAACCGACTCAACCGCAACCTTCAGCCCGACTGCAACAACGCGTCGGAGCGCCTCGGCTATCGCCTCAGATCGTGAGCCTCCGCCGACACGCTCTGCACGTGAGAGGGCGCGTTCAAGCCCGGAGAGGGTATGTGTTCCGGTGACGATGATATGGCCTTCTGCTCTGAGCGTTGCCGCGGTATCTTCGGAGAATTCCCAGATGCCGGGCTTTGAGAAGCCGACGACATGCGAGACGACAACAAGGCGAATCCCGGTTCCCCGGATTGCATCAAGGAACGCGAGTGCGGTCTTCCCGCTGGTGCTGGCGACCACGATCTGCGTACAGTTCAGCAGGCGCGCCCGTTCGACCGCGAGATGAACCACATCTGCGGTATTCTCTTTTCCTGGCTTGTCAAAGTATGCCGTTTCTCGTGTGATGTAGCCCATGTAACTTAATATGCATCGGTCGTACATGTGAATTACTATGATCACGCTTGCTCTTGCTGGCAAACCGAACTGTGGCAAGTCCACCTTCTTCAAGGCGGCGACCCTCGCGGATGTCGAGATCGCAAATTATCCGTTCACAACGATCGATGCAAACAATGGCGTCGCGTATGTCCGGTCTCCCTGTCCATGCCGTGAGCTTGGCCTTGATTGTGGGAACTGCCATGATGGATTCCGGTTCATCAATGTCGGTCTTATCGATGTCGCGGGTCTCGTCCCGGATGCCCACAAAGGAAAGGGGCTTGGGAATCAGTTTCTTGACAATCTCCGGTCTGCCGATGCGATTATTCAGGTCGTGGATGCAAGCGGGGGTACTGATGCCGAGGGGAATCCGGTTGATCCGGGGAGTCACGATCCGAAGGAGGATATCAGATTCCTCAGGTTCGAGATGGCGATGTGGGTTGCAGGCATTATTGAGAAGCATCTTCCCCGCCTTGCCCGTGCTGCACAGGGGAAGGAGGCGGCTCTTGTCGACCTGCTTGCAGAAGGGCTTGCCGGACTCTCGATGACGGCTGAGGATATCAGATCCGCACTCGCAGAGACTGATGTGGATCTCTTCACCGCCGATGGCGATGCCCTCTGCCGCTTTGCGGATGCCCTGATTGCCATCAACAAACCGATGGTGACGGTTGCAAACAAGGCAGATCTCGCATTTGAAGAACTCCTTGCTTCATTCCCTCCGGAGGTTGTCAGGACGACGGCAGCGGCCGAACTTGCTCTCAGAGGTGCCGCCTCTGCCGGGGTTATCTCGTATCTTCCTGGTGATCCTGACTTTACGGTCAAGCCGGGAGTTACGCTCACTCCGCAGCAGGAGAAGGGTCTCTCCATGATCAGAGCGGTGATGCAGAGATTCAAGGGAACCGGTGTTCAGGAAGCGGTGAACAGGGCTGTTTTTTCGCTTCTTGATATGATCGTCGTCTATCCTGTCGAGGATGAGACCCATTTCACCGATGGGAAGAACCGGATCCTCCCGGATGCTTTTTTGATGAAGCGGGGTTCGACCCCACGCGATCTCGCATACCGTGTGCATACGGATATCGGGAAGGGATTCCTCTATGCGGTTGACGCGCGGACGAAGATGCGGGTGAAAGACTCGACAGAGCTCAAGAGTGGGGACATCATCCGGATCGTCAGCACAGCAAAGTGAAATGAGCGACAGATTAAAGTAATATCAATCAAGAGAAGAGTATACGTATGGCAGGCGAGGTCTATCAGGCACAGGTGCTGAAGAACTTCTTCGATACCATCACCGGATCGGATAGAAACCTCACCCGCATCTCGATGTGTGTTATCACCCTCGCAAAGCTCAGAAGCGAGGATCCTTCGAAAGTCACCTTTCTCCTTGACCAGATGCGCAAGTCACGCGAGAAGAAGGAGCTCAGTGTCGACATCCTCGATTATATGGTCGATGCCGCGGTCGCCCTTGATCTGGAGATCGTCCAGACCGCGTTTGGCGTCACCAATGTCAGGCAGATCGCCGATGACTTCGGCACCGTATCCCTCGACTCATTCTAGTCCTTGATCGGACCATTTTCTTTTTTGCCTTTGTACAGCGATGTCGGAAGTTTCAGTGCACATGGTATCCATTTGTATTGATCAAAAGTTTCCATTCCAAATGATCAATGGTGTCCATTTGAGATGGATAGTTTTATGAGATCTCCTCTTCCTGTACTGGTATGCTCCTGAAGAGTGAACTCTCGCGGATTCTCATATCTCAAAGGAATATGCTTCAAAATCGCGAATCCGGAATAATACGGGGGGATCTCGTGAAGGTGAAGCCTCTGTTGAATTTTGCCGTCATCATATCCGGTATCCGGAGATGTGGGAAAAGCACGCTCCTTCTTCAGTCGATGAAGAGGGAGGAGGAATGTTACTTTATGAATTTTGAGGATCCCCGTCTGGGTAGCTTTGATCTTAAGGATATTGAGATGCTTCAGGAGGTCTTCGTTGAGGAGTTTGGAGACCGGGATCTCTATTACTTTGACGAGATCCAGAACCTTCCAGGCTGGGAATCATATGTGAGATACCTTCTGGATCAGAATAAGAAGGTGATAATCACCG
This sequence comes from Methanocalculus chunghsingensis, assembly GCF_018132105.1. Taxonomy (GTDB): domain Archaea; phylum Halobacteriota; class Methanomicrobia; order Methanomicrobiales; family Methanocorpusculaceae; genus Methanocalculus; species Methanocalculus chunghsingensis. The sequence goes on along the minus strand of NZ_JWHL01000005.1, from coordinate 48,719 downwards.
GATCAAATGCATCTCTTCTGAGCCGGGAGCTCGGAACAAAACTGACCGGAAGAAACCTGCGCATTGAACTATTTCCATTCTCCTATCAGGAATATCTGATGTATCAGGATCGGGAGGATTCATTCGATTCATTTCAGGAGTTTCTCTTCGCTGGTGGCTTTCCGGAGTACCTCAGAACAGGTCTTGATGAGGTTCTTCGGAATCTGCTCATGGATATTATTGCCAGGGATATCGTATTTCGTCACCTCATTAAAAATCCTGGCACTATAACTGACCTTGCAGTCTACCTGCTTGGAAATATATCAAGAGAGGTTACCCTCTCCCGGCTTCAGAAGACGTTTCCGGAGATCGGTTCGGTTACTACCCTCTCATCCTATATGGATCTTCTTGAAGATGCGTATATCCTCTTTATCCTGCCACGGTTTTCGTTTTCCCAAAGAGTCAGGCAGGTTAACCCCAAAAAAGTGTATGCCATTGATAATGGGCTGATCCGGGCAAATTCCTTAGGATTTTCAGATGATCAAGGCAGACTCCTTGAGAACCATGTATTCCTGGAGCTGCGGAGACGCTACCGGGAGATCTTCTATTTCCGGGAGAAGGGAGAGTGTGACTTCGTTGTCAAAGAGAAGGCGGCCATCATACAGGCAATCCAGGTCTGCTATGAGGTCACCAGCCGGAATAAAGAGAGAGAGGTGGGCGGGCTGCTGGAGGCGATGGATCACTTCGGACTTGAGAGGGGATATATTCTGACTGCTGATCAGGAGGAAGAGATTCGGATAGCCGGAAGGATTATATCGCTCATTCCGGCACGAAAGTTTCAGTATTGATCTTTTTCAGGCTGAGCATCCTCTGAACGGGTTACCTTCCTGTTCCCCTCCCAGTTATGGATCCGATATTGCAGCCGTATCGTCAGGATGACGATGGTGATGGTGAAGAAGATGAAGAGCGGGAGGCCGAGAGGGATGTCACCGGGAAGGAAGAAGAAGATGACTGCATAGAGCGGGGTGAACATCGAGACGAGATCACGCCGTGGATCTGCAAACGCCATCCCGCAGAGGAGGAGGGATGCGATAAAGCAGCCCCATATTCCCGGCGAGGTATATAGTGGGAGCGGAAGGGTGACTCCGAGATAGACGAGGGCGATACCAAGCATTGCAACGCCTGGTGTCAGGTACCAGTACCGTGAGATGGCTGCTGCAAACGGTGGAGTTGGTTTCTTCTGTGCCATTGCTACCCTGTACCTTGTCGTCAGGTCTATAAATGTTCAATCGGTCTCTGCGATGGTTCTGAGCCGCTGTACGCCCTCGATCTCAGAGATGACATCAACAACCGGTGCAGGAACATAGTCCTCCCATGGCTCGCCATCAAGTATCCTCTGCCGGATCGCGGTCCCGGAGAGGGATTCACGCTGGTACATCGGGGGCGATTTCACTCTGATATTTGCCTCCCTGAAGAGCTGGATGACGAGCGGGTTTGAGGTATAGCAGATCTCAAACGGGGGTGACATTGAGGTGACATGCGAGACCCAGAGGGCATTTCTTCTGATATCCTCGATGGGAATGACATAGAAAGGGCAGTCTATCGTCTCAAGTGCGCGGGTGATCATCAGCACCCGTTCTCCGGCGGTGAACGGATTCTGGGTGTCATGGGAGAGCTGGGCGCTCCCGACACCGATGATGATCTCATCAACCTCATCTGCGATCCCTTCAAGTACCGCCTGGTGGCCGTTATGGTACGGCTGAAACCGGCCGATATAGAATCCACGCCGGATCATTGGTCTGCTCCATGCGCGATCTGTGCAGCGAAGGCCCCTGCTGTGAACCCTGCATCGATATTGACGACTGCAAGGACTGCACAGGACTGCAACATGCTTGCAAGCGCCGCTTCTCCTTTCCCCATGTATCCGTACCCGACTGAGACCGGCACCCCGATGACCGGCCGGCCGACAAGCCCTGCAACGACGGCAGGGAGTGTCCCTTCACGCCCTGCACAGACGACATAGGCATTGGCATCCTTCAGTTTCTGAAGGGCAGGGAAGAGGCGGTGGATACCTGCCGCACCAACATCATATGCGGTGAGGGTGGTACATCCCATCTCCTCGGCAATGATCCGCGCCTCCTCAGCAACACGGATATCCGAGGTCCCGGCGGTGATGATCGCAACCGTTCCACCTGTCTTTGGCACCGGGCTGCCGTCTGAGAGGATGATGATCCGTGCATCCGGGAAGTACTCACAGGATGCGTCCGGGACTCCGCTCCTCACCGCATCTGCCTGCTCTTCTGTCGCCCGGCTTGCAATGCATCGGCCGGTCGTTTCAAGATAGCGCTTCATGATTGCAACAAGGTGCGGGGTATCTTTTCCCTCTGCCAGGACGACCTCGGGGATCCCGCAACGGAGGGTCCGTCCAAGATCGATCCTGGCGAGGGATCCCACCTCCTCAACGCGGAGTCCGGAGATCTCCTCCGCAGCCTCCTGCGGGGTTCGTCTCCCCGATCTCACCTCCTCCAGGAGATCCATCAGGAATGGATGGTTTGCCATGATTATTATTATCAAGGGATGAGGCTCATATTAAGTGCATTGCATGGATATCCTCTTCTACGTCACCTGTTTTGGCGCAGCCGTCGTCATCTTCCTCTGGCTCCGTGACCTCCGGATCTACGGGCGGACGGGCAGGGCCGGGTATCGGAGGGCAGCCCTCCGGGGAATCTTCTGGTCGGCGACGGGGCTTGCAGGTGTTGCAGCAGCGGATTTCAATCAGCCCTTCATCGGGATCGCTCTCGTCCTCGGTGCCTTGTATATGCAGGGGCGGGATGAGCGTGAGCGAATCTGGACAGGCGAGGGATCCCTTGAGCGGTTCCTCGGGGCAGTCCGGATACAGAAGAGATAAGCGACGTGGTATGTGATGATTCAGAGACCGAGAGGAACCCGGGATTTCTTCCCGGATGAACTGGAAGAGCGGAGAGGCGTTGAAGAGACGTTACGCAGGGCGGTATCGCAGTGGGGATACCGGGAGGTTGCAACACCCGAATTTGAGCATCTCGAACTCTTCACCATACGTTCCGGTGAAGGCATTATCGGGGAGATGTATGCCTTCCAGGATAAAGGAGGCCGTGATCTCTCGCTCCGTCCTGAACTGACGGCCCCGGTCCTCCGGATGTACGTCAATGAGGCGAAGGTGCTGAACAGGCCGGTCCGGTGGTACTATTTCGGGGACTGTTTCCGGTATGAGCGGCCACAGAAGGGGCGGTACCGGCAGTTCTGGCAGTTTGGGATCGAGCTGATCGGTGCGGATACCGCACAGGCAGATGCCGAGGTGATCGCGGTCGGCTCTGATCTTCTCACCTCCGCCGGAGTAACCTTTGAGCTCCGTGTCGGTCATCTCTCGATGATGAAGAGCCTCATCGCCGATCTTGAGCCGGATACCCAGAAGAAGGTGATGGCATGCCTCGATAAGCGGGATTATGGGGCTCTTCAGACGGTGCTCCCTGAGGGTGATCTCGCGGAGCGCCTCACCGCACTCATCGAGTCACGAAACCTTGATGATGCATTTGCGATCACCGGATCAATCCCTGAAGAGGCGCGGATTCGGGAGACATTTGCCCTCCTTGATGCACATGAGGTGCCATATACCCAGTATTTCGGGATTGCCCGTGGCCTTGATTACTATACCGGCTGTGTCTTTGAGGCATTTGCCGAGAATCTCGGAGCCGAGAACCAGATTATGGGGGGAGGTGCCTACCGGCTCGCCCATCTCTTCGGCGGCGAAGATACACCATCCTGTGGGTTTGCCATCGGCTTTGATCGTGTGATGGTCTCCCGGGGTGACCAGGGTGTCCCGCGCCCCCTGACGGTCGCCCTGGTGGTGACACCTGAGGGGAGACTGGCAGGCATCGGTGCGGCTGCAGCATTCCGAAGAGCCGGGGTACGGACGCTCGCTGATCTGACAGGGAAAAGTCTCTCAGCCCAGCTCTCGTATGCGGCAAAGCATGCAGATTATGCAGTTGTCATCGGTGGACGCGAGGCTGAGAGCGGGATGGTGACACTCCGCGACCTCGGGAGCGGAGATCAGGAGACGGTTTCAGTGGAAGAGGCGGTACTCCGGGTGGTGAGTGGTGGTTCTTGCTGAGGAACTGGCGAAGCAACAGAAGAGTATCAGTGTAGCGGAGTTCTTTGAGAAGAATAAACATCTCCTCGGCTTCGACTCCCCGACACGCGGTATCATCACCACGATAAAGGAGGCGATCGATAATGCCCTCGACGCCTGTGAAGAGTCGATGGTCCTCCCTGACATTCTTGTGATCATCAGGAAGACGGGATCAGATACCTACTCAATTGCTGTTGAGGATAACGGCCCCGGCATCATGCCGGAGCAGGTGCCGTTCGTCTTCGGAAAACTGCTCTACGGCTCCCGGTTTCACCAGGTCAGGCAGAGCAGGGGTCAGCAGGGGATCGGAATCTCGGCCGCCGTCCTCTATGCCCAGCTGACAAGCGGGACACCTGCGGTGGTCATCTCACGGACCGGGGCGAAGACGAAGGCGCACCGGTTCACCCTGATGATCAGGACGCAGACGAATGAGCCGGAAGTCCTCTCCCACGAGGAGATAGACTGGGCGCTCCCGCATGGCACCCGGATCGAGCTTGAGTTTGCCAGCTCGATGGCTGCAAAGAAACGTCTCCTTGAGTACCTGAAGTACACCTCCATCGTCAATCCTCATGCCCGGTTCCGGATCGAGATCGATGGCGAGGGGACGACCTTTGAACGGGTATCCGGTGAGGTTCCCCCCTGCCCCAGGTCGATCAAGCCACATCCGCATGGGATTGAACTTGGAATACTGAAACGGATGGCGGCGGCAAGCGACCTTCCGGTAGAGGTATTCCTCCAGGAGGAGTTCTCGCGTGTCGGAAAGAAGACCGCTTCGGAGATCCTTGCCCTCGCTTTGATAGATGGGGGCGTCACGGCATCGTCACTTTCCCCGCCTGATCTGAAGACACTCCTTGCAACGATGCAGACGGTCCGGATCCCGGCACCCCCGGCGCAGACCTGCCTCTCCCCAATCGGGGAGGAGCTTCTTGTTGAGGGGCTTGAGAAGGAGTTTGCCCTCGATTTTGTGAAGGCACGGAGCAGGGCGCCCGGGGTCTTCTCAGGACATTCGTTCGTGGTGGAGGCGGCGATAGGATATGGAGGAAGGCTTGAGGCAGAAGGATCCGCAAAGATACTCAGGTTTGCAAACCGGGTGCCGCTCCTCTATCAGCAGGGGGCATGCGCCATCACCCAGTCGATCCAGTCGATCAACTGGAAGGGGTATGGGATATCCCAGGCCGGCCTCCCGATGGGCCCGGTTCTGATCCTCGTCCATGTCGCTTCGACAAATGTTCCATTTACAAGTGAGAGCAAGGATGCCGTCGCCTCGATCCCCGAGGTCGAACGGGAGATCGTCCTTGCACTCCAGGAGCTTGGCCGGGATCTGAAACTCTTTCTCTCACGGCGGGACCGGGGCCGGATCGCAGAGGATCGGGCACGTGCGGTCTGTGCCATCATCCCTGATATCGCCTCAAAGGTCGCAGAGATCGTGGAAGCGCCGGTCCCCGACACCTCCGCGATTGAAGGGAGGATCATGCGCCGTGTGGTGGTGAAACGCGGGCTCCGTGGGGACCATGTCTCCATTCGGGTCGATAATCATACGGCAAAACCGGTTGAGCTGACGCTCTATGATATCTCGGCAGATACCGGTGAGGGGGCGACCATTCCTCCGGACTTCGTCTCTGACCTCGACGGGGAGACGACGAAGTGCTGGCGTGTCGCCCTGCCGCCGCATGAATCCTTCCTGACCGAGTATCCCGGCTCCGGCGGCGGGAGCCTGTCGGTGCAGGGGATTGATGAGTCGCAGATGGTTCTGCTGAATCTTGATGAGTGAGGGTGTATCTCGGGACAGACTCCTGCACCAAACGATGGTGCTAAATCGTCTCCATTCAGATACCTTCTATGGATATTGATATTGAGATCATCGGTCTCTCAGAACTCCCCTGCGGACCGTTCCCCTGCGATGATGACCGCTCCTGTGAGCTGACCGAATGTTTCCCGACCGAGCGTCTCCTGCCGGCTGTGGATGCACTGAAAAAGAAGCTTCGCTCGGAATTTGGCGATAATATCAGCGTCACGCTCACCCTCCTTGACGATGGTGTCCCACGGCGGATCCGCGATATCATCGAGGAGCATCAGCCACCACTCCCCATCGTCATCGTCAATGGGCGTGTCACCCCGATTGGGCGGGTATCTCTCGCCCTCATCCGGAAGGAGATAAAAAAAGAACTGGATAATTGAATTATTGCACTTCTTCAAGGAGACCAGTTGCGAGATCGTAATATACCCCGTAAATCTCCACTTTTTTGTCGGCTTCTGCCTTCTTCACGATCGGATATGTTCTCAGATGCTCGATCTGGAGCCTGATATTCTCCTTCTCCATCTCGGTGAGCCGGTTCTTTGCCTCTTCCGGTGTTGTGGGTGCAGCCATCCGTGCATCGACCCTTCGTTTCGCCTCACGGGCATTGTCGATCCAGAGGGGAATATAGGCGTCATCCATCTCCTTGTCGAGTGCCTTGATCCCTCCGCAGTCGGAGTGGCCACAGATGACGATACCCGGAACCCTGAGGTGGGCGACTGCATACTCGAGGACGGCAGCGAAGTTCCAGTCCCCGACCGGGACGATGTTTGCGATATTCCGGTGAACGAAGAGCTCGCCTGCATCTGCATCTGTTATCCGTTCTGGTTCGATCCGTGAGTCTGCGCATCCGATCCAGAGTGCTTTTGGGCTCTGCGAGCTCGCAAGGGCATCATACCGTGCCGGATCCTTCTCAAAATCGTTCTCGATAAAAGACTTGTTTCCTTTGATAAATTCTTCAATCATACAAACACCAGGGCTTTTGAAACCCTTTTGTGATTCTGGTGATGAACGAATATAAACACTCTGAATTAACGATACGGGAGATGCGGCTTGTATGGAGGGAAAAAAAGGGTTATAATTCGACGGCACCCGAATCTGCCTGGCCGACGGTGCGTGCATAGCGTGCAAGAACACCTTTGAGCGTGCGCGCTTTCGGTCTCCACATACTCCGTCTCCGGTCGAGTTCTGCCTCATCAACGTTTATATCAAGGCGTTTTGTCGTGATGTCGACGATGATCTCATCCCCATCCCTGACAAGAGCGATCGGCCCTCCGACCTCCGCCTCGGGTGCGACATGGCCGATGCATGGCCCCCGTGTTCCCCCGGAGAACCTTCCGTCGGTGATCAGGACCACCTTCTGGTACCCAAGTCCCATGAGTGCCGATGTTGGTGCGAGCATCTCCGGCATCCCCGGACCGCCGCGGGGACCTTCGTACCTGATGATGACGATATCGCCCTCCTGTATCTCCCGTCCAAGGATCGCCTTCATCGCCAGTTCTTCGCCATCAAAGACACGTGCGGGTCCTTTGTGCTTCCACATGGACTCATGAACTGCTGCGTACTTGACGACGGCACCATTCGGGGCGAGGCTTCCGGAGAGGATTCGAAGGCCGCCACTCGTATGCACCGGATCAGTGATCGGCTGGATGATACTCTCATCGAGGAGCTGTATCTCTTCGGCGATCTGGTACACGGTCTTCCCTGAAACCGTCTCTGCATCCTCAAGCGAGTCGATCAGCCTCTGAAAGACCGCCGGGATTCCGCCAGCCCTGTGGAGGGCGACCATCGCATGCGGCCCCGCGGGCTGCATATGGCAGATATGGGGGGTGGTGTCACTGATGCTGTTGAAGGTCTCAAGATTCAGGGGTACTCCCGCCTCCCGGGCAATCGCCATCAGGTGGAGAACGGTATTTGTCGATCCCCCGAGTGCCATATCGACGCGTATGGCGTTGCGAAGGCTCTTTTCTGTGATGATATCAGTCGCGGTTATGCCTGATCTGACGAGATCCATTATGCGCAGTCCTGTCTCCCTGGCAATCCTGAGCTTCCCTGCTTCAACAGCAGGCATGGCGGCTGACCCCACGATGGACATCCCCATCGCTTCACTCATACAGGCCATCGTATTAGCAGTATAGAGGCCCTGACAGCTGCCGCATCCCGGCATTGCGGCACACTCGAGGGTGCAGAGCGCCTCTTCGGGAACGGTTCCTGCGGCGACCTTACCGACCGCTTCGAAGACATCGACGAGGGAGAGGTCTTTTCCCTGAAGGTATCCGGGCATCATCGGCCCGCCGGTGAGCATGATCGCGGGGATGTCGAGGCGGGCGGCGGCCATCAGCATGCCGGGAACGATCTTGTCGCAGGTCCCGATACAGACGATGCCATCGAACCGGTGTGCCTCTGCCATCAGTTCGACTGAGTCTGCGATATTTTCACGGGAAGGGAGGGAGTACCGCATTCCCTGATGGCCCATCGCGATCCCATCACAGATTCCGATGACGCCAAACTCAAAGGGAACGCCCCCGCCTGCGGCTATTCCTTCCCTGACCTTCTGGGAGAGGTTCCGAAGATGGGTGTGACCAGGGACGATATCGTTCCATGCATTGGCTATCCCGATGAAGGGGAGATCCATCTCCTGATCACTGACCCCAAGTGACCTGAGGAGGGATCGGTTTGGGGCACGCGGGTACCCTTTTTTTATTGCATCACTACGCATAGATGATCAGGAGTACCTTGATCTTTAAAATGATAAATCGTTGCGGGAAAGCGACTAATTACATAATAATAATCTCATGAATGTCCGCGCCCAGACGATTGCAATTATTGCATCTGTCAGCCTCTGTCTCATTGCTGGTCTCGGCCTCGTCTCCCAGGGAGCAATTCTTGACGGATTTGCAAACCTTGAAGAAACGCATATCGAAGAGACGCTTGATCGGGTAGTCCGGACTATCGATCTCAGGCAGGAGTACCTGGCGGGATATGCCCTTTATCCTGGGCAATGTGACGGCATCTCTTTAACAATGGCCGGAGAGCAGACTGAATATCCGGAGATCTATTCTGATACAGGTCTCTATGAGTATCTTGACATCCAATACATCATTGTCACCCGGGAGGATGGGAGCATCCTCTCAGCTGAAGGGTATGATCCCCGTGATGAGCGTCCGCTTCCCATTCCCCCTGAACTCTCCCTTCTCCATCATGATCTCATGGCAGAGGGCTTTCATGAAACCTCGGGGTTTCTGAAGACCGGAGATGGGCCGGTTTTTGTTGTCCTTGCCCCGATCGACGCTACCTCTGGTGCGGTCTCCTTCGGGCAACTCGTTGACGACGAATGGATCGCTGCCCTCTCCAAAGAGACGGGAGAGGACCTCACCATCACACTGGATGGCAATCCTGAACGGGGGGCAGCTGTCTTTAGATCCGCAGATGGCACGATGATCACAGGGTCCCGTCTTTTGAGTGATATACATGGGTCCCCTCTCTTCCTTCTCTCGGTGACCCATGATCGCTCCATCTATGAGAAAGGAAGATTAGCCTATCAGTCCGCATTTATTGTGATTGCCTTCCTGGCGTTCATTTCAGGGGTGTTGATATATCTCTTCCTCAATCATTCCTTCATCTCACGAATCGCCTCTCTCAACAGTCAGGTTCAGAAGATCAAGGGGGATTCTGTTGCCCGCGACTCTGTATATCTGGAGGGCGATGATGAGCTCTCCGGCCTTGCCGGCTCCATCAACGGGATGCTGGAATCTCTTGATCAGCATCAGGGGAGGATTCGGGAGAGTGAGGAACGATACAGACGGATCTTCAATGCGGCTATGGATCCCATGCTCCTTGTGGCAATCGATCCTGATGATAATCCCGGAGTAATCTGTGATGCAAATGAGGCCGCCCTCTCCCTCCTCGGGGTGGGATATCACGATCTGATTGGGATGCGTCTATCGACGTTCTTTGATATGGAGCATGCCAATCCTGAAACAGGACTTTCCATAGGGCATTTTCACCCCCTCAGCGGCGAGTCGATCCCGGTTGAAGTAAGTATGCATACGTTTTCCATGAACCATCAGCCTGCTGCCGTCTGGGTTGCCCGGAATATCTCTGAGCGGCTCCGGATTGAAGAAGAACGAAACCTCTCTCTTGAGCAGATCAGTCATAATATTGAACAGTTTGCCATCATCGGGGATAGCATCAGAAATCCCCTCCAGGTGATCAGGGGGTATCTCCTCCTTCTGAAGGACAAACCCGAATATATCCAGGCGATCGATGAGGAGATCGATCAGATTGATGGTCAGATCATGCAACTGGATGAGAGGTGGCTGGAATCTGAGAATGTCATCAGATTCCTCAAGCGCAATAACAGATAGCGATTATCTGCTCCACGCCCCCTCGCTCCCATCCCGATAGAGCGAGACGACCTCACCGATGACGATGATGGCCGGGGGCTTCACCCCTGATTCTTCCGCCTTCTTTGTTATATCTGCAAGTGTTCCTGTGGTGACCCGCTGATCCGGCCGGAATCCGCGTTCGATGATCGCAACCGGCTTTGTCCCTGCCATCCCATGCTCAATGAGCGACCTGGTGATCATGGGGAGATTCTTCACCCCCATCAGGATGACGATGGTGCCGGGTGATCCCGCAAGCCATCGCCAGTCGATGGCTGACTCCTCCTTGGTTGGATCTTCATGGCCTGTCAGGAAGGTGACCTGGCTTGCCCATGTCCTGTGGGTGACCGGGATGCCGACACATTCGGGGACGGCGACGGCACTTGTGATCCCCGGAACGACCTCAACCGTGATGTTATGCTCCCTGAGTACCTCCATCTCTTCGCCTCCACGGCCAAAGACGAATGAGTCGCCGCCTTTCAGCCTGACGACCCGGTATCCCTTCTTCGCCCGGTCCACCATCAGGCTCTCGATCTCGTCCTGGGTGAGGGTGTGCGCCCCCCCGAACTTTCCGCAGTTGATCTTTTCTGCGGATGCCGGTAATGAGGCGAGGACCTCTTCGCCCGGCAGCTGATCATAGAGGACGACCTCTGCTGCATCGATCACCTCGCGTGCCCGAAATGTCAGAAGTCCAAGGCCGCCAGGCCCTGAACCAACAAGATATACAATTCCGCTCATGGTTTTTCCAGTCCCAGTGTCGTCTTTGCTTCACGTATCAGATCGGCAGCGGCATCCCTTAATTCCCGGCCGGTGAAGCGTGCATCGTCAATATCATCTACTCTCCGTTCGATCCGCTCGGATCTTGATCCGTCAAGGGAGAGGATCTCTGCGATCAGATAGCGATCCCGGCAGAAGATCCCCTGGGGGGTGAAGCAGCCACCCCCCACCTCCTCCATAACCGCCCGCTCGATCATCGTATCCATGCGTGTCTCCTGATGGTCAAGGGGTGCGAGTGCGTCCTTCAAACCGGTATCATCCCTGCAGACGATGGCGATCGTTCCCTGGTTTGGCGCAGGGACGAACTGTGTCACCGGAAGACGGATACCATTAATCTGCATTCCCATCCTGACCAACCCCGCCTCGGCGAGCATGATGGCGTCATACTCCCCGTCCCTGAGCTTTCTGATCCGGGTGTCGATATTCCCGCGCAGCTCCCGGATCTCAAGCTCCGGATCATGCCGCAGGAGCTGGGCACGCCGCCGCGTGCTTGATGTCCCGATGATGGAGATCTCATCGAGGGGTGTATCAAAGGCGAGATAGTCTGTTGGCGGGTCACGGGCGAGGATGGCCGGGGTGGCAAGCCCTTCCGGTCGGAGTGCGGGGATATCCTTCATGCTGTGGACCGCAACATCGATCTCGCCCCGGAGGATTGCATCATCGAGTGCCCGGACAAAGATACCCTGGCCACCGACCTGGTGAAGCGGGACACTCGTCTCTGCATCCCCTTCGGTCCTGATGATCGTCGTCTCGGTCCTGAGACCCTTGCTGGCGAGGAGGCGTGAGACGATCTCGGTCTGGCGCATTGCAAGGGCGCTTCCCCGTGTACCGATTCGGATCAGTTGAGGCATGAGGAGAAGACCCCGGCGATTCTGCTGATATCCTCGTCTGTATGGGCCGATGATATGAAACAGGATTCAAACTGCGCAGGCGGGAAGAAGATGCCTGATGCGAGCGACTTCTTCCAGAAGGCTCCAAAACGGGTGGTATCGCTCTCTTTTGCCTCAATATAGTTCCTTGGCGGGGCATCCCTGAAGAAGTAGGTGAACATGGATCCGGTTCTGACAAATGAGCCGTCTGCGGTCCCTGGAATGCTCTCTTCAATAACCCGTGCCTGTGCATCGAGCCGGCTGTAGAAAGCCGGGTCACCTGTCAGCAGGTCGATGGTTGCGATGCCTGCTGCAAGGGAGAGCGGGTTTCCGTTAAAGGTGCCTGCCTGGTAGACCGGTCCTGCCGGGGCGATCATCTCCATGATCTCCCTCCTTCCGCCGAACGCACCAATCGGGAGGCCGCCGCCGATGATCTTTCCGAGTGTGGTGAGATCAGGTCTGATCCCATACTTTTCCTGTGCACCACCAATGCCGAGGCGATACCCGGTGATCACCTCGTCGAAGATGAGAAGGACGTCATGCTCTTCTGTTATCGCCCGCACCTCCTTCAGGTACTCCTTATCTGGCAGGATAGTTCCGACATTGCCCATCACCGGTTCGATGATGAATGCCGCTATCTCCTCGTCGCTACTGAGTATCGCTTCCAGTGCCTCCGGGTCATTGTATGGGACCTGCCGGGTCAGTTCAGCGATAGCCGGTGGAATCCCTGCCGAATCAGGGATGCCGAGCGTCGTCGCACCCGATCCCGCCTTGATCAGGACGCTGTCATGGGCTCCATGAAACCCTCCTTCGATCTTGAGGATCTTCTTCTTCCCTGTATAACCACGGGCGAGCCTGATGGCGGCCATCGTCGCCTCTGCACCGCTTGAGACGCATCGTACCATCTCAATTCCCCTGTGATCCCGGATGAGCCGCTCAGCCATCAGGATCTCAAGCTCTGTCGGTGTTCCATAGAGCCATCCCTTCTCAAGCTGGCTTCGTATGGCGTCTGCTACCTGTTTATTCGCATGGCCGAGGATGAGCGGGCCGTACCCGAGGCAGCAGTCGATGAGCTCATCCCCATCACATGTCCTGATACGGGATCCTTTCCCTCCGTCTGTATAGAAGGGGTATGGCTTGATCGCCCTGACCGGGCTGCTGACGCCTCCGGGGAGGAGGGATACTGCTCGTCTGAATAACTCATCACTTCTCATTGTAACCACCGTGCGACATCTTCTGCAAAGTATGTAATGATCAGGGTTGCCCCGGCCCTTTTTATTGAGATGAGGGACTCAAGGACAACCTTCTCTTCATCGATCCATCCGTTGGCGGCAGCCGCCTTGATCATGGCATACTCCCCGCTCACCTGGTAGGCGGCGACGGGGAGGCCGAGTGTCGTGATCTCCCTGATGATATCAAGATAGAGCCCCGCCGGCTTCACCATCAGGATATCGGCTCCCTCTTCTGCGTCAAGGAGCGACTCCCGATATGCCTCGTTTCTGTTTGCCGGGTCCATCTGGTAGGTGGAGCGGTCGCCCTGACAGCATCCCGAATCGGCCGCCTCCCTGAAGGGGCCATAGAGCGCACTTGCGAATTTTGTCGAATACGAGAGGATTGGAATGGAGGAGAAGCCTTCCCTGTCAAGAGCCTGCCTGATCGCCATCACCTGTCCATCCAGCATACAGGAGGGTGCCACCATCTCTGCTCCTGCCCGTGCATGGCTGACCGCAATGCGTCCCATCAGGTCAAGGGAGAGATCATTGTCGAGCTCAGGGCAGTCTCCGCACTCCATGATGATCCCGCAGTGGCCATGATCGGTGTACTCGCATGCACAGACATCAGTGATGACGAGCATCTCCGGCACATCCGATCGGATCAGCCGGACCGCCTGCTGCATGATCCCGTCGTCTGCATATGCCGATGCCGCACCCGGATCCTTCTCTTTCGGGATGCCAAAGAGGATCACTGCCCTGATTCCTGCGGCAGAGAGCCGTTTGACCGTCTCGGGGAGGTCTCTGAGGGGCAGCCTCGACTGCCCGGGCATCGAGGGGATGGGGGCAGGATGCTGGATCGTCTCGTCGATGAAGAGCGGGGCGATGAGATCGCTTCTTGTAAGGTCCGTCTCCCTCACCAGGGGTTGTACTTTACGGTTTCTGAGTCTTCTCAATCGTGTCGTCGGAAACATAGTCTCTCTCCTTTTGTTATCGCATCGACGATGCCTTCGGCAGTCTCAAGATCGCACTCCTCAGCACAGGTCCTGACCGACATCGTCGCATCGGCGAGGATCTTCCCTGTCAGGACGCGTGTCAGGTCATCGATGACCTGAATCACCTTGGGATCTGCTGATCCGATCCGGTTGATCGCTTTATCCCTCTCACGGATGCGGATCGCCTCAGCCCATGTATGCAGTGCTGCGATGGTATCATTCGCTGCGGCACGGTTGATCCTCCGGATGAAGGTGTCGAGTTCGGACTCGATGAGGGAGCGGATCGTCTCTGCCTCACTTCGTCGTGCCTCAAGGTTCTCTTCAGATATCGACCGGAGATCATCAATGGTGAAGAGATGGACTCCCGGGATCTCCCGGAGAGCATCCTCGGTATCCCGCGGCTGTGCAATATCGATGATGATGAGGGGTTTTGGTTTCTCAGCCAGCGGCCATTTTCTCCCCAGCATTGCATCTGCGAGTTCATCCCGCTTAATAACGATATGCGGGGCTGCTGTACAGGAGATGACGACATCCGAGAGGGTGATGACCGGGAAGAGCTCTTTGAAGGTGATGGCTTTTCCCCCGATCTCTTCTGCCAGTTCAACTGCCCGTTCATGGGTACGGTTTGTCACATAGATGGCGGTGAGATCCTTCTCCCTGAGTGCTTTTGTGACGAGACGGCCCATCTCCCCGGTCCCGATGACGAGGATATGGCGGTTCTTCAGGGTGCCGAGGAGCTCTTCTGCCAGCTTGACGGCGGCAGATCCGATGGAGACCGAACCCCTGTTGATCATCGTCGTCTGCCTGACCGAGACGCCGAAATGGATTGCCGTGTTGATACAGATATCGATCGCCTGGCTGTTCCCGCCGGCTGCTGTTGAGGTGAGGAGTGCTTTTCGCATCTGGCCGAGGATCTGGTCCTCACCGACGATCATCGAGTTGATCCCGCTTGCAAGACCAAGAAGGTGGCGGAGTGCTCCAAGGCCATGATGAATACTGAACCTGTTCCTTCCAAGGCTCTGCATGAACCGGGCGAGGTCCTGTGGATCTCCCTGGACGAGAACCTCAACCCGGTTGCAGGTCTGGAGAAGGAGGACGCCTTTGTATCGTGACCGTGCCTGCCTGATGAACTCCTCCTCATCCGGAAACCGAAACTCCTCCAGCTCTTTCTGGCTGGCTGTCAGGTGATCGAGGCCGGCGATAGCGATCGGGACGAGGAGGCCGTCACTCATGGGCATACCTCAGAAGAGCCGATCGGATCGTCTCATCTCTGGCTCTGGAAAGCCCCTCGATGATCTCCGGATCCTGCGCCGCCTCCCTGAGCCTGCGCCGCCGCTCCTCTTCCGGGAGATCGGTCTTCTTCAAAGCGTCACGCATGATGCGCTGGAGATCAATCATCGCATCGATCTCCGGTACAATTCCTTCAAAACGTTCCCTGAGGATCCGTGCCACTGCCGGGCTCCCCCCTGATGTGGAGAATCCGATGATGAGGTTCTCTCCACGGACGATCGAGGGGATGAAGATGTCTCCTGCGCTGCCGTCAGCATTGTTGAAGAGGCACCCTTCTTCTGCAGCGATCCGCCCGATCCGGTCATTGATTGCTTTGCTGGAGGTTGCTGCAATCGTAAGAAACGCACCCCTGAGGTATTCTCTTATCTCGTCATCCTGCATCAGAGAGATGTCGGCCTGTATCTGCTCAATCGGGAGGTCGGTGATTGGATCTGAGAAGCTCCTGCTGATCACTGATATGTCTGCTTCTCCGGCAAAGTACCGGGCCTTTCGTGTGGCAACCACGCCTCCACCGAAGATGATGACCTTCTTATGTGTGCAATCGATGATCAGGGGGATCATTTCCTTTAGTTTTGTGATGCTGGACTATTAAGATGACGATTTTTCTGAGGCGATGTTATTTTCCAGTTCTCTTCATCATATGCTCGGGGGATTTCGATATGAATAAATACGGTGAGATCCTATCTATTTAGGTCGCAGGGCATTGCCCCGATGCGTCGATAGTGTAGTGGTTATCACTAGGCGTTGCCAACGCCTAAACCCGGGTTCGAGTCCCGGTCGACGCACTCGTTCCTCTTCTCTTCAGTTTTTATTTGATATCTGCAGAACTATCAGATCGGAATATGGACATATTGAAGATAGTTATCACAGGCTATTGTAATTGAGAGTAGATTGAAGCAGGGATCTCCCCAACCGGTGATCAGTATGACCTGGGGAGAGCTTCATCCGAAGACTGTTCATTACCTGGCTGAAAATGATAAAAAAATATTATATGGTATGCACCAGCATCGGGATGATGGTGACATTCCTGAACTCTTCTGTTCTTCCGTCAGGGAAGGTGACTGTTGAGATATCCGGGGAGAGATCAACCTTTACGAGGGGTGCAAACCAGTACCTTTCAAGCGCAGTGACCGCAGATGAGAAGTCAAGAACAGGAACTGTGTAGACTGTTCCGTCAAATGTCTCCTTCACCTTTGAGAGTCCATCAACGGTAAACTGAACGGATCCCGGTGTTACTGCCTTAATCTCGACCGGGCGGTTGTAATTTCGTTCAAGGGCCTGCCTGAGTTCGTTCTCAGGTTCAGCTATCCTGAGATAGACGGCGACCCTCTCAATCCATGTGAGGGTGTAGTCAAATTCTATATCCGCATCTCCATTCTCCTCGATTGTCAGTGTGAAGCGGTCTGCACTGAATGCTGCTGCCGGCAGAGCCAGGAACATAAGGAGGAGGATCGTAATAAGTACTGTCGATCTCATCTGTATCATCTGTATGATTGTATCGATGACTATTATAGTATTGGGTCTCTTATATATTGTGTAAAGGGTGTTTGGATGCATATTCGATCAGGGGAGCTTGCAGTATCGGCTATCACCATCTGGATGGGGATCGTGATCTTCTTCATGATCCTTGCCGAGAGTCCTGATCTTGAGATCCTCTTCGTCCTCGTCCTCATCGGGATGCTTGTCATCGCCGAGCTTGCAGATCCTGTTCATATCAGGCCGCTCTTTCTGAAACGCCTTCGGTATATCATCGCCGCCGGCGTCATCCTCTTTGGTGCCATCGTCGCCCATAAAGTACTGGAGATTATCAGTTCATGAAAAGAGGACGCGATTCAAAGCATACATTGCCGACACTCCCGGCTATAGCGGTGGCTGTCTGCATCTTCCTCCTCCTCATCACCCCGCATGCCGCGAGCCCTGCCCTCTACACCACCGAATCTGATGCATTTACCGCGATGCATGACCGGGTTTCGGTTCTGAGGCAGCTCTCGCAGGATTCCACAGGAGTTGCCCTCCCGCTGATGGAGGAGATCTTTGCGAGTTCCGGCACCCTCGTCCTCAACATTAATCTGAAGGATTTTGAATCCGCAGAGAAGGATCTTGATGAGTACCTCGCCCGGTCTCGCCAGTTTGACAATATGGTGATACGGCTTGATATGTCCCAGTCGGATCTTGAGGAGTGGCGCCGCCTGAATGCGCAGAACCGGGAGGATCTCACCTCATTATTTGAGGATACCCAGCGTTTCTCTGAGCTGAAACGGCTTGAGATCGAGTACCGGGATGCAGATAACCCGGATATGCTCTACTCGGTTATGTATGAGGGGGAAGCGCTCAGATCCAGAATTAAAGAGACGGTATCATCATATGAGGGGCGTAATGAGGAGATGGCCGGGGTTTCGGAACGGTTCGGTGTCGCGACGGATGATTACACACAGAGTGTCGAAGATGCGCTGGCTGTCTCGGCGAGTGTTGAGGATGAGCAGGAGGAGCGATCTACCGAAATCCGCCGTGTCGTCCCGCCACGGGCAGACCGGTCGATCACCATCGGGGTTGAACCGGCAGAGGTGAGGTATGGCGATATCCTGACGATCTCCGGCCGTATCACCGGGTCCGGAAGCAGGGATGTCGCGCTCTACCTTGACAGCAGATTGCTCTGGAATGGTACCGTTACTTTTGATGGAACGTATCTTCACCGGATGAGAATCGCTATGATCCGGACCGGCATGCATACCCTCTATGCGACCAGTGACGGTGTCTTCTCGGATGTCCCGGTGTTTCGTGTTATCCAATCCCCGACGTCCGTGACCCTCTCCTCTTCCGGAGGGGGGAAGGTCAGTGGTCTTCTCCTCTCCGGGGATATCCCCGTCAGGAATGCGCCGGTCCGGATCCTCTCAGCCGGGAGGCCGGTTGCAACCCTGACGACGGATGAGGATGGCCGGTTTGCCGGCCCCCTCGGGTTACCGGAAGGTGATCACCGGGTCGTTGCGGCATTTGATGATCTCCGGTATCCCCTTGAACCATCATGGAGTGTCGAGGTGCTTGTTCATGTGCCACCCCGGAAGGAGGGGCAGGAGATTGGTGCGATACTCCTTTATCCTCTGGTTGTTCTGATGCTATTTGCTGCTGTCGGGGGCGGGATCTGGTACCTGAGAAGTCGGCGTCCCCTTCCCACCCCCCCGGCTTCCTTCCTGGAAGAGCGTCCGGATGATACCGAAGAGGGCCTGGCCGATGATATCGAAACGGATCTTTCTCCCCTGCCAGAGAGCGATTCTGATCCCGTCCTTGAGGCATACCATGCCGCTGCCGGATCCGATTATCCGGATGCACTCCGCCATCTCTTCATCTCCCTCGCCGGGGCTGCCGGGCTGCAGAATCCTTCATATGCGACGGCAGGCGATCTCCGGGTGGCTCTCCCATCTGATACCCGTATGCATGCATGGCTCTCTGCCTATGAGCGGGTCCTCTACGCAGGGCAGATTCCGCAGGATAAGGAACGTGAATGGTTCCTCTCAGAGTATCTTCTTCTCCGGGAGGTGCTGGCATAAGACCGTCTCTTCTTATTGCCTGTCTCCTCATCCTTCTGACACTGGGCGCTGCAGGGGCGCATCTCCAGGCTACCTCAGCAGAACTCTCGCGGTTCAATCCTGGCTGGAATGGGACGGCGGCGTTCTTTTCCCTATCAGAAAGTCTGGGGGCGGTGATCCACAGCCCGAATGTTGCTCCCCATGATCAACCGGATCGGTATATTCTCATCGCTCCTGATGGTACTGATGCCGAACCGATCGTCAGAGGGGTTCTTGCAGCAGGCGGGATCGTCATCATCGCTGATGAGGACGGGGGTGCAAACGAGCTTCTCGAGGCACTGGGTCTGGAGATGCGGATCCGTCCTGGAAATGTTTCGAGCGTTGATATGGAGTTTGCATCTCCCCGGACGGTTCGTGCAACCGTCAGTTCGAACCATTCGGTTTTACAGGGTGTCGAAACCCTCGTCTTTAACCGTCCCTCGTCTATCGAGGGCGGTGAGCCGCTCGTCCGGACATCGGTCCTCTCCTGGATTGATCACGATGGCGATGGCAGCCCCGGATCCGGTGAGGAGCTGGGGCGCTATACATTGATGGCATCAGAGAAGAGTGAGATCGGGGATGTGATCCTTATCGCTGATGCCAGCCTCTTCGCCTCGACGATGCAGCAGGTCCGGCGTCTTCATGATAACCAACGCCTTCTCTTCAATCTCCTCGATTCCGATAGCGTCATGGTGGATGCCATGTACGGGCGGCCCGCAGATGCGGATGGTCCTGCATATCTTGTTCATACGGTTAAATCCGCACCAATAAGTAGCATTATCGTCATATTTTTACTCATGATGGTTGTGGCCTTCGCTTTCCGCAGGCAGATCCTTTAAACGTGAAATACATGTCATCAGAAATTTCCATCCCAGAGATCGCACAGAGATGCGATGAGATCCGTTCGCTCTTAAATCAGTATGTCGTCGGGAAGGATTCCTTGATCGAGTTGATCAATGTCGCCCTCCTCTCAGATGGACACATTCTTATTGAGGGTGTTCCCGGCACTGCGAAGACGACGATTGCCAAGGCATATGCAAAGATCCTCGGCTATTCGTTCAATCGTGTGCAGTGTGCCGTTGATACGCAGCCTGCCGATATCCTCGGCCTTCGGATCTATGATCAGCAGAAGGGTGAGTTCGTCCTTCGGAAGGGTCCGGCATTTGCAAATATTCTTCTGATTGATGAGTTGAACCGGTTGAATCCGAGGACACAGAGTGCTTTCATCGAAGTCATGAGCGAACGGCAGGTGACGATCGAGGGGGATCGGCTCTCCCTGCCAAGTCCCTTCTTTGTGATGGCTACCCAGAACCCCTATGAGTTTGAAGGAACTTTCCCGCTCATAGAGGCCCAGAAGGATCGCTTTATGTACAGTTTTACCTCCGAGTATCTCAATCCGGATGAGGAGCTTGAGGTTCTGGTGAGGCTTGGTTCAGGAAGGCTTGACTGGGAGAAGTACTTTGCATATCTCGAAGAGCATTCCGGCAAGGCCGATATCTTCAGCCTCAGGGATGCAGTCACCTCGGTTCATATCGAAGAGCGGGTCGCCGCGTACATCCGGGATCTTGTCGTTGCAACGAGATCGAATGGTGATATCTCCCTTGGGGCAAGTACGCGTGCCTCGATCGCATTTTATAAAGGGAGTAAGGCGGTTGCGGCTCTCCGCGGCCGCGATTTTGTGACCCCCGATGATGTACGCACCATCGCCCCGAATATTCTCCAGCACCGGATGATCCTCCGTCGTGAAGCTGAGATTGCCGGTATCACC
The DNA here is from genome assembly GCF_018132105.1 of Methanocalculus chunghsingensis. Taxonomy (GTDB): domain Archaea; phylum Halobacteriota; class Methanomicrobia; order Methanomicrobiales; family Methanocorpusculaceae; genus Methanocalculus; species Methanocalculus chunghsingensis. Next base: position 27,922 of record NZ_JWHL01000005.1, on the reverse strand, counting down.
CTTGAGTCTGTTGTCAGTGATATTATCCGATCAGTTGAGGTGCCTTAAGGTGCGGCCAACATCCCTCTCGCGTGCCATCGGTGCCGCAGGGATCCTTACCGTGGCAGGGGGTGGCGCCATGGGGAGCAGCCCTGGCGTGCTTGCCGGAACGCTGATCCTCCTCTTTCTCTTCTCCCGTGCAGCCGTCTTCTTCTCCGGGGAGAAGATGGTCATCCGGAGTATCAGAATAGAAAGGCACTGTGACAACAAGATCATACGGCAGTACGGGCTCATCGCTGTCACCCTTTCAGCAACAGCCGAGATGCCGAAAGGGATGGAGGCTACGCTCCTCGATTATCCGGGACCGGGGTTTGCCACGGTCGGCGATATTCCACTGCTCAATCTCCTGGAGGATGACCTGATCAGGTACCGTACCAGGGCGATCACCCGTGGAAGTGTCTCATTCCATGGGGCGGTGGTGACACTGGCTGATAGCTATTTTACGTCAGAGATCGCCCTTGGCCGGGAAGAGGATCAAAACCCGCTCATCCAGGTGCAGCCCCAGGGCTCTCCTGTCCTTGCCATCGGAGATAGTCTGGGGTATGGGGATGCGACCTCACGCCGGTATACCTCTCCATCCGGATCTGTTGTCCGATCATATCGTGAGTATATGCCTGGTGATGACACCCGCCAGATCGACTGGAAGACGACGGCGAAACGGGATCAGCTCATCATCCGGGAGACGTATGCGCAACGTGGCGAGATTCCGATGATCGTTTTGGATCTCTCCGGGGAAGCCTCCGAGAATGAGAAGCTGGTCGGTTTTACCGTCGGCACCATCGAGGAGACGCTCAAAGTATCCCATTCCGTCTCTCTCCTTGTCATCGCCGGGGGTACTGTGCTGCGGTTCCTGCCAAATGAACGCCAGTCCCACCGGGTGCTTGCTGCCATTCGGGATCTCCCTCCCGCATACCGGGATCACCACTTCTACCGGTACGCTGCACCGTCAGATCTTGCCATCCGGATGAAAGCCGCACCTGCCGCCTCCAGGCTGAACCGATGGTATGAGGCGGTGCACCAGATCCGGGGGATTCCGGCATTTGAAAAGGAATGTCTCCGTGCCTTTTCACGGGCTCGGGGGACATCCCTTCTCCTCTTCAGTGCATGTACCGGTGATCTCAGCCATCTTGCGATGGTTACACGGGCCGCCAGACGGGTCGGCCTCTCTCTCCATCTCCGGATCCCGTCATCTCTCCCGGAAGGGTATCTTCTCTCATCGCTCTCCCCTGACTCTGTCGAGGTGATCTGAATGTTCCGTTTTTCTCCTGATGATACTATCGCTCTCCTCTTTCTCCTGGTTTCGGGAGGAGCTCTCCTTTTTGGGGATCTGATTCTCCTGATAACCTGGCCGATGGCACTTGCCGGGATACTCTTCTCACGCTGGTATGATGATCAGGGCGTAGCCCGGCTCTGCTGCGGTATTCCTCTCGTTGTCGCGGTCGGATACCTCTCGATCCCTCTGATGGTAGTCTCTGCTCTTCTTCTCATCGCACTGGCTACAGGTCCGGAGAACCTTCTGTCAGGGTGGATGCAGGGCATCATCCTCTCTGGAGGATCGGTTCTCGCACTTCTGTCTATCCCTGGTACTGACCCGTTCAGGGTGATGCTCATTGTTCTGATTCTGGCGGTTCTTCTTTCAGGGGTCCTTTACCTCCTGGAACATGCAGTAGCCCGAACGGTCAGGGGTGATGGTGTATGAACCTCTCTGATCTCGTGTACCGGCTCAGCCATCCGGGAGATTCGGATGATGCCAGGGCCGCCCTGCTCCTCTTTATCGCAGCAGCAGCCTCTCTTGGCCTCGTTGCCTTTACGGACAGAGCAGATATGACGACGGCAACGCTCATCCTCTCTGGATTTGCCTGCTTCATCGCCGGACTCTTCCTCCTGACCTTCCACAGGGGCGCCGCTGTCTCACCGGAGATTGCGGGCCTGCTTGATCCCGGCGCCCGGATCGCCCTTGCCCGGGTTGCTGCCGACCTCGGTGTCGACGGGGATGCAGCGATTCTTCCCCGCAGGGATGGCGATCCCCTGCAGTTTACCTCCTCCGGCCTCTCCGTGCTTCCGGAGGGTGATATAATAACCTCGCTCTGTATCCAGGAGGGATCAGTTGGTCTCTGTGTACCACCCCTTTCCCTCCCGCTCCGGCATCATCTCCGGGATGAGTACGGGCTCGGTACCCCCGACGGGGTTGCATCTGCCCTCTCAGCATATAAAGAGGCGATCATCGTCTGCCTTGAACTGGCTGATGAGGTTCATGCAACGGTCGAGGGAGAGGATCCTGTTATCGGGATCGTCGGATTTACCCTCTTTGATGGATGCAGGATAGTAGCGGCTGAGTCGCCGAAGTGCTGCACGATGTTTCCCTGTGCGATATGCGGCCTTGCCGGTCTTCTCCTTGCTGAGGCGACCGGAAAACCCTGGATCTATGATCAGATTACGATGAACCCTGAGGATCGATCGGTTCGGATCGTCCTCAGGTCACCCTGATCCAGAGGTGGAGATCCCGGTAGCTGCTATTGACAAGTTCTGCCGGTGAGAGGCCAGGTTCCGGGAGATCCTCGGTGAAGAGGAGGAACTGGATTCGGTTAATCTCCGTATCGTTGATGGTGAAATTGAAGCGTCGCTCAACGGTCTCATTATGTGGGATCTCGATCTGGTAGGATCCAAGCGGAATTGACGAGAGGATCGATGATGTATTTGTGCTGGTATCAAACTGCTGATTAAAGCCAAAAACCTGTGTGGTATAGGTGACGTTTCTGTACTCGTGGTTTCCTATCCCGATGATGACAAACTGTTCCGTTCCTGCCTGGAAGTTCGTCGGGTAGTCCGCAGCTTTTCCTTTCTCCCCGAGGATGTAGAACTCGGTGAACTTCTCCCCTTCTTTCGGGACGACGATCACATAGATGGTTGTCCCAATGGCAAGGATGATGGCACAGATGAGGATGATGCTTAGGGCGCGATCGAGCCTGTTGCTCTTCTCCGGGAATAACTCCTCTCTGACCCCTTCTTTTACTTCATTGAACGGGATTGTAAGCCGTTGTTCGACAGGAAGGATAATTCTCCTATACGCGGCGACTGTTGCCATTGCGAGGGCGAAGATGATGAGCGAGATGACGATCGGGTCGAGTCTGATCCCCCATGGAGTATAGTTTAACCCAAGGCCGATTAACGGGACGACTGCGATGGATAACCCAAAGGAGAGTGCAATCCGCTCTATCCAGTCGAGATCGTCATCTGCCGGGAAGAGGGCCGCAATGAGGAGGTACCCCGGGATGAAGAGGATGAAGGGAAGGGCGAATGCTACCCGGAATGGTGTATTCTGGAGAAAAGGGAGATATATACAGCTGACCGTTCCGATGATCCAGAGGAGTGCTATCTTCAGATCAATCGGGAGGATCCTTGGATCGAGGAGCTCTGTTGCGATGTCAGCCGGCCGGGATTGCATATATCTCTTTATCATCACATCGGAAAAAAAGATGCCGATATCCGGGATTGAATTGTACCGTTAGCTATTTGTGGATAAAAGATCGTGATTATTACATGAATATTCGTTCATTTGGCGTACTTGTCTGTCTGTTGCTCGTCATGGTCGGCACGGTTCATGCGGCATCAGTCATTGAGATTGATTCAGGTCGTGCCGATGAATCTCTCCTGGAGGTAAAGGTCTCCGGCATTGCATCGGCAACGAGCATTCAGTTTGATCTCGCCTATGATCCCGATATTGTGCAGATCGCATCCATCAGCAAGGCAGATGACTACCAGGGCGTCTCAATGACGACCAATATGAATACTCCGGGTACTGCACGAGTTCTTGTCATCTTTCCCGATCCTGTGACAATTGCGTCTCCGGACGGAGTTGTTCTGGTTTCATTTTCATCAGTAGCCGCGGGAACGACTCCTCTGAGCCTCTCCAATGCCCGCTGGAGCGACTTTCCTGCATTTGCTTCCATTGAGTTTGATGATGTCAATGGAGGGGAGATTGCGAGTACCATCGCACCTGGTGCGACACCATCACCCACATCCCAGCCATCGTCCTCAGGGGGAGGTTCGGGAGTAGCGAGTCCGGCTCCTGTAACCACCTATGATCCCGGTGATTTCTTTACCTCAGATGATCCGGTGGAACTTCCCGCATTGCCGGAGTCTACTGCTGCACCTACGGTTACACCCATTCCGGATCTGACCTCCGACCCTGTCGTACCGGGTGAGGAACCTGCGGTTCCCGAACCGACCCCTGCTCCTCTCTCGGTTGCCTGTATTTCCGGGCTGTTTATGATTCCATTCATTCGAAAAATTATGAAATATAAATAAAAATAATATAATATATTAAAGATCTCATAAAAGTTATTATAACCAATGAGTGTGGATATAGCCCTGACGTGGTCTCTATGTCTGCACGTTCTGCCATTATTATTTTTGCACTGGTTCTCCTTCTCTTTGTGGGAACCGGGTCTGCAGCACCGTTTTCCGGTGATTCGCAGCAGGTTATTATTGTTATGAAAGAGCAGCCCGCTCATGGAGCAGGGTCTGCAGAACTCGCTATGTTTGCGGCGGAATCGCAACGAAATGTCGTAACATCCCTTAAAAGTATGGGGGTGGGTGAGGTGCGGCCACTCTGGTCTGTCAATGCGATTGCAGCGACCCTCACCGAGGATCAGGTCAAACAGGTCGCCGCCCGGAGGGATGTTGCCCGGGTCGTACCGGACCGGATTGTGACACTGGATCTCCTGACCAAACCTGAAAAGGGTGAGCGGGAGATGCAGTTCTTCAAACCCGGATCTGCTGAGGTCGAATGGATCGATCCGTCGCATCCGGCAGAGGATGATATTGCATGGGGTCTCTCCTGGATTGAGGCTCCTGATGTCTGGTCAAACGGAATCGATGGGACCGGGGTGACGGTCGCGGTCGTTGATACCGGCATCGATTCCGGGCACCCGGACCTTGCAGGGAAGATCATCGGCTGGGTCGATCTGGTGAATGATCTGGATGAACCCTATGATGATGCTGGCCATGGAACCCATTGTGCCGGGACGGTTGCCGGAACCGGTGCCGGGGGGGTCTACACCGGAGTGGCGCCGGGTGCTGATCTGATCGGTGTTAAGGTCTTCGACGCAAACGGTTCTGGACAAACCTCGACGATCATTGCCGGGTTTGAAACGGCTGTGGAGCTTGGTGCTGATCTGATCTCGTACAGTGGAGGGAGCAGATGGTATGATACCTTCTCCGAGTATGTGGTTTGTGAAAGCCCCGAAGGCGTTGATATTTCCTTTGAGGTAACCAATGACGGAGACGGCTATGATCCATCGTTTATTCTCCTCATGGGTGAAGAGGCTCCGTTTGCCGATCTCGAGCTGACGATGATGCGACCCGATGGTACTGTGTATTCCGGTGTTGATTGTGACTGGCTTTCTTTCCCGAATCCTCCGGGATATGTGATGCTGAAATTCATCGGTGATGAGGCCCTGCCTGCCGGTAACTGGACCCTGAATGCTGCCTATCCTTCAATAAATGCGAGCAACAGGGTCTGGCATTCCGGAAAGGGGGATAACCTCGATAATGTGCTCTATCAGAGGTTTGATTACTCGGACTATGTCGGGGTTCTTGACTCGGCAACCTTTGAAATGGAAACCTGGTACGATATCGAAAGTAGCTGGGATTTTGGGTATCTCGAGGTTTATAATGTCGGGACCTCTTCATGGGATGTCATCCTGGAATTTACCGGTACTGGTGATGGTGTCTATACTGCCAATCTCACAGAGTATCTCTGGCAACAGGATGGCCAGTACCAGCTGAGCTATTTTGACCTCCGCCTCCGGTATGAGACTGATGGGTCAGTTATCAATGCCGGCTGGTATATTGACTGGATGGCGATCCCTGAGATCGGGTTCTATGATGATGCATCCGGGGATACCGGGTGGGAGGCAGATCCCGAGGATGGCTGGAGCCGGACGAAAGAGGAGTATCCGGTTTCCATTGAATGGATTGTGTATTATACAGATAATGGAACATCCCTCCAGTCCCAGACGGTCGATCAGATCGTCGCCGATGGCGTGACCTTTGTCACCTCCACCGGAAACGATGGGGAATTTGGTCTCCGGACGGTCAGTGGCCCTGCAACTCCGGCAGCGATTCATGTCGGTGCAACCGGGTCTATGCAGGATTATATCGCTCCATATAGCAGCCGGGGACCGGTCGGCTGGGGTGCGGATACCATCATCAAGCCGGATGTCGTTGCACCGGGAACACAGGTCCTCTCTGCATCGACACGGGATGGGGAGCTCTATCGCACCATGAGCGGCACCTCGATGGCATGCCCGCATGTTGCCGGTGTGGCTGCCCTGCTCCTGCAGGTGAACCCGGATCTGGAGCCTGAGGATATCCGATCAATTCTGACCAGCACCGCCGTCGATCTCGGGCCAGAAGGCCCCGACAACGACTATGGCTACGGCAGGGTGAGTGCCTGGGCTGCTGTGAATGCAACAGAGCCGCTTGCTCCCCCGGTTTATGATGGTCCCCGGCTGCATGCCGGATTTGGGTATGAGTACCTGAAGCCTGGTGAAGAGAATGTTATCACCGCAATCGTCTGGAACGGCACTCCTTCTCAGGATGAACCTGTTCAGTTCCTTATCCGGGCCGGGGACGATGAGGTTCTGAATACAACCGTCATGACGGATGCCTCAGGGATGGTGACGGTTTCGTTTGTTCCGACTGCATATGAGTATGATTATCAGGTGACTGACGATCATGGCAATGTCGTTTCGGGATGGATATATACCCGGAATAGCCATTCGCAGGAGCTTCTGCTGATAGATACTCCCTGGAAGCGGTATGAAGCCCTCCAGAACTCGACCATTCCAGTGAAGTATACCTTCGTTGATCCGGTGACGATGGAGCCGTATACAGGTGATCTGCGGTTTATCTTCGGCACCTGGCAGGAAGAGTTCGTGAATGAGACGCTCACGCCGGTCAACGGAGTGATCGAGCATGAGATAGACGGATCGACGATATCCTCCTATTATGGTGAGATGAAAGTCTCTCCGATAGCTGATGCATCAGAGGTTCTCTATGTAGGAGAGGTCACGTTCTTTGATGATGACTGGTTCAAAGAGGAGATACAACCGGTTGTATCCCGTGCTGCCCCGAAGAGTACCACACCCGTTCTTGTGAAGCGGTATTCACCGCTGAATGCAACGCCTGCTCCTGACGAGACACGGGAACTTCCGATCATATGGCTCTCTGAAGCAGATGTCCGGTCTCTCTCGGCAGAATATCCAGTAGAAATGCACCGGCTTCTTGAAGGAGAGGTCGAGCAGATGACACCCGGGTACCGGGATCTCCTTGCTGAGATCGAGAATCTGCAGATGGATTTCATCACCGTTCCGTATCTCTTGAAGAACGGTATCGGGAAGGCGGATATCCCGGTCCCTGAGGGTGCATATCTTGGCATCGTCATTGCCGGGAGCGATTTCTATGGTGAGAGTGGGGTCAACTCGGAAATGATGGGGTCAATTGCGCTCATCATTGTCGATCTCTGGCCGTTTACACACCATCCAGTCGCCCCGGATACCATACCGTCCCAGGCGATCTCCATCCGCGGTGACTGGGCTGGCGGATTCTCGTCTGATCAGAAGAGTATCGTGCCGGGAACCGAGATGAATGTCACCTGCCAGCTCTGGAATCCCGAGACCGGCGAGCCTGTTGCCGGAACGGTCTATCTCTATACAAGCGACCAGTCTGCCGTTGTGACGACGGGGGCTGACGGGTATGGGTATGCCTCCCTCCCGGTTGATATCAGGTTTGAAGGTGAATGGTCCGGGAATGGTATCCAGGTTATTGGCATCTCAGGTGACGCCTATGCGTATACGTATGTCTATCCGCCGTACGAATGGCCTGTTATGACCGGAGAGTACATTCCTGGGGGTGATGATGGCATCCTGATGGGGGATGTAACAATCATTGATCAGGCAGGAGATCCGATTCCGATGCCCGGTATCTTTGAGGTCTCACGGCAGGATGTGAAAACGGGCTGGGATTCAGATCACGGATACCGGCAGGCTGCAACTATCCATTCAGAGTCTATCACCGGGGATGGTGAGTTTGCAGCTGCCCTGCCGTTTGGGTCGTATCTGATCACCCTTGATATGAAGGATTACTTCTATCGTGGCAACTACAGCCAGGGCAACTGGTGGTCATATTCGATGTTCATCGGAGCAACCCCGCTCGTTGTTGAGAACCCGCCCCCTCTGTTTGTTGAGCAGGCGGGCCTTGTTGATGTGACCGTCCGGATGACGGATGGCCGGGCCGGTGTGCCCGTCTATCTGACCTATGATAGTGTCGGTCCATATGCATATTACGAGGAATTACCCTCTCTCTTCTCTGAGTATGGTGGTGTGGATGTCACAACAACCGGTGCCGACGGGGCCGCCACTCTGAAGATGTATATCCCGGAGAACGGCTATCTCTACTGGGAGATCGGTGGCGGAACGCCGGATCACGTCTTTACGACACTCTCTGGGTATTCTGTCCAGTCTGTCGGTCCTGAGCCGGTTGCACCAACGGCGAACTTCGTCGGAGTGCCGGCCACCGGAACCGCTCCCCTGACAATCAGGTTCAGTGATACATCTACCGGCACCCCGACATCATGGGAGTGGAACTTCGGGGATGGAACGACATCAACTGATCGCCACCCGGTGAAGCTCTATGGGACTCCGGGGCAGTACAATGTGACCCTGACCGTTACAAATGAGCAGGGGAGTGATACGATCACAAAAGAAGGGTATATCACTGTCCATGTCCCAAGCCGTGTCCAGGTTGGTGACCTTGATATCGCCACAGGTATGAACAGGACAACCGGGATCTCGGTCGAACAGATTCAGGGCGCCATCGCGTTTGGCGTCAATCTGACGTTTGATCAGACGCTCGTTGAGCTGGTTGAAATCACTCCGAATGCATCGGTTGCGGATGATCTCTACCAGCTGATCTATGATATTGACAACACCACCGGCAGGGCCGATATCTCGATGACCCTCACCAGAGAACGTGACTTTATCGATCTCACCGGGATCATCGATATCAGATTTGAGGCTGGCCAGAAGGTTGGTGCTGCGCCAATAGAGATCACCGGCGCTGAATGGTCTCCAGATACCTTTGCGTATGAAATCTTCCGCATTCAGGAGGATGGAGATCTCTCCGTCCATCTGCGGGGCGACTTCAACAGGAACGACCGGATCGATATCGGGGATGTCTCTAAGGTCGCCTGGATGGTTGCCGGACTGACAACCGAAGATCCCGAGGCGGACTTTGATAATTCGGGGTCAGTTGATGGGAATGATGCGGCTAAGATTGCGTACTTCTATGTGGGGAAGATAAATGACCTCTGATTTTTTTCCATATCAGCGAAAAATGAGAGAAGATTTAAGTAGATTCGGGAAATGTATTAGCATATACAGAATGACAGTCGAGAAGTGATTGATTATGGGTGAGTTGCAGAGATTTCTTGCTGTTGCCGTCATCATATGCTGCCTTATCGGAGTGGCATATGCCGGGGCAAATGGCAATGATACTGAAGAGGGGGGGTATTCTGACCCTCCTTATTTTGTGCTGAATGATGAATATGGTGCAGATGTACCAAAACAGACTGATTCTACCAGTCTGCAGGCTCTGATAGATCAGAATTCGGATGCCACAATCCGGATTGGATCTGATGAGGTTCCGGCAGGCCAGACTGTGGATATCCCGGTTTCGGTTGCCAATGTGACCGGAGTTGAAGGGGTTGGGTTTCTCATCTTCTTTGAATCAGAGATGGTGGATATTGAGGATGTCGTCGTGGCTCCCGGTCTTCCTTCTGGTACGCTCGTGACCTATAATGTTACCCACTTTGGTGAGGAAGATTATGGGGAGGAGTATGAGTATTATACAGGACCTGGTTACCATCATGAGAGTCTCCTTCGCGTTGCCGTAACGATACCTTCAGAGACACCTCTGAATATCGGGGCTACTCCACAGGATATTGTCCTGATCACAGTCAGGGCAGAGTCCGGGGTGTCTGGTGAGGCATGGCTTGATTTTAACTGGGCTGAATGGAGTCATGGATTCGACGCGGTTGATTTTGACTGGGAAAAGATGCATTCCGGCGTCGTGACGATCCTGCCACCCGAATTACCGGATCTTGCGGTCCATGAGATCATCTCCCCGGATCATATCAAGAAGTACAAGAACGGCACCATCATGATGGATCCGACCTTTGTTATTCGTAATGTCGGCCGGGCACCTGTGAATCAGGATTTCAAAATCAGAATGACCTTTGTTGATAGGAGTGAGAATTGGGAGTTATTGGGGTACACGATCCCGGTTAATAGTAATTTTACAATTTACACTGCTATCACACTTGATCCTTCTTCTTCTATTACTCATGTAAGGGTGGCTGACGATGGTCCTGACTATCAGGTCCTCGAGATTACGCATGGGGTGGATATCTCAACCGGTATGAAGAAGATTGCCATCGAGATCAACCCTGAACCACGGGCGTTTGAGGAGATTCGATATGATAACAACTATCACGAGATGCAGGCATGGGTCACCTATCCGGATCTCGTTCCTGTCCTTGACACAACACTGATTGAAGGGCTTCCATCGAGCCAGACTGTTATCAATGCCGATGTCATCCCTGGAACCCACCGGGTAACCTATGGTGTCAGCAATGACGGCGATGTGTCTGCAGTCCCGACGTACCTCCGTGTCGCACGGGATGGGGTCAATGAGTTCATCTCTGTCCCTGCCCTTGCACCCGGTGAAAACTGGACTGCAAGCGAGACCATTCAGCTCGATAAGACGAAGGGTACAAAGACCTACACCGTCGAGGTGAACTCCCGGGGCCAGGCACAGGAAGAGCCCACTGAGCGGATACTCTATCCCGACCAGGGGCAGGTTTCCAAGACGATTACATCAGAATTTGCTTCATTTAAACCTGTCACGGTAATCCTGCCGCATGTCACCGGAGCAAGTGCCGAGATCAAAGATGTCCCTGTCGTCCTCTCCAACGTCTCTGCAGGAGCGCCGGTTCGTTCATTCTCCATTCCTGTCACGTATGATCCAACGGTCTGCAGGTATGTCGGCTCGGCTCCTGCCACAGGTGTGACAGTGACCAATCCAGGGTATGGCCGCCTGCTTGTTGAGGGAACAAACGTCAATTATGCGACCGACACGACCGTGGCAACACTCCGGTTCCAGGCGCAGTCTGAGGCTGGGAGGACGGCTGACTTTGGATCGACCACTGCTGCCACTGTCAGAACAGATAACAACAACTTCCTTGAGCTTGAGATCACCGGTGGTACCTTTACCCAGGATCGGGTGACTGATGCCCGCGTATCCCTCTGGGCACCGACATCAGGCCCTGTTGATTCAACCGTCTCCCTCTCGGTCTCGGTCTGGAATACAAAAGCTACCCCGGTCAATGTCTCCGCGAATGTGACGACTGGCGGGGCTGTTCTCTGGGAGCAGGATGAGATTGCACTTGGGGCATACCAGTCCAGATACTTTACCGTCAACACATGGCAGCCGGACACTGCCGGACAGCAGACCCTGACCGCAACGATTGCAGGAGATGATAATCCTGCAGGAAATGTAGCAACCCGCTCGGTCCGTATTGATAGCTATAATCTGGAGATAACAAACCAGAATGAAGGCTGGTGGGAGCAGTACTATGGTTATAACCGCTCGGTTGTCCAGGGCAACTCTGTTATGCTTGGTACCTACTACACAGCCAACCAGCCAGGCCAGGTGAACGGCAGGCTTCGCATGTGGGGTCCTGATGGTACAGAGATCGACCTGACACAGAACAATCCGATCCAGATGAATTACTGGAATCCTGCTGAGAGGACATTCTATGGCTACCAGTCCACCTGGAACTCGGCGATCTGGTACTCTATCGTCCCACGTGAGCTTGGAACATTTACCTACTCAATTGAGCTTGACGCCAAAGGTGAATCTGACTTTGTCAATGGAACGCTGGTTGTCAGAGAACCCTTCGTCGATATTAAAGTCCTCCGCTCCACCGCGCTTGATGGAACTGATGCTGCAGGAGAGATCAACTTTGAGATCTTCAACCGTAACCCCTCCGAGGGGCGTGAGATCACCATCACCGCATCGGCAGGTGCAGAAGGGCGTACATTACAGGGTCTTGAATATCTGATCGGATACCCGCATGGCTGCCCCGAGCAGACGATGAGCCCGGCATTTGCCGCACTCCGTGTGAAGCAGTATTATGCCGAACATGACGGTCTCACTGATTCGCTGAATGCATCTGTCAGGAGAACTATGGATCAGGCATTTGACCGGATGAAGGCGACAAGCACCGCAAACCCGCAGAGGCTTGATACTGGCAGATTCAGTACTGCTGATTATGGAGCATGGGCGTGGGGTACAACATCGGCTCCGTCGCTCTTCTACACGCTCCAGCCAAATTACGTCTTCTCAGAGCTGAAGAAGGACATGATCAATGATCCTGGATACTGGAATGTTGATATCTTTAACACGACTGAGATCAACCTCAGTGCAAGCACCCTCTGGCTGATTGATCAGCAGATTGAAACAGGAACCCATGAGGGTGGATGGCACTCCTGGGGCTACATCAGCAACCGGTATGAATGGACCGGCTTCATCTCCGAGAAGTTCGTCGGTGAGTTTGAATTCCTGACACCAGCGACCCAGGTTCTTGTGAACCAGTCACTGAACAGGTCTGCTGACTATCTGCTGACCGATGGAAAGGATACACCCACAACAAAGGCTCTAGCATTCCGTATCTTCGGATTACATGCGATCAAAGAGCATTACAGCGATGATCAGGCTCTTGTCGGTGAGATAGACGATAAGATTCCGGAACTCCGGGACGCACTTATTGCCGACCGGAAGACTGATGCAGCCGGAAACTTCTACTGGGAGGATGGCTGGTATGCAGAGAGTGAGGCGACTGCCTATGCGATCCTTGCCCTGAACAGGTCAGGCCTTTCAACCGATGATGAGAATATCGCCGGAGGACTCCGGTACCTTATCAGCCAGTATGATAGCAACGGGCGCTGGGGGAACACCCGGGCGACCGGAGCGGTCGTCAATACCCTGATGGAACTTCAGGTGAAGACTGACTTTACCTTCACCGCCAACGTCGGGGTCAATTATGGTGGGAATGTGATTCGTGCACCGGAGACGCTGACGTTTGACAATGCCAATGTCCGTCATTCATTCACTCTCACTCCGCAACAGGTCGATGACCTCTATGGCGATGCTGTTGCAAACAGGCTCGGAACGATTGCCATAACCGGCAAGTCTGATGCAGGTCCTGATGCGGTGAAGATGGTTGTCGCTGTCCAGAGTTTCGAGAAGGTTCCACTCTCTGTTGCCAGGGCGACCTTTGGGGAAGTTGCCCGCATCCCTGAGGTATTCATCGACCCGATCGCAACCGACTTCTTCCTTGATGTCACGATACCTGTTGCTGACCCGGCAGGCCTCGAGATCGGAGATGATGTTGACGTCGTCTTCACTGTGGATAACACAGGACCCGGCAATATCAATCAGACGGTGATGATCATTGAGATTCCAATCAGCGCTGGTGTGAACTTCACCGGAGCAGATACCGGCGAGAACTCTGCATATTATCTCAGCAATCCGTCGGACCCGGTATCAAAGGTATACCTGTCGCATATGGTTAACCGGACAGCAGGCAGGCTCTATGTCTACCCCGGGTCTGATGACGAGTCCCAGCCGAGCATTGTTGCAGGCGAGATTAAGAACTTCTATGTCCCACTCAGGTTCGGAGAATCCGGATCACAGACCGTTGAAGCACGGGTCTACCCGATGTATGATGACGAGTGGATGGCCGTTGGCGACGCCACCGCAACTATCAGAGGATTTGGTACATTAACCGTCTCTGCCGTGGATGAGGATGGAGATCCGGTCAATGCGGACTTCTATGTCAATGATATCAGTGTTGGAACCGGTGTCAATACGACGACCATCGAGCGGATCGAGGATACGTATAACGTAGCTATCTACGGAACAGGTGTTGACCGGTGGCTGAATACCACGCTCCGTGTCAACACCGGTGAGGTAACCGATTACTCTGCTCAGTTTGTGACGGACACTGGCCTGCCGCATATCACAACCGTCACCGGTGCTGCCGGCGATGTCCTGGTGATGCCACCAGAGATTGAGGAGACGATTAGTGAGACGAGCACAAACCACTGGAATGCAGCGGTGACGGCGAAACAGATCTTCAACTCGACCATCTCAAGCAGTGGTGGTATAGCCACGATTGCAGTGGATGTGCCGACTATCAACCGTACACTTGGAACTGCACTGGTCAATGATACAGTGACATTCAGCTATCGTAATGTAACAGGCTGGCAGGGTCCATTCGATGTCCGGGATTATATCTCCGAAGGTGTCGTTCTGATCTCAGATCTTGACACCGGTCAGATCGATCAGATTATCCTTACCTTCGAGGGAAGACCCCTTGGGGATGTGGATGGCAGTGGAACTGTGACGATTCTTGACGCACGGGATATTGCCTGGTCGACCGTTGGTAGTAAACAATTATCATTCAATGACAGATTCTATGCAGATGTTCAGGATACAGGGATGGTAACAATTCTGGATGCCCGGGATGTCGCATGGTATACTGTTGGTGAGCGTGATAGATACTATCAATAATTTTTTTTGGAGTGAATTATGAGGAAGGTATTGATCGGTTTTTTTCTTATTCTTATTCTAACAATGACAGTAACCGCTGCAGATGTCACCGTTGAGCCGGTTGATGGAGATTATGTTCTTTTATTCTCATCCAGCCAACCGTATGTGATCAGTGCCTATACCGTTGAGCTTGAATACGATTTGTCGACACCAATTTTTAAAGTGAATTCGGTCGAGCCATTTGAGGTCTTTTCAAAGTATGATAATGAGATTGGTCTGGTTCGAATCTCGGCATTTGCAATGACTCCTCATGTTCAGTCAACACGTGTTCCACTTGCGCGTATTCAGGCTGAGGCTGGTTTCTCCCCGAAGGTCTCTATTGAAATATTGGATGATTTTAATAGAAATCCAATCCCTTTTGTCGGGAGTGAACCATTGGTAGATGAGAGTACAATCCCGGTGTATGAATCACCGTCTGAAGATTCTGTTGTTCCACAACCGACAATTCCTGTAGAAAAGCGTGTTGCCTGGGAATTGCCTGTTTCTGAAACTATCTATCTACCCACCCCCTCTACGACACCGGTTCAACAGGCTGAAGGAGAAGAATTGGCAACGGAAACACCAGATGCCTCACAGAATAATCTCTCCGATGAGGTGATCGAGATCAATAACGAACAGATTATGACAACCGGGACATCGGAAATTCCTGTTTCCCAGACGCCTTTATCATTTGTTCCCGCAATCTTTGGAATAGTAATCGGAATATTAATTATGAGGGTTAGAGTATAGTAAGATATCACTTGGAGGGTTTTATGACTATTAGTCGATTATTGATAATGAGTCTCTGTGCTGTTTTGTTATTGGCAGCATGTACCGGACTCGCTGCAGCACAAGAGATTGCTGCTGGTACTGTTACTGATGTACAAAAAGATACAACAGCATCTGTTGGAATCTATGGTCAGAATATGGCCAGTCTGGATGCCTTCACTATTGTGATCACATATGATCCAACAGTGATGACTGTTCCATCTGCAAATGCAACGTATAATCCTGCCGGGTGGTCAATCTTCCCTAATGTAGCAGTTCCTGGAACTGTCACTGTATCAGCATTTGCAAATTCACCTGCAGACAGTCTTTCAGGTACAACCTCTCTCTTCGGATTGAATTGTCGGGCTGAAAAGGATGATGGATCATCGACTCCGTTAACCGTATCAATTACAACACTGAGTGATCCCGGGACCGTTGGCCCATACACTCCAGTAGATGGTTCATTCACCACAAAAGATGACGTTCCTCCGGAGATCACCATCACCACCCCGGCTGATGGTGCAACCGTTCCTCAGGATGTTGCTGTTACTGCAACCATTACTGATGTCGGGGGTGTTGATCCAGCAACGATCACCGTCTCAGTCGGTGGAGTGGCCATTCCAAACTCAGACCTGACGATCACACCTGTTGCCGGAGGATATACCGTCACAGGAACCCGGTCGAATGTACCACTGGGTGCATCAACTGTTGTGGTTGCCGCCTCTGATATGGCAGGTAACCTGGCAACGAGAACCCATACTATTACCGTTGCCGAATCAGGTATTACCTTCAATCCAAATCTTGACGGTACATTTACCAATGCAACCGAGCCTGTCATCAAGGCAGACTACGTCCAGGTCACCGGCGCGACAGTGAAGATGTTCATCAACAATGTCGATGTAACCGGGCAGATCACTCTGACACCGAGCAGTGCGGATGCAGGTTCGATTGAACTCAACTATACTGCCTATGGCGCACTCGCTGACGGACAATATACCATCGTCGTCAATGGTACCAGTTCACTCTTCGGTGTTGGAGAGGTGAGCAGAACCCAGTCCTTCACAAAAGATACTATTGCACCCGTTGTCACAATCAACGGCATCACCGACTCTGATGGCGATGGCTATCCCGAGGCACTTGAGACGCTGACGATTGCCTACACTGTCACGGATGCAAACCCACAGAGCATCTGGATCGGCGGTGCGTCGAGCACAACGTTCCCGTCCGGAAACCTGGCCTATGGTGTCGCACAGGGCAACACACAGGGGAACAGGCAGGCTGTCGTCTATGCGGTTGATGAGGCTGGAAATGTCGGCCAGAGCGCACCATTCCATATCTACAACAACTACCTCGCATACATCGATGAACCAACAGCTGGTGAATTTGCCGGCCTTGATCTGACGAAGACCGCCGTCTACAACTACTTCACCCCTTCAGTGGCACGCGCATTTACCATCGGTGGTGCTGCGGGAACGATGAATCTCCCGACCCTTGGTGTTCTGCAGAAGCAGATGACAGCAGGATCGGGTGTCGTCGTCGATAACCGTGCAAACGATGATATTGCAGCCAACACGATTCCGCAGGGTGTCTCCTACTACATCGATCCGACAGGGACCCTGACCTTCACTGCCTCGGTTCCAAATATCGATAAAGCCGCCATCCTTATCGGAAAGGCAAACAGCACGCTCATTGACGAGATTCTTCGCAGTGGTTCAGCCTCCGCATCCAAGGATACCATCGAGGCGATGCTCTCCAAGGACAAGGTTGTCATGTATGGCCCTCAAGGCTATGCTATCTTCAGAATCGATGATAACGGTGATGCAATTATCATCAAGACACAGGCACCGTTTGATTTCTATACTGACCTCCCCACAATGATCAAAGAGAACTACGTCAATCTTCATTCTGGATACACCGCTCCGTCCGGTCTTCAAGTCAGTGACCTCGGACCCGGCGAGTATTCAATTGTTGCGATGTGCCTTGATGGTCCGGATGAGCGTATATCATTGATCTCGGCAACACCGTTCATCATTACCGAAGAAGCTTCCCAGTTTACCACAACTGCTGACAGCTATCTCATCGGCAACCCCGTCGTTGTCAACTGGGGTGGAGCAGCAGTTCCACAGAACATTGCGGGTCTCCTCATTCGTGAGGGTTCAACCTACACCGGAAACGTCACCATCGATCTGACAACCCTCGGTACAGGATCGCTTGATAGTGTCTATCTCATCGGCGATGGCAACCAGAGCGTTAAGAAGCTCATTTCCCAGGCGAATGTCTGGATATCCGAAGGATACGGAAATGCAGCAACAACCACAAATTCAAAGACGCTCGATGTTGACACCACCGGTCTCCTGACGGGCACCTATACTGTTCACATGATCGTGGAGAATAACGGGTACCTGACATCCTATGGAACGAAGCAGGTTACCCTGACAACTGTTACTCCAACCCCGACTCCAACCCCGGCCCCGGGTCCAAGTGGTGGTGGCGGCTCAAGTGCTCCACGTCCTGTTGAGACTGTCGGGACAGGGTCACTCCTGACCAACTCTCTTGGTCAGCTGCTCCAGTCCTATATCGTCGATTCCTCCTCGAAAGCTGCAAAAGTCTACCTGAACCGCAATGTCGTCGCACTTGACAGGAACGGAGCTCCGCTCTCAGAAGTGACCATCGATGATCTTGCAGCCGGAGATGTACCGGCAGTACCATCCGGTGCAGCCTTCTCATTTGCCGGACATGCGGTTACCCTTGGACCTGCAGGCGCAACATTCTCACCATCGATCAGGCTTGCGTTTGAGCTCACCGAGGCGCAATGGAATGCAGCAATGGCCGAGGCAGATCAGAACCCTGACTTCCTCGTTGTGAAATGGTATAATGCAGAAGCTGGTGTCTGGGAGAATGTTCCGACGACGGTGAATCCGGAAACACGGACGATCACCGCATCGATCACCCACTTCAGTATCTTTGCACTCTTTGCTGACACTGAAGCACCGTCTGTCATCGTCACACCAACCCCGACCCCGGTTGTCACACCGGATGTTCCGACGACACCGGATGTTCCGGTCGCTCCGGAGCCATCCGAGTTCCCATGGACCTACGTGATCATCGGTATCGTTCTCCTGCTCCTGATCGCAGGCGGGGCATACTACTATAACAAAAACAACTAACAACCTTTTTTTTATTGGGGGTATTTCCGTCTCATCTGATACGTTCGGACGTTCTTCTCTGACTCCAAACCGCATCTACCATATGATCGGATGACGAATCTGTTTGGTATGAACCGCATTACGCTGCTTATCATATCATTCTGCCTGGCTCTTCTTCCTCTCTGCGCAGGGGCGGTCTCGGTTGCCATCTCTCCTGATCATATTGAAGAAGGAGATACCATCACCATCGCGATCGATGATCTCGAAGATGGGAGTGCCCTTACAGTAGAGCTCGCCATCGGCATCCCGATCACGGACCAGGAATTTGCTCTCTCCGCCAGGGAGATGACCATTCCCTATACCCTCACCGGTGCTGAGATCCGGCTGCGTGCCGAACCGGTGACCCGTGCGGGACTGGTGGTCGTGGAAGGTGGTGCTGAAAAGAGTATCATCCAGAACAGCCAGACCGGCGTTGTGACCATCCTCCAGCGGATGGAGTCACTCCAGGCAGGATCAATCGAGGAACTTGTCATCAGCGGGATAACAGCCGATGGAGGAGAACATCTTACCCTGATGCTTCAGATTCAGGGTGTCAAGGAAGGTCCGGATCAGGCTGCCATCAGCTTCGCCCTCTCTGGTATCACTGCCGGAACGATCGATGCGTCCATCACGGTTGATGGGGATGAGGTGACATCAACCCGGATCACCGTTGGCCAGCAGCATCTCCGGGGCGACTTCAATGGCAATGGACGTGTTGATATCGGGGATGTCTCACGGGTCGCCTATATGGCAGTCGGCCTTGAGCCTGCTGACCTGGGAGTAGATTTCAATGGAGATTCTGTCGTCGACTCTGCTGATGCCGCGATGATCGCCTGGTATTATGTCGGGAAGATATCTTCCCTATGATTATTCTTTCAGATCCCATGCCGGCGTTCCCCAGGTTGATCCAAGATTAATCGAGAGATGAGCATCAAGCGGGCTCAGGCTGTATGGCACCTCGAAGAGTATAGAGCTCTGGCGACTCTCCTTCCTGTTTAGTGTGAATGGCCGGTACATTTCCCCAAGCGACGTATGTGCGACCGTCTGCACAGGGGTGAATGTTTCCCCGCCGCCATGAAGGGTGAATGCAGCAGGTTGTGGTGTCTGGATGGTATACCGCCGTCCATCAAGGTTTCCTCGGTGTGTCACCTGAATGAGGATTATCATGAAGGTCTTTCCCTCACCGGCGGTGAGGTGCCCGGTTCCCGCAGCATCATCATACCAGATTGTCGTCTGCCGGCGTGCGTACCTTGGGTAGATCGAGATCTCGTTACTCTCTGTGGCATCCTTGTAGATGAATGGTGTTCCAAGAGCGAGGAGATCATCAGGTTTTGTCGGTGCGCTGAGTGTCGATAATTCAACCGCATAGAGGTCCCTTTCAGTAAGGCTCTCGATATCGAGATTGATATCGCGGAGGGCGGCATCAAGCCGCTCGGTTCCTGTTGCCAGGTAATTCAGTGCTTCCCGCCTCTCACTATCTGAGGCCGGGAGTCCACGCCGCAGATACGAGGAGGCAGAGATGAACTCGAGCATTGCATGCTGGAAGTCTTCTTTCCGCTCGATCTGCCCCCTGGAGACCCTCATTTTACTGACCTTTCCGAAGTTCTCACCGGCGATTGTCTGCAGGCTCTCGATGTTCTGGGCAAGGATCTGTGCGTTTGACTGATCGATGGCGATGATGGTATGCATGCTGATGATGGTGAGGGGGACGGCACCTGCGGTTATCGTCTGAATAAAGAGCTCATCGTCGTACTCAATCACAGGGTCGGCCGTATCATCCGGCGCTTCCGGTGGCAGATTTGGTGTTGCATTGATGACGATCACGGATCTGCCGAAGTAGTCCTCAAGCATCCCCCAGACCGCCGGCTGGCTCTGGTTGATGGCACTGTTACTATTGGTGATCGGGATCTCCTCCGGTGGTTCCGGGGTGGTGGTGATGATCACCGCGGATATGAAGATGATACCGATGATCAGCACGATCATCGTGAGATAGGTGTCATTCCTGTTCGTCTCTGGTACCTGAGGGGGGATCGTTCTCCCCTTCTTTCCTGAGGTTTTCTTTTCAGTCGCCGGGGATGTCTCTTCTTTGTATGCAGTATCCCTGGTGAAGAGGAGGGTGTCTGTCTTCGCCTCTTCGGGTGGGATAGCGTGGGGATGGGTGTCCTGGTCGGGAGGCTGGGAGATGGCAGTCTCTGTCTTCTCATCCCTGATGGGAGTGAGGGTCATGGTGTATACCCGGAGAGACTCCCCGTTATCAAACGAAACGAGTGTTTCGGCACCACGCTCCTCTCTGATGGTTCCGATGCCATGATAGTAATGCCTGACCCTCTGCTTCATACGTATTATATATTCTGTATGGCATGAATCGTTAAGGTATGCATACCATCCAAAAAACCCGGAGAGAACGGAAGCCTCTCTTTGTATACAGGAGATCTACCGGAAAGATTAGATAGCGTGCGATCAAAATCTCAGGTACGTGATGATATGAGACAATATAGAATCACTGTTTTTACAGTATGCCTTCTCCTTCTCGCTCTTGTTGCCCAGGCTTCAGCAGTCTCGGTCACGATCAGCCCGGAGCAGATTGAGGAAGGGGATACGATCACCATCGGGATCTCAGGACTCCAGGATGGCAGTATCTTTGCGCTCAGGATGGAGGCTGCCATCGAGCTTGATGGAGCGTCAACATTCACCTACCAGTCCAACCAGGTAAGTGTACCGTTCGGGATGGAAAGTCCGCGTGTCCTTCTCCTTGCTTCTCCGGTGACCGAAGCTGGCCTTGAGGCATCTGATGGTGATACCATCAAGCGGATGACCCAGCGGACGCAGACCGGAGAGGTGCGGATCACCCAGAGCCTTGATGCTATCCCGTCGGGCACCATCGAGGTCCTCAAGGCGTTCGGAAAGCCGGTTGATGGTTCCGATTATGTCGATATGATGCTTGAACTCTCCGGCACCAAGAAGGGACCTGATGCAGGATCGATCACCTTTGGGCTGGAAGGTATCTCGGACGGATCGGCCCGGATCATCGTCCTGGTGGATGGGAGTGAAGCGATGAACCAGCAGATTACCATCGGGACACCGACGGTCACCCCCACGCCGACGACAGCACCACCAACCGGTGGTAGTTCCGGAAGCTCAGGTGGCACAACAACGCCTGTCCCTGTCGACCAGGTCTCTGTCAGTTCACTTGACGGGATTGTATGGCTTCAGACTGTGGCTTCATCGGTGACCTGGGCCTCCCCGGATGACATCCGGATCATCCAGTCCGAACCGGTTAATATCCCGGCCGACTGGATCGCTTTATCCGGTTCATATATCATCTCCCCGACAGGTATCTCCTTCCAGCCCCCTGCCCGCCTCTCGTTTGTGATGGATGGGGATGCCGGCACACCGTTCATCGCTGCATACAGGGATGGTGGATGGACTATCGTTCCATCACGGGTTGAGGGCTCCTCCCTGGTTGTGGAGATCTCCGGGGGCGGCCAGTATGCGATGATGAGTTATCACTCTGATGATCCTGCCCCGGTTGTGACAGAGGGGCCGGCAACCCCGCCGGTGACCTCCGATGCTCCGCTGAATGAGGTCCCCCCGACCGAGGCGCCTGCGGCTGAGAAGTCTGCAGGAGGCCTTGTCGCAATCCTTACTACAGGGGTTGCGGGGCTCCTTCTGATGGGTGTGCGGAAGAGGGGATAAACACTTTTTTTGAGAGGGGGGATGGCGCTATCAAAAGCACAAAATCCTTCTCTCCTTTCATCTTTTGCCTAAATTCTTGGATTATCTAATCGCCTGTCTGTACGAGTACCCTCATCCGTTATTGCTGCCGATGGCCCTTCCGCGACTGGCTGAGGAATGGATGCCATATTGGAACAATCGGGTCAGATGTTCTCGGGAAAAGGAGCAGTTCTCTTGCTTAAAAATTCAAAGATTAGATTTTGTAACAATTGTTAGACTGTTATATTGTTTCCATCATATCTTTTATTGACTGATGAATCGTGAAGGAGGGTTTCCATTCGATTTCACTTGTTAAACGGGTTATATCTGTGATTTGGCTGGGAATAAGTTCATTTTCCATCTCCCCCATTATGCATGGCCATGTCTTGCCTAAAATTTCTGACATGATATGAATTAGTTCAGAAATGGAATAGCTACTTCCGGAACCGATATTGAATGTATTTCCGGCAATCCGATCAGTGAAGTGTGGGTGAGAGATAAGTTTCCAGTATGCATCTACCACATCGCGAACATCAATAAAATCCCGGCGTGTGTTTCCCCCTGCACATTCGAAACATATTCTTTTACCTGCTCTGATTTCTAGCGCCTGTTTCACAAGCTTACCACAGATGAAGGTATCCGGCTGCCCAGGCCCAATCAGATTAAATGGGCGGGCAACTGACACTTTGAGATTATAGGCACGGTAATATTGAAGCGCGAGGATGTCCTGGGCTACCTTGGTGACTCCATAAACCCCAGTCGGCTGAAGGGGGGTGTCTTCAGAAATCAGTTTATTACCTGCATACCCATATTCTGCTGAGGAGCCGATGACAAGAACCCGTGATTCTGGCGCATTCTTTCGTACCGCATCGAGAAGCCAACCGGTATTGACAACGTTTGCGTACATGAGATCAGGTAGATCTCCATGATTCTGACCGGCAAGGTGAATAATCGCATCCGGTTTGATCTCATCGATTTTATCCTCAACTTCCTTTTTATTGCTGAGATCCAGACGAACTGCGGTAAATCCGGCATGAGACTTCAGAGGTAACCGACGGCTAAGCCCCCAGATATGATTAACCCCCTCGTTATGTGAGAGAAGGTGCCTGATTAAATAGAAACCCGTAAAGCCGGACGCTCCGGTAATGAGAACATTCATTTCAGGAAAATCTCCTTCATCTCCTCAAATTCGACGATGGCTCGCTCATAATCGTCTGGTCTTCCAATATCAAGCCAATAACCATCAAATGGATAACTATAGACTGGATCTTTCCTATCTGTTAACGTATACATAAGGTCGTCAAATCCAAAGGGTGGATTCTTGGGAATCATATTCAGAATCTCACGCTCTAACACATACACTCCCATACTCACCTCAAAGTGATACACCGGCTTCTCCCAGAATTTATTGATTCGGCCATCAACATCGTGTTCAAGTATACCAAAATCAATTTTTGTATCCCTTGCGTAGGTTGCTATCGTTGCAATTGCATTTTTTTCTTTATGAAAATCGATAAGCTGCCGATAGTTCAGATTTGTCAGGAGGTCCCCGTTCATAACGAGAAATGTTTCTTCGAGATTCTGTATCAGATGGAGAGGTGCTATTGTCCCAAGAGGCTCCTCCTCATGGCTGTACCTGATTGAAAGTCCTGGATGTGATGTCCCCCCAAGGTATGCCCGAATAAGACTGTGGAGGTACCCGGTGGAAATAATAATGTCATCAAAACCATATTTTTCTAACTGATGGAGGATCACTTCAAGGATTGGGATGTCTCCAATTGGCATCAGCGGTTTTGGTAGTACTGTTGTGTACGGGTATAGGCGCCTTCCCCGGCCTCCTGCAAGAATAACTGCCTGCATGATAATGCCTCAGACTGAATACATCCCCGGTTTATAGGATGTGATATGTTCTTTCATCCAGTCCACCGTCTTTCTGAGCCCCTCGTCAAGTGATATGGATGGCTTCCAACCAAGAATCTCTTCAGCAGCAGAATTATCACAGACGAGAACTCTCACTTCACTTTTTTCAGGGCGGATCCGCTCATCATTGTTAATTATTTGGGCTTCGGGATTGATTTGAGTGACTATCTTAGCTGCTAGTTCGCCAATCGTAATCCCCTTGCCATTGCCAGCATTAATTGTCAATCCTACTGCAGAATCACATTCAGCCATTCGGAGGAATGCCTGGACGGTATCTGAAACATAGGTCAGATCACGTACTGGTGTGAGTGAACCCAAACTGATTCTGTCGGATGTCAGTGCCTGAGTTATTATGGTCGGAATGACTGCGCGATTTGACTGCCGTGGACCAAAAGTATTGAAAGGTCGCAGCGTTGCGACCGGGAGGCTGAATGAGCAATAATATGATTCTGCAATCTTATCAGCGGCAATTTTACTTGCAGAATACGGTGATTGCCCATGCAGTGGATGTTTTTCATTTATTGGAGTATATTGTGCAGTACCATATACCTCACTTGTGGAGGTATGCACTATCTTTCCGACATCATGTCTGCGGCAGGCCTCAAGGACATTGAGTGTTCCCATGACGTTTGTATTAATATACGATTCTGGAGCGATGTATGAGTATGGAATGCCAATCAATGCCGCTAAGTGAAATACAATATCCTGACCCTCGATCGCATGAGAAACTGCAAAGCCGTCCGTCACATCCCCCATAACGACTGAGACCCGATCATCATTTTCATTATATCGATCATCAAGCATCCCCCAATCATTCCTTGCATTGTAATGGAGAAATGCGGTGACATCTGCCCCTCTTCGAACCAGTTCATCAACCAGATGGCTCCCAATGAATCCTCCGGCACCAGTAACCAATACATTTTTATTATTCCAATTCATGAAGTCATCGCCTCAAATCTATCAGATGCTTTTTATTATAACTTTTACATATTTATTTGTATGTAATAGTTATTTTATTCATCATTTGATTAATTTTCAGGTACTGGCATATAGCAATTATATAATTATAAATTTTATTATAGTATTATTAATTCTCTCACAAATTGATATCATATCATTATAAAACAATACAAGCGAACGAGCATATCAGATGACGACACTAAGCTGAAACAAATCTATTATATATGATAACTATATATTCCGTAAAGATGAAGGTGCATCTTACGGTTCTAATGCTGATTATGATTTTTATATATAACTTTTTTATTGATATATCTAATGATAATCAACCGGAACATGCAGAAATAATAATTGTCGCTGCAAGTGACAGCAGCGAGAGTGCCAAACAATCGGCGGATTATGTGGCCCCCGGTGTCAATGATCACCTGACTATTCAGGAAGCATTAAACGCTGTACCCTCGTCAGGTGGAGAAGTGCTCCTGATGGAAGGTACGTATATCTGTGAAAGAAGTATAAGGCCGAAAGAATTGACAACGCTACGCGGCGAGGGAGAAACGAAGACATTTATAAAATTTGTAAAGAATGACGCGCACCTCAGTGTTATCAATGAAGGTGTAACACTGAGAGACTTCCATGTATCCGGGGAGAATTATAGTTATCCCTATAAGGGGGTCGTCACGATTCGTGTTGGCCACGTCACCGTCAGGAACGTCACCGGCATAGGCGACTCGAGCATTGAAGGGGTCTTTTATGTTCATGGAGGTTCGTTACCCGGGTATAATAAAAATATCGAGAATATTGAATTTAACAACTGTAAAGTGTATGATGCCGGGTCAACAGGATTCGTTCTGAATGCAGGTGGTTCATATCTGGACATAATTAATACACGATTTATTGATTGTGTTGCGATTAATTGTGGACGGGAGAGCAGGTACAATCCGTGGGTTACGGGGTTCTTATTTGCCGAAAATAACAACCTTGTTGATCTTGTTGCAATCAATTGTACCGCAGAAGGAAACTGGGAATCGGGATTCCATGTTGAAAACCCCAAGACTTTCAATGGACAATTCCTCCCGGCTATTAAACAGAATGTAACGTACATCGACTGTGTCAGCCGGAATAACGATCAAAAAGGGAAACAAACAGATGAGCGAACGATATTTGGTGCAGGCTTCATGGTAAGTGATGATATGCACCTGATCAATTGTACGTCTGAAAATAATCGTTATGGCTTCCTCACCTATGGCGGTGGGTTCCATATCGAAAACTCTCGTGATACGGATTCATGGATGGGAGTTGCAATGGCAATGCCCGTTGATCCATCCGGTACCAGGATCACTGGAACCAGCTTAGTCAACCAGGTATACCCGATTCACTTCCACAGTGGAGATCCCATAGATGTTGTTATTGATGGGGTTAATATCTATTCTGAAACAATGTCAATGAATACATCCGGTATTACAATAACAGAGGGAGTTAGTAATCCTTCTGGGATTATAATAAAAAATTCAAAAATCGATGGATATGAATTCGGTATCAATAATGTTGTTGAAGGAACATTCGTTTTCATTGATAATATCTCAGTATATGGAGCGAAGATTGACTTTGTCAATGCCAGGATTATTACTTCTCAGGCATAAATAAAAAATTTTCACTCCAATTGGCAGGAATTAATGCTGATAAGGGAAATTATGATAGGATTTCTCTGATAGATATGAATGGAACGTTACCTCGATATGATTTCTTCGTGTTTTAACCAGATAAGAAAAAGATGATTTTGGACCTTCAATAGTATATCTGAGTGGCCGGGTCATAGCTCCCATACAATCCTGAAGCGGATCTCCGGTTATTTTGTTTTTTTATCCTTATTGGATTTGAGATTATAATATATTAATGATATTTAAAGATTATTAATTTTAAAGGTCTGAAAATTAATATATTTTGAATAAATATACTCTAAAAACTCTTAAACTCTATAATCCACATTCATTTTTACCATGCGGCACGCACACGAACTACATTTTCCAGGATTCACTGGAAAAAAATTGTTTACTAAACTTTATTGACATTTATGGTCTTTATTTTAGAAAAAAAATCTAAAATTCGTTTAAAAATTTTTGGTGCTGATTACGTTTATGGATCTTGAAGGAAGAATAATGTAATAATATTATGGATTATAAAGATCCTACTACAACAAAATCTGCGTCACCCTCAATGTGAGATTGATATGAGGATTGGAAATAAAATGGTTTTCTTCAATAAAATCTAGAAAAAATTGATTTTTGTTCTCATTTATTACAAGCAAGAAACATCTTACAACGTTAGTCAGGGGTGACGTGAGATGCCTTCATAAATTACTACTTAAATGTTAAAATAGTCGTAATATTACAATAAAAAATTAAAAGCTAGCTAAAATATAGTTTTTTTAAAAGAGATAAGTTTATAATGTAGTATATACAAAAAAGAATCTAATGAAACGAACACATGTCACCAGACTGTTGATAGTGCTGGTAGTGATCTTCAGTATCGTGCAGCTGGCTGCGGCTGCAACGATTATTGTCGCGGCAAGTGACAGCAGCGAGAGTGCCAAACAATCAGCGGATTATGTGGCCCCCGGT
>NZ_JWHL01000019.1 GCF_018132105.1 Methanocalculus chunghsingensis | reverse complement strand
TCAGTCGTGGGTAGTTGACGTCATCCATTTAGGGATTTTTTTGTATAGGATTCTCTCCCATGTTGTATGAACATCTGCCTCACTCCAGGGGTCCGGCCCTGTCATTGTGGCAGCTCCCAACAGTTTCCCGCTTTGCTTATCAATGAAGTGTAAAACAACCTTTGTCACAGCGCAATCTTCGATGAATGCCCGGAACTCATCATCGGCTGAATTTTCCTTCAGGTTATTGAGCCATTTTGGATTAAATGCATCACTAAAAACATAGATCATCACATCTCTGGGTTCGATCCCATCAATACGTGGATCTGTCCAGAAGCCGGCAATTTCCATCTCGACGGTCAATGAACGGTTTGCTTCAAATCTGGTAAAGTTTGTTGTTGTCATAAAACCGTCATCATCACGATTCTTTTGAGTGAAAACGGTCAATTCAATGGGCTCGTCTTTTTTCTGCTGCACAATAACAGGTGTATTTGTTTCTTCAGGTTGTGTTATTTCAGGTTGTGCCGTTGATGTGGGGGCTATAGGCAGTTCTGTTTCCGCCTGCGTACTGCATCCTGCACCAGCAACAGCACCAAGGATTACGATTCCAGTCAGGATTACGATCATTAGTTTCTTCATAATTCTGACTATTATATTTTTATCTATAAATATATTTGTATATATGATATGTATGATAAAATACTTTAAATAACGGCTTGCTTTTTACAAAAAATAAAATAATCACAATTTTGAGATTATTTGGAAAATGAGATACGCCCCGGCCGGGACTTGAACCCGGGTCAAAAGCTCCGCAGGCTTCTAGGATATCCACTACCCTACCGGGACCCGCAAAGGTGCTCTACCCTATATGCGATATCATCATAAAAAACTATTGTTTTATTGCTGGACCCGCTCGGGAATTCTCATCATGATCTCAGCTGTGACGAAGTTTCCAACAAAGGTAATTTGATATGTCCCGGATCTCCGGATGACAATCTCTCGCGTGCTATCGAGAGCAAAAGTCCGGCCAAATCCATCCTTCACAACTATAGTGTCTGTCTCTGCATCCTTCACGGTACATTCTAACCAGACATTCTGACTTAAATGGTCTATCTGATATCGATAATCCTTCTTCTCACCATAATCGCTCGTACCTTCTTTAATCCGGGTTCGCAGTTCAGGCGTAATATCAAGATCTATTATCAAAGGTGGATGTGGAACATCAACAACCATGGTTATCTCATTATATTGAAAATCCATCTTCTGTGAATAAATTACGGTTTGATTATTATTTCCTGATGATGTACTGACAGACTGGGGCAGTATTTGAACACCATCTATGGGAGTATTATCTTGTGTTATAAATGTTACATGGCCGGGATCTATGATTGCCGTCGGTGTCGTCGCGGGTACAATCGTAGCGGTCGGGGTTGGTGCTGGTAACGTATCCTGACCGTTCGACAATCCAGAGGGCGGTGCCGTACACCCGGTAGCAACGATCAACATCGCGCAAATAATCAGGAGGAAACCAATGTGCCGCATCATCATTTATATCCTGGTGTTTATATTATATAATTGGTTCATATAAAGTTGGTTATTTCACATCAAGATTGGTAAGATCGGATAACGCCACAAAATATCTCGCTTGCATTTCTCAGATCACGATGCGTAACCCTCTCATCGACCGCATGCAGTGTCCTGATGTCTCCGGGTCCATATTCAACCACTCTGAAGCCTTTTTTTCGAAGGGAACGGGCATCACTTGCCGCCCACTGGACGATCGGCTGTGACGAAACATTGTAAAGCTGGTTGATCTGTTGGATGATACGACCAACAATCTCTGAATGCGGAGGTGTCAGTGATGGATTCCAGACACTTGATGGTGTGATAATCGCATCAGGGGCTTTGCACCGGATCTCCGTAAGGAGTTCATGGGCATCGCATCCCCAGGGGAGGCGAAGATCCACTTCAAGATGGCACTTCTGGGCGACGATGTTTGCCTTCTCTCCACCTGAGATGATGCCCGGATTATACATAATCCTTGTCAGTACTGAACGCAATCCCTTTGTTTGAAATATATCCGACAGGATCTGTTCGGAGTGATCGATAATACCTTTCATTGATGGATCAATCGGATATTCACGATTATGTAGTTCTGTGATGAAATGAAGAAAATTGAATGCCTCCATCACCGCACTAACCCCGACACAGGGATACAGTGAACTATGGCCCGGGGTTCCTGTAAACTCCACAGAGAACCGGCAAAGGCCTTTCTGGCCTATGCAGGGTGCTATTGCCGGTGTTGGCTCTGCGATGATGCAGTCGGATGGCAGTATCAGTTCCTTTGCAAGCAGGTGATGTATTCCATGCGGGCCACCCACCTCCTCATCACAGACGAAGGCCAGGCTGACGTTTGGTTCAACCCCTTCTTCCACGAGAGCTGCGACTGCTGAGAGAATAGAGGCGCATCCACCTTTCATATCTGTACTACCCCTGCCCCAGACGAACTCATCGTCAACCATTCCAGAGTATGGCGGATGGCGCCACCCCTCATCGAGTGCCGGAACGACATCGACATGTCCACAAAGGAGGAGGGGGTGGCCCTGCTCTCTGGTGATCAGGTTGCAGTGTCCAGGTGCATTCTCGATACAATCTGTTGCAATACCGAGAGAGTCGAGGATATCTGAAATATACTCTATCACATCTGTTGTGATACCCGGGGGGTTGTCACTATTAATCC
Source organism: Methanocalculus chunghsingensis (assembly GCF_018132105.1). Lineage (GTDB taxonomy): Archaea > Halobacteriota > Methanomicrobia > Methanomicrobiales > Methanocorpusculaceae > Methanocalculus > Methanocalculus chunghsingensis. The sequence continues at coordinate 30,474 of NZ_JWHL01000019.1, read as the reverse complement.
TGATTAATTCAGAGGTTATCCTGACCGGATCCATGATAGCAGCCTTTAAACCATATATTCTGACTGAAATGATCTGAAGAGCTTTGAGAGGGATGCTCCCTTGTAGATGCTCTTCAGCAGTTCTTTCTTAAAGAAGTCATCAATGAAGGTATGAAATACATATGCGGGAATTGGTTTTGAGGATGCAGGATCAAGAATTATCCGAAAGCTTCGGTACTGAGCGGGATCATCATCTGAATATACTCCCTGCCAGAGTGCCGGAAGGGATCCAAAGGTGTCAGGATGGTTCTTCTTCAGCCAGTTAATGAACGGCGTAAAGAGGAGGCGATCACCTTTCTTCTCTTCATCGATTCTCCACCGCATATACTCTCCTGCCATGATGGATCTCGGAGATTCGTAGCTATAGCCTGCTACACTCAGGGTATAGTCGATATGAGCGACGGCATCGAGCCAGTGAAACCAGAGAACAGGATCAAAATCTGAGGTTGATTCAAGTACAAGTGATTTTGAGTAGAGGTATTCAAGTTCACGCATATACTCATTCTTCTCTATCATAGGTGAGTATGAGAAGGACAGAGAAAAAAGGGTTGCTATAACGGCATCTGCTCAGTCATAGAATGGACTGCGGAGAGAGACGGCCTTTTGAATCAGTTCATCCAGTTCCTGACCTTTTTTCCCCCGGATATCGATTTCATTATCTGTCCTGAGCAGACAGGGCTTTAACTTCCCATCGGATGTGACCCGAAGCCTGTTACAATGTGCACAGAATTCAGTATTATGTAATGGTCTGACAATCTCAACCTCGGCTCCATCCACACAATACTTCTTCCGGTGATGCATACGCCGGGTCAGTACTTCTGTTGCCTCGGATGCAATCCGATCCTCAATTCCATTGAGTTCTGCGTGTGAATCACATTTGTTGAATTGCATCAGCTCGATAATCTGAAGAACGAGATTACGGTTTCCCCGTACAAAATCAAAGAAGTCAGGGAGCTCATCCTCGTTAATACCCTTCAAAAGGACAACATTCAGCTTCACCGGGGTCAGGCCCGCATCGAGTGATGCATCTATTCCTGCAAGGACGTCTGATAAAAGATCTTTTCCTGTGATTTCAATATAACGTTCATTTTGGAGTGTGTCAAGACTGATATTTACCCTGGAGAGGCCGGCTTCCTTGAGATCATATGCGAGATCTGCAAGAAGTGTTCCGTTTGTCGTCATGGATGACTCTATTCCGGGAGGAACAGACTCAATAATCTCAATGAGATCATCCCGGAGTGTCGGTTCACCTCCGGTGAATTTGATACTCCTGATAGGATAGCGCGTAACTGCTCCTATGATATCGATGATCTCATCTGTTGTCATCAGTCTGCCTGCCTCTGTTTCCCCTTCAGCATGGCAGTATATACAATTGAGATTGCAGGCCGGGGTAAGTGATATTCTTACATTGGTGACAGGCCGGCCGTATGGGTCAATCAGTGCTGGCATCATCTCTTATATGGATATAGTTTTTCGCTACTATATATGTCTCAGTGCTCCCCTTCCGTGTAGCCCGTGTCCGATAGACCCGAACAGAATAGAAGTTATTACGGACCTCGGTGAGAAAGTCATTGAATAATTCTCCCTGAAATGTCTTAACGACGAAATTTCCACCTTGCTTAAGAATTTGTTGTGAGAATTCGAGGGCTTTTTCATTCAGGTCAATGATGCGCGCCTGATCATAACTCTTCTTACCAGAGAGTTTTGGTGAGACATCGCAGGTGACAACACTCACCGGATCGACCATCTTCCTGACTTCTGACTGAATAAGCGGATCAGTGAAGTCACCAGTAATTGTTTTGACGCCCTCAAGAGGCGAAACAGGCTGAAGATCCACCCCGACGATGACGCCCTCTGTCAGGTTTCGCAGCACCTGAAGCCAGCTGCCTGGGGCGCATCCGAGATCGACGACATTATCTGTAGGGCGAAGAATGCCAAACTTTGCATTGATATCCAATAATTTATATGAGGCTCTAGAGCGATACCCCTCTTGTGTAGCATGTCGGTATGCTGAATCGCGTGACCATTGAGAACCCATGATGTTATTACTCCTGTACCCGAATGCTTTTATCTGCAAGGGTAACGATAATAGAACAATATAATTTATCCGTATTTAGTTCTTAACAAAATAATAAGGGGTTTGTGATGTTAAAAGCAACGATAGATGCAGACATTTTCAGAGAATCAATAGACTCGGTTTCGGCTCTTGTAGGAGAGTGCCGCCTGCATGTTAATGAGAATGGGATAAAAACGAGAGCGGTGGACACTTCAAATGTCGCTATGGTCTCCCTTGAACTGGATGCGGATGCATTTCAGTCGTACAGTGCAACAGAACAGGAGATTGGTCTTGACATTGCAAAGATGAAGAATATCCTCGGAATGGTCGGAAAGAGCGATCCAATCGATCTCGAACTTGATGCAGAAGGGAAGAAGCTCTCGATAAGTTTTAGAAGTTATCGTTATTCTATCTCGCTTCTTGATACCAAGACGATTAGAAAGGACCCAAACCCACCAAATCTCAATCTTCCGGCAGTTGTGACCATCACCGGTGATGCTTTAAATAACGCTATTAAAGCCGCAGGTGTCGTTTCTGACAAGATCGCCCTTATGGTGGATCCTGAGCGTTCCGTCTTTGCAATGGTTGCTGAGGGAGACTCTGATAATATCAGACTTGAGCTTGGACAGGATGAGGTAACTTTTGTTGAACTGGCAGAGGCTCGTTCTCTCTTTTCGCTCGATTATCTCAAAGATATGGGGAAAGTCATGGGGAGGGCCAGCTCCGTGGATATCCGTCTGGGTATTGATCATCCCGTCCAGTTTGCATTCACAATCGCCTCTGATAAAGGGCGCGTCGGATATCTCCTCGCACCCCGTATCGAGGCGGATTGATGAGACTTCAGCTTGGGCTGCAGGAATTAGCACATTATCCTTTTTTAAAAGAAACCCAGAAGATCATTGCGGACCGTGGCCTGTCAATCCTCTCGATTACTCAGAACCGGGAGAGTCGGATTTATCTGGAGGCAGCTGTAAACCGAATTCGCGAAGCAACTCAGATTCGTGATACACAGCGATATTCTGAAGCTGAGGATGCTTTTCTTGATATCGTCAGTTACGGGCTTGCACGAATTCTTATCTCATGTATTAAAAATCGTACTGGTATCGGCTTGCTTGCACGATTTGAAGCAGATAGAGCTCTCTATTTTGTACAGCTGGAACAAAATTCGAATCTTAGAAATCACCTCTTCAGGGAGCTTGGAATGCCGAGTGGTGGTGGATCTATCCCTTTTATAAAATATGTTGAGCTCTCATCCACACTTCGCGAAGAGAGATTTCGGCTGGTGAATCGGGACCTCTGGAATGGAATGGTACTGGTCAGTCATGACGACGAAGTGATCCTCCTTCGTGAACGAATCCGGACTCTCCTCATCGATCAGCTCCCTCTCGATCTCCCGAAAACGGTCTGTTCTGATCTGGAACCGTACGTTAAAGACGTGGAGAACATCATTGGAGAGAGGATAACGTTAGAATATGGTGATGTGGATGAGGCGGGGTTCCCCCCATGTATCAGGGCGTTGTATGATGCCGCTGGAGAGGGACGTCCGATTTCTCATTCGGGAAGATTTGCATTAACGACGTTTCTCCATACCATCGGGATGGAGACGACCGGAATTATCAGTCTCTTCTCAGGCGGTAGTGGTTTTGATCTTGAGATGACATCATATCAGGTCAATCATATCATCAGCCAGGGGGATGAGGGGTATACAACCCCTTCCTGTGCAACGATGAGAACCCATGGCATCTGTATCGGGAAGAATAAGAGTTGCGAACAGGTGAATCATCCGTTGAGCTATTATCGGCGGAAGAAGAAAAGTTCGAAAAAATAGATTATATAGCCTTCTCTATGACGGTATACCCTGCACCGATCAGAATGAAGATAAAGACGAGGAGCGCTGCGAGATAGGCGTACCCTGGATCCATGATTGCCGGAAGTCCGATGAGGAGGGCAAGGAAGATGATCAGGCTTGTAATGCCGATGGCGATATCCATAAGCCATGACTGCATGAGGATATACTAGAACAGCAGAGGCTTTATGGTTTTCCAATAAACCTTGCTCATTGTTATGTCAGACCATAGCATCTATCTCTCCCCAGGTTCATCCTATCATATGATTCCATCAGATCCCTTCTCGCTTTTACAGGAATACGTAGTATCTGACCAATTGAGAGAGCACTGTCTGGCAACCGGTGCGATCATGCGTGAGGTTGCCGCTCACCAAAACTGTGATCCCACACTCTGGTGGACAATTGGGGTTTTACATGACATCGATTATGAGATTGTGAAGGGTGATATGACGAGGCATGGGCTGGAAGGTGCCGATATTCTCCAGCGCCTGGGCGTCTCTGAAGAGATTACTGAAGCGATCCGGAGGCATAATCACCATCTCTTTACCGATCATTCATCGCCTCTCGATCTCGCTCTTCAGGCCGCAGACAGTATCTCAGGACTGATCATTGCCTGCGCCCTTGTCAAAGGAGGGGCGATAGAAGAGGTCACCGTCAGGACGGTAAAGAAGAAGATGAAGAATAAGGGATTTGCCGCTGGCTGTGATCGTGAGCGTATTCGTATCATCGGGGACATGATGGACCAGGATCTCTTTATCGAAGCAGCTATCAATGGTGTACAGTCGATCTGGAGGTGGCCAGGGAATGAGTGAGAAGATATCTGATGAGAGGGAGGAAGAAGTGATTAATCAGCTCACCCTTGCTCTTGGAAAGCTCAGGGGAGGGATGGACCCCCGCCTGATACCGGAGGTTGGAAGCAATCTGGTCTATGCCCTTCCAGGTGCGCGTGAGCCGGGTGAGGTTGCAGGTGTGGAGGGAAGAATTGTCAGACTGCGCGGGTCAATTCATCCTGTTGGAGATGTTGCGTTTGGTGCGAGTGATCATATCGCCCGGATCGTCCTTACTGCGATGAGATTTGACCCGGATATGAGATCAGCTGTCAATATCCGATTTTCTGATCCTCTTGCAGCCCTCATTGATGAGCTTTCATTTGATATCTGCTGGTTTGATAGAAACCAGGAGCCCCCGGGAATCAGAACAATGGACTGGGGGGTTGCATCCTGTTGCAGGGATCATGTTCCGGATATGATCCTCGATAGGGGTGCTGTTGGAAAAGAGCCGATGATCCGGATTCTCGGTTCCGATCCCATGTCGATAACAAACACAATAGTTATGTTGTCATCGCGCATTACTAATATGGAAATCTGAGGACGATCTACATGGGAATCAAACCAAGCTACATTAAATCCATTGGAACAGGACTGCTCGAGAAGCATGAAACATACTTTTCTAACGATTATGATGATAATAAACACGCAGTCTCAAATCTGACCACCATCGAGAGTAAGGATGTACGGAACCGGGTGGCAGGATACATTACCAGAAAGGTAAATACCAGAAGGCGTCGATAACTACTTCATGTTTCAGGGAATTATCCCAGCAATTATAACTCCTTTTCAAAGAAACCCTTCAATGGAAATTGATATTGAAGGGCTTCGCTCAAATATCGAACATCTCCTCACTCAGGGCATTCATGGCATTGTTCCGTGCGGTTCTACCGGGGAATCTGCTACCCTGAGTTTTCAGGAGCATGAAACGGTTATTGAAGAGGTTGTATCGGCAGTCGGTAGTAGTACTCCTGTTATTGCTGGAACAGGATCCAATAACACTGAAGAGGCACTGACCCTCACAAAGGCTGCAAAAAGGATCGGTGCTGATGCAGCTCTTATTATCAGCCCGTATTACAACAAGCCAAACCGCGCGGGTCTTATTAAGCATTATACCCTTCTTGCGGATACGGGACTGCCGATCATCGTGTATAATGTGCCATCACGTACCGGGCAAAATCTTCCGGCAGATCTTATCATCGAACTTGCCGCCCATCCGAATATCGTCGGTGTTAAAGAGGCGAGTGGAGATCTCGGGCAGATGTCACAGATCATCGAAGGTACCAGGCATCTTGACCGGGAGCATCCTTTCTGTGTCCTCTCCGGGGATGATAATCTCACCCTTCCGTTGTTTGCGCTTGGGGGAACCGGGGTTATTTCGGTAGCGGCAAACATTGAAGCTGCGCGAATGGTTTCACTTTATAATGCATTCATGACGGGGTCCCTTGAGATGGCCAGAGATATCCATTATGAGCTCTCCCCCCTCTTTCGGGCGATGTTCATCGACACAAATCCCGTTCCCATCAAAAAAGCGATGGAGCTGCGAGGGATGGCGGCCGGCCCAATGAGATTACCCCTGACTGAGCTGAGAGATGACGAAACACGTACATTACAGAAGGTGCTGAGTCAATATGATTAAAGTGGCGGTATGCGGCGCGTTTGGTCGTATGGGTACGATCATTGCAAATATGGTACATGAAGATCCCGAACTTGAGTTTATCGGGGGGGTGGATCTCCGCGCTGGAGAGGTCCTTGGTAAGCCTGTTGTCGTATCTGATGAACTTGCGGCTTTTCTGGAAGAGAAATCTCCTGATGTGCTGATAGACTTTACAGTTGCGGCTGCATCGGTCCGGAATATCGAGATAGCAGCGGCACATGGCGTTGCCCTTGTCATCGGGACAACCGGCTTCTCTGAAGAAGAGGAGGAGCGGATTAGAAAGGCGACTGAAGGTGTGGTTCCGATCGTCAAAACCACAAACTTCAGCGTGGGGGTCAATACCTTCTGGGAGTTGATCAGACATGCTGCATCTCTTCTTGCAGATTATGATTGCGAGGTTACTGAGGCACACCACAGATACAAGAAGGATGCGCCAAGTGGCACGGCACGTACAATCATCTCTATCCTCGAGGAGGAGATGGGTGCCAGGGAGAAGATGTATGGTCGTGTCGGAATGACGGAGCGGGGTGATGAGATCGGTGTCCATGTCATACGTGGCGGGGATATTGTCGGTGACCATTCCGTTCTCTTGTCAGGTAACTTTGAGACGATTGAACTTTCCCACCGCGCGTATGATCGTTCGGTTTTTGCCCGTGGCGCGATCCGTGCAGCCAGATGGGTTTCAGGACAAGCCCCCTCAATGTACACGATGAAAGAGGTCCTTGGGCTCTGAGTCTGATGCTCATATCGAAACCTATTTCCCATATTTTTAATAAAAATAGATATTGGAGGAATCCGATTGGTCGCTATTGTAGATAAGGAAAAATGTACAGGCTGTGAGAGTTGTGTTGACATCTGCCCGAGCGCAGCTATTACAATGAAGGATGATATTGCTGTCGTTGATGCTGATGCCTGTGTGGACTGTGAAAGCTGTGTGGATGAGTGTCCTGTAGAAGCCATCCACATGGAATAGGTTTTTTTGCCCGGGTCCGGGCGGATTAAAACTCTAACAATTAAATATATTCTCACCCTTACTCTTTTATCCATGATCAATGTCGGAGTTCTCGGTGCTACAGGTGCCGTCGGTCAACGGTTCGTTGAGTTACTTGCGGATCACCCATGGTTTCATCTCCAGACACTCACAGCCTCAGAGCGGAGTGCGGGTAAACCATACGAAAAGGTTGTCAACTGGAGGCTGGAGACTCCATTCCCTGATGAAATCGGTGATTGTATCGTCAGTCCGACCACAGTCGAAGCAGTAGCTGATCTTGATATTGTCTTCTCAGCTTTACCTGCTGATATTGCACGATCGCTTGAGGCTGAGATGGCTGATGCCGGACTGATCGTATGCAGCAATGCTTCATCTCACCGGATGGATCCAACTGTTCCCCTCCTTATTGCTGAGATCAATCCCGATCACACCGGTCTCATCGATGTCCAGCATGATCGTGGTCGTGATGGATGCATTGTAACCAATCCTAATTGTTCGACTATTATGCTCTCCTGTTCACTTGCCCCCCTTCTTCCACATGGTATCAGGGATGTGAAGGTGGCAACACTCCAGGCGATATCAGGTGCAGGATTTGATGGTATCCCTGGAATGGCGATCTGTGATAATGTCATTCCCTATATCGGATCGGAAGAAGAGAAGATGTCTGAGGAGCCGAGGAAGATCCTGGGTACATTTAATGGTTCTGAGATTGAACCGATCACATTTCCGATTAGTGCCAGCTGTAACCGTGTCCCGGTTATAGACGGGCATATGCTCTCTGTCTGGGTTGAGGCAGAGTGCGGTGTTGAAGAAGCGAAGAAAGCGTTTGAAAACTGGGCTGCTCCCTTCTCAGGACTGCCCACACAGCCTGATAAGACTCTGCACATATTTTCACAACCTGATCGCCCACAGACCCGGCTGGATCGAAATCTTGGGGACGGGATGACAGTCTCAATTGGTCGTATTCGGGAAGGGATACGCTATACGGCAATGGGGCATAATACTATCAGAGGGGCTGCAGGCTCATCCGTTCTTAACGCTGAACTGCTGAAGAAGAAAGGTTACATTTGAGGGATCATATGCTCATGGATAACACAGTGTTCGTTGGTAACAAACCAGTCATGAATTACGTACTCGCAGTGGTGACACAGTTCAATAATGGGGCAGAGACAGTGGCAATCAAAGCAAGGGGAAAAGCAATCTCCCGGGCTGTTGACACCGCTGAGATCTCACTGAACCGTTTCCTTGAAGGAGTTGGAAAGAAAGATATTTCCACATCGACTGAAGAGATTGAGACCGATACAGGCAGAACGAATGTATCGAGCATTGAGATCGTTCTCAGCAAGGGTATCTGATTATTCCTATGGATCAATCTCTCGAGGGAGATTGTTCCTACCAGAAACACTATAATTTTTCAGATCCATAGAGTACACTATGAAAGCAGGCATTATCCTGGCAGTACTTTTCCTCTTCAGCTTCTGCTGTCTGCCTGTCGCTGCATCTGCTGAATCCAGATACAGCTATATTACCTTTCATTCCGTGGATATCAGTCTTGAAGAAAGCCGCGCAGTCGTCACTGTCGACTACTCGGTAGACTCCGGGGTTCAGATTCTTGTGTTATTCCTTGGCAATCAGGATCTTAAGAGTAAAGTCGATCGTGTAATGAATTTCGATAATGCACACGTCAGAACAGCAGACCTGAACAGAGCTGTTCTTGTTGTTGATTCAGCATCTTTTGATTATGGTGATGGTAGTTACTGGTTCCCCCAGCATGAGTTTCTTGTAACCATTCCGGATATAACCCTCCGCACTCCACAAATGACAAGGAAGTACTCTATGGAAGCAGTTATTGAAGAGGGGATCGGGTACTTTGCGCGTCCGGATCAGCAGAGGAGATAAGTGGGGTACCTCACCCCTGCTTTCCATCTGATATGGAAGTCTCTTAGATCCGCTCCAGATCGATGAATCCCTTCTCAGGATCTGTATTGAGCAATCGTACGACAATCTTATTTCCAACCTTCAGCCCTTTTTCATTCTTAACGATGCGCCCTTCAACCGGAGGATCGATGATTCGGGCATAGGTCCCCTTCTCTGCAGCACCGGTGACGATGGCACGGAACTCTTCCCCAATTCTGTCCTGAAGTAGAACAGCTGCGGCAGCCTTAATCATGAAACGCTCTACTTTTTTTGCTGCCTTCTCGGTTGCAGAGAGGTGCTCCGCAAGCATTTCAAGTTCATCGAATCTATATGGCGGGGAATTCGAGCTGATTACAGCTTTGATGAGCCGCTGGATGATGATATCGACATACCGTCGATTTGGTGCAGTTCCGTGAGTATAATCTGTCACAGCGAGAGCAAAATGCCCAACTGAGTCTTCATCAGGTGCAATAGCGACGTACTCTCCAGGACCCATGAGTTTGACGACCGTCAGGGAGAGGTCCGGAAAAGTCTCTGGATCTGCCTTTTTCTGGGAGAGGAGGAAGGCCGCCAGGGCCTGCGCATCCGGCTCTTCCGGAAGGTGGACATGTCGGGATGCTGCTTCTTCGATGATCCCTTCCCAGTTCCTTGGTGTCCGGACGATACGCTGAACCATCGGATAGGACGCATCTTTCAGCTGGTTCACAAGAGTCCTGTTGGCAGCGATCATGAACTCCTCGATGAGTGAATGTGCCGGGCTCTCCTTCTGAATGACAAGGCCTGTGACATCTCCGTTATCCATGACGGGGGAGGCCTCGATCGTCTGAAGATCGAGGAATCCCTGTTCTGCGCGTTGCTCCTTCATACGTTTTGCAGCTTCATTCTGAAGAAAGAGCTGATCGGCGAGGTCCTCTATCTCAAGATTGTCATAGGGAAAATCTCCTCCCTCTTCAAGCCACTCTCCGACCACTTCATAAACAAGTTTAGCTTTGTTGCAGACGATTGCCGGATAGACATCTCCATGCCTGACCGTCCCATTCGGCAGGACAGCATATTCGATGACAACAGCCATCCGGTCCTGGTGTGGGTGGAGAGATGTGATACCTTCCGAGAGCTGTACCGGGAGCATCGGATAGGTGATGACACCTGTATAGATGGATGTTCCATGCTTTGCAGCATGCCGATCAGTGGGGGAACCCTTCCTGACGAGATGATCGACATCAGCTATGGCAACTTTCACGTGAATCTCGTTATCAGGTCCTTCTTCACAGAACTGGATCTGATCGATATCCATTGTATCATGATTGTCGATTGATACCCAGAGGATCGATCTGAGATCGACAGCATCTCTCCTCGCTTCTTTAAGCTTCCATTCCTGAAGTTTCTGTACTTCGCGTATTACTGCTTTTGGGAAGGATGGATGGAAGCCATACTTTTCCATCGCCTGGTCAGCGATTGCCCTGAGATCTGGATGCCAGCGCTTCTGCATGAGGTAGAGATGGTATTCCTACCAGAAGAATCTGTCCTCTATCTGCCTGATGAATTCTTCTGTGAAGATAGAGTTTTGTTATGGGGAGGGCAATTCTGCCGGGAAAAAAGGTATTCCGGGTGGAAAATTTTTTGTGTCAGTTTACTTCTAATACATCCTCAGGAAGCAGAGCATACTTTTCTGACAACTTCGCCAGAACCTTAAGCGAGTATGTACGGAAGAAGGTGATGAACGGGACTGTGATCAAAAGCATTACCGGAACTGCAAGTATCAAGAACGGAATCAGAAGCGGAAGCAGGAACGATGCCGGAAATGCCAGGAAAAGGTGGAGGAGGAAGCCTATAATGACGAAGGGGATTGCGATTATGAAAAAGGCGATGAACGTAATGATGGCCATCACAATCCCTGCACCAATACCTGCGAGTACTCTGATGATCAGATAAATGAATGCCTGCATCCACTGGTTTGTTAACGTCTGCACAAGGTGTTTCCAGCCCTCAATCACCCCGCAGTCCTCTTTGATCATAATCGGAACGACAAAATCGATTGTAAAAAGCATGATAATGCCGATAATAAGGGCGATAATGATAAAGATCGGTATCAGGAAGACGAGAATAAGCATCCGGGGGAGGATGGCCGGATCCATGAATGTCAGGATGATTGGGAGCATGATTGCAGCTACCATCAGCATCAAAAGAATGGTTATTCCTGTCTCAAAGAGAAATAGCCTGAATCCTTTTCCCAGACGTTCTTTGAAGGGTTCTGTGAGATGAATATTCCGGGTACGTATACAGTCAACAAAGACAAACTGGAGAATGGCACCGATGAGGGTATAGACAAGAGCAGCGAGGATAATTAATCCGATACCTGCAATGACGATACCGGAGAGGCCGGGTGATGGTGGCAGAGTCGTGGGAGTGCTGATGCCGTTAATAAAATCACTGTCAGAATATGAAAAACCCTGTGGAAATCCACCCCCGGCACCGACAAAGAATGCAATGAGTGCCAGGCGGAGCCAGACTCCGGCACGAAAAGGCCAAAGAAGCTTTTTTGTGCTCTTGATTGCACCATCAATCTCGGTAAATGCAAAATATTTTCCAGTCATATCAGGCTGATGGTGTTCTCTCTCATATAAATCCATACCTTAGATATGACATAATCAGCGAAACGCCCGCCAATATCAATGACGATGCAAAATGAGAATGTATTTTCATATCTGAGTGTCAGGTAAGGATGAGTACGTATCCTATGTGGGGTGTATTATTTGGAGAGGCTTGAGGCAATTGGCATCATCTTAATTATTTTTGGAATATTGGGGCTGATAGGTACCGGATATAGCTATACACTTGGTACCGCATCGGAGATTCGAACCGTACTTGATGATTCAAGTGCCATTCTGGATCGTCATGAGAGTTCGATACGATCAACCGGTGAGGCCGTCCATGGTATTGGCCAGCCACTACAACTGGTTGGGAAGTCTATGCGGGATGCAGGTACTCTCATCAACATGATTCCATTCGTTTCTGCCGGAGATCCACTTGTTGAGGCTGGTGGAGTTATGCAAACTATTGGATCCGAGATGAATGTTACCGGGTTGGATCTCATAGATACATCGGATGATATGAAATCCCTTGCCGAGAACCTCTCCAGGCTAAGTGGTGATATTATTATAATCATGAATATGGCGATGATAAGCCTTGGGCTGATGTCAATGATGATGATCCTTGTCGGGTTGGGATTCATGGAGATTGCCTCAGACAGGAGAGAGCGGGATCAGATGCGAAGGGATATTGATGAGCTGATAAGGAACAGAAGGTGATCCGATTATAATGGTAATCATATCAGCCCCCTCCCCTTGGTCCGATTGCGATAAAAACGACAATAAAAAGTATTATAAAAAAAGCTACAAAATTGAATGGTTCCTGAAGGTCTTCAGGAATATATGAATATATTGTGGGGGCGATAAGACCGATGAATAGCAGAATCAGACCTGCCAGGAGATAGGTATACACCTCTTTATCTGACATGGTGTGATCTCCCATTTGTTCTAGAACTAATTATATAATTTCTTTGTTAAAATTGATGATCATATTTTCTTCATGAATCAACTGATGGTAAAACTATTGATTGAGAAGCAGTTGTTCAGCTTTGTATTGATCGTTGTTCCGTGGTGGTTAATTCATCTCTGACAATCCAGATTCATGGTGTAGGATACCAAAGAGGAGTATAGTATTATCTGCCATCAGGAGGTAATAGACGTCCTGATGTCAGAGGAACGATACAACAAAGGCCTCGCCCAACTCGAGGCGATGGGTGGTGAGTCGGTACAGGCGATGCTCAATCAGCTGGAGGATATGTCATCTGATCTTACCGGGATGACGGTTGCATTTGCATATGGAGATGTGCTCTCCCGGCCCGGCCTCGATCTCCGATCACGCCAGCTTGCAACTGTTGCAGCGCTTACGGCTCTTGGAACAGCCCCGGTACAACTCAGGGCCCATATCGATATGGCACTCGCCGTTGGTTGTACGAGGGACGAGATCCGTGAGGTCATCATTCAGATGGCGGTCTATGCAGGCTTCCCTGCTGCCCTCAATGGAATGGCGGCGGCAAAAGAGGTTTTCCGGGGTCGGGATGAGGGAGAGATGGGGTGAGGTTCTGACTCAAGCCTCCGAATCAATGGCTTGATTGCCGTCACTGGTCAGCCAGTACCCCCGGCACACACCCTTGAGGTAATAGCCCGGAGAGAGGCAGAGATAGATAAGATCCATGCCGCTGTCCGTGAACGGCTCATAAAAGAGATTAACTACCAATCTGATCGAAAGATCAAACTGGAAGAAGATTAGCAGGCAGGAAAAGAGCTCATGCTCCCGCGGAATAATGTCAGGAAAACCCTCCGGGATCTCAATGATTGATTAAAAAGCTGTGAAAGGGAGTTACAGGCGATGCGGCATATCATCACAGAACCCCCAAAGATCGCAGGTGCCGCCCTGATCCGGCGGGCCGGGATGCGGAGGGAAAAAGCATGAAAGTACGAGAGGTTATGCACTTGATAGAAGACAAGGATGGTATCTTGTATCAACCCGTGGCAGTCACCGGCAATACAAACACCCTGTAATTCCTGGCAGGATAACAATCCCCGGCAAACCGTCTGATGTACTGCCGCCCGGTAGTTTGAATGGCATCTGGAAACAAGCAGGATTAAAAGAGGGTAAATAATGCACAGATTTCTAATTGTCATTGAGAAGGCTGAGACTAATTATGCTGCATACTCTCCGGATCTTCCCGGCTGTGTGGCGACTGGAAAGACTCGTGAAGAAGCGGAAGAACAGATGCATGAGGCGATCGCGTTTCATATTCAAGGTTTAAAAGAGGATGGTCTCCCTATCCCTGAAGCCCGTTCTTCTGCTTCATGGGTACTAGTATGACCGCTCCCGTAAAGGTACCTAAGAAACTGATCCAGGTGGCCCTGCCGCTGGTGGATATTAATGTGGCATCTGTAAGAGAGATGTCGATCCGGCACGGCCTTCCATCTACCCTGCATCTCTGGTGGGCTCGGCGGCCGCTGGCAGTGGCACGGGCATTACTCTTTGCACAGCAGGTAAACGATCCCGACTATGAACGTAGTCTCCAGCGGGGGATGAGCCGTGAGTTTCTGTCGAAATCGAGATCAGTATAGTGGCAAAAACAGACACAGAGTTTGTTGAGACACTCCAGAGGACCGTGAAGGAGAATAGCAGTTCGCTAAAGTTTAAGGAAGCAGAATTTGAATGAGAGATTTACTCCCTTTCTTTTTCTCCACATATTCTCCAGCCAGATATCTCTCTCTAGTACAGTAGTACAGTACAGCAGTATAGTATAGCAGTATGACGTATAGGCCATACTGATGATCATACTATCCTTTTCTCCATAGACTTCTCCAGGAGGATCTCGGATCCCTTCATCCCGATCCAACCTCGATCCCGATTAATCAAGATCCCAGATCCGGTTTTTGTTGCTATCACGTTAAGAGAGATCCCTGATCATAGAGTGTACGTACATGTACTTGCATGTACGTACAAGGGAAATAAGATGACAAATAAGGCTAAAAATCAAATCTGAGCCATTCCTGAACGTATAAGAAAAAGGATCGCACTAACAGTAGAACCGGACAATCACGCATATCAGAAAAACGCGGGCTTCAAAGCTTATCAATTCTTCGATACGGCCCTATATGCGCTTAAAATACAAACCGATCATGGAACAATATTAATAGGCAGCAATTTAAGCTCGAATTCAGAAAAGAACGATAAAAAGCAAGCCTCGGGCGGGAATCGAACCCGCGACCTCTTCCTTACCAAGGAAGCGCGATACCGCTATGCCACCGAGGCAGTCCTGTCTGCATAATTGCTGCAATTTTTCATCGCATCGATGAACGAGCCATTCTCAGGCCGGCCATCAGGCAACCGCTGACAGATTGCATTACATAGTTGGCGAGTTCTCCTTTAATACTTTCCGGAATGCTCTCTCATCTGCGATACGATTCGAGGGCCCTTTTATAAACTCATACCGGATCGTCTCCTCTCCTCGCATCAGTGGCACTCCCCATCAGCCATGCTCTTGAGGCTGTCCTCTCGGGCTAACCCTTCTCTGCCTGCTGCCATTATCTCTTCTGTGCCATTCTTCCTGATTCACCCTCTGAGCATCGGCCGAAGCGCTTCGATGCTTGAGAGTACGCCGTCGAGTGTCTGAACCTCGATCACAGGTGTGATCCCCTCCCTGTTTACGGCACGGCAGACCTCTGTAAAGTCGATAGTTCCGGTTCCGACTGCGGTATGTGCATCATTTGTACCGTCATTATCATGGATATGGATATGAACAAACGAGTGTTTGAGAAAACCCGGGAGGCAGGCGTTCAGATGGGCATGGCCGACATCAAGGGTGAGAGGGGCGCCCTGCAGGAGCGGGATCTCGTCGGGAGTCCTGAGGAAGAAGTAATCCCAGTTCCCCATATTCTCAACTGAGAATGTGACACCCCGATCGATGGCGGCCTCGGTGATCTCGTCTAGTGATCTGGCAAACTGCTCCTCGGCAGCCCCCCGCTCCTCCACCCATGCAAAATAGCCGGGGTGAATGATCACATCTGCATTCACCTCGGCGGCGATTGCGAAGCAGTCATCAATCACTTCGACACTCGCTCTTCGTATCGGCTCAAGGAGTGACGCAATATTCACCCCACGGGCTGGCGCATGGATTGAGTAGTCAAATGAGTAGGACTCAAGTATCTCGGATGAGCTGATATAATGAAGACCGTCATCCATAAGCTCGATCATATCGGTGATCTCAGAGAGCCTCTCAAGTGCGTAGGGGAGAGGGTGTGTGTGCAGACAGTAGGTCGAGACCGAGAACATATACTCTTCAATCGGAAGAGTCGGTGATAAAAGTGTGGGATCGTCCAGACTCCGGATAGATGTATCAACACCAACCTCCAAGTAACCTTCTCAAATGACATACAGGTATCTCTTTGGCCCGGTACAGTCCCGCCGCCTCGGAAGATCCCTCGGGGTTGACCTTGTACCCGATAACATCTGCTCCCTCGACTGTGTCTACTGCGAGTGCGGCACCACCTGCCATATCACCCGAAGAAGGAGAATGTATGTTCCGGTCGGTGAGGTACTTCAGGAACTCGATCACTTCCTCGCAGGCAATCCTCTTCTCGATTATGTCACCCTCGGCGGAACCGGCGAGCCGACCCTTCACCTCGGTATCGGAGAGATAATCGTCTATCTCAAAGAGCATCATCCTGAGTACAAGATCGCGGTCCTGACGAACAGCACCCTCCTCTCGGATCCGGGGATCAGGCAGGAGATCATCGCTGCTGATCTCATCCTTCCATCCATCGATGCCGTAACGAAAGAAATCTTTGAGATAATCAACCGCCCGGCACCGGGTATCGCTCCTGATCAGATGATAGACGGTCTTATTCAGTTGAGAAGAGAATTTCCACGTACAATCTGGCTTGAGATATTCCTCATACCTGGGATCAACACGGGAAATAAAGAGCTCCATCTTCTCAGGGATGCTGCACTCCGGATCAATCCGGATCTGATCCATCTAAACAGCCTCCACCGGCAGGGTGCTGAACCATGGGTTCAGGGGATGCCGGAAGAAGAGCTCCACCGGATATGTCGATTCTTCAGGGAGTATTTCAGTGAGACATACGTCATCTGAGAGTTGAGACGTTCACCACTTTTGCCACAGGTCTGCTCCCACAACCTTTTCTGTCCATCAGTGAGAATACTATGAGAGAGTTCATATGGCGGTTGGGAGAGAGATCATCAGCAGACTAAAGGACCAGGTCACCTCGGATCTTCGGATCATGCATGTCTGCGGAACACATGAAGCGTCGATTGCAAAACATGGTATCAGAAGCGTCCTGCCTCCGCAACTGAATGTTGTGATGGGACCTGGGTGCCCTGTCTGCATCACCCCACAGGGTGAGATTGATGTCGCTATTGATCTTGCTGCAGAAGGCTGTATCATCACAACATATGGTGATCTCCTCAGGGTTCCGGGATCCAAAGGATCACTTGAATCTGCTGATGGCGATATCAGGATTGTCCAGGGGATTCATAAGGCCGTTGAGATCGCAAAGACCACCGATAAGGATGTCGTCTTCATCTCAGTCGGATTTGAGACGACGGTTCCGACTGTGGCTGCCACACTCCTTCAGGAACCGCCGGAGAATTTCAGCATCCTCTGCTGCCACCGGCTCGTTCCCCCTGCGATGCAATGGCTCCTAGATCAGGGAGAAGCTGACCTCCATGGCTTTATTCTCCCCGGCCATGTCTGCGCCGTCATGGGATATGAAGAGTACGAACAGTTTCCGGTCCCTCAGGTCGTTGCAGGCTTTGAAGCAGAAGATCTCCTTCTTGGCCTCTACATGCTCGTTGCCCAGATTAACGCAGGCGAAGCGAAGGTCGAGAATGCCTATCCACGTGCAGTGACACGGGAAGGGAACCGAAAGGCAAAAGAACTGATGTACGAGGTCTTCTCTCCCTCAGACATTGAATGGAGAGGCTTCCCTGTCATTCCCGGCTCTGGTCTGGCATTAAAGCCCGGATTTGAGGGATATGATGCGCTGAAGCGGTACGAGATGACGATCCCGCATATTGAAGATCGCTCCCCCTGCATCTGCGATCGTCTCCTCCGAGGCCTCGCCGAGCCGACCGACTGTCCATTGTATGGAACAGCCTGCACCCCGCGATCCCCGGTCGGGCCATGTATGGTCTCTCATGAAGGTGCCTGCCGGATCTGGCACCAGTATCACAGATAACGATATCCTTATCTGTTTTTACATTAAACTAAGTAGGCGATAAACCGGTATTCCCGGCGTATCATAGTGTCTCGGTAGGGTAGCGGATATCCTAGAAGCCTCCGGAGCTTTTGACCCGGGTTCAAGTCCCGGCCGGGACGTAATCGGGGTTAACACCTCTTCTTTTTATAAAAAATAGTTCGAAAGCGATTTTTCAGGGTTTATCGTTCCAATTACACTCTGTTTTTAATCGTATCCTCCCTTTCCATCAATAGATGAACTCGTTTTCAATAGAGATATTACATAATTTCTTTCATTCAACATAGCGAAAGAAAAATTATTTAATCTTATAAATATATTAGTTTGAATCAAAAGAGGTTGTAAAAAATGAAACGAGAGTATGTGTTTATGGGGGTTTTGCTGGCTCTCATGGTGTTGGCCGTGCCGGTGGCGGCAGAAGAGAAAGTGTCTTACAGTATTGTCGGATTAAAGAATCTCCACTGTACAGGCTGGGGTTCGAGCGGTGTTGGTCTTCCGGGCTTTACAATTGTGCTGGAGGTTTGGGATGATGATGCCAACATGTTTGTTGACTCCGGTTATTCTCAAATAACGAATGATAAAGGCTACTACCGGTTTGACGATCTCCCTGAAGGACACTACCGTGTAACCGAGGAGGGCCAGAAATACTGGACACTACTCACCGGTGCGGAAGGTGCGAATGAAGTAACCATTCCATGGTACTGTCCATGTGGAAATGGCTGTCCAAAGTTTATCTCCTTACAGAATAGGCCCAAACTCTTCAGAGGCGATGAGACTGCATGGGCAGCCCAGGAAGATCCCGGTGAATATCGGTTTGTCGATCGAGGCAACTGGGCTACCTATGTCACCTATGATGTCGGTGAAGGGCCTCAAGAGTACCCGCTCTTTGCCGGGCAGACCCATCTTGCCGGATACCTGAATGTCTATGATGACAATGGAAAACTCTATGTGACCTATCAAGCCCTTGGAACCAATGAAGATCCGGATACCATAGGGGACTATACTGTGAAGTGGACCGGGCTGAAGGAGTATCATCTCCATGTAGCGAATACAGCAGATGACATCCCAAGAACGCCCGGACGTGGCCGAAACGCCGTTCCCGGCAATCCAATTCCCGGGCAGTTCATGAACAAGGATTCCTTTAATCCTGCTACAGCTTCATCCGGTGAAATTGTTGTTGATATCTCTGAACTCAATGACTCAATTGTCATCGCCGCCCACGCCGTGATGGAGTGGGAGGGATATTACACAGAAGTCTTTGATTATGCCATAGATCTTGGGTGGCAGTTCGCATGGAGATAGTCGACTAATGCGAGCTGGTATGCATATCCGTAATCATGATCATCGCATACCCAGAGCCGAAATAGTGGTCGAACACTAAATGGTGATAAGTATCTCCCTTATCTCCTTTCTTTTATTCTTCATTATACCCTGCTTTCTCCGTGGGATATTCAATCACATCATACCGGATTCCAGTAAAATCTATGCGAAAGTCCTGAAATAAAAAAAATCGCTTAGATAATTCAGGTTATTCTCGAACGGCCGGGTGATAGAGATATAAATGACCGTCCCCAATGACAATGGAGTCCCCCTGGGGTGCTGTATAGCCATTATTTTATGCGATCGGATCATATCATACAGACACTATGGGGTTTGACCTGTACGATCTAGTAAATAAATACCCTTCCAGCCAGATGATGGCGATACCGCTTGCCATATTCGCCATCGCGCTGCTTGTCATAGGCGGGAACTATATGATAACCGGGGTTCCTGTGAACCTCGGTATCGATTTTGCCGGGGGAACCGCAGTGACGGTTCTGACCGATGACTCAACAGATGAGATTGAAGCGTATTTTGCAGCATATCCGCTGATCAGTATTGGTGAAGGACTGAACCGGGGAAACTATATCAGGTTTGGCCCGATGGATGATGAACAGTTCCGGTCTCTCTCCCGTGATATCGGAGCACGATACCCTGATGCCAAGGTTGATCAGATCGGTGAATCCTTCGGCCAGACGCTTCAGCAGCAGGCATTGATCGCCCTTCTCTTCTCTTTCATCGGGATGTCGTTCGTCGTCTTTATTGCTTTCCGATCAGTGATACCATCAGTTGCGGTTGTTTTTGCAGGGCTGGCTGATATCCTGGTGACTGCAGCCATCATGAATATCATCGGCCTTCCGCTCTCACTCGGAACAACAGCCGCGCTCCTGATGCTGATTGGGTATTCTGTGGACAGTGACATTCTCCTGACGACCAGAGTTCTGAAACGGCAGGGAAAACTTGAAGAGAAACTGAAGAATGCATTCAGAACAGGATTTATTATGACGACGACAACGCTCTCGGCAGTCACTGCCCTTCTTGTCGTCTCCTGGATTGGCCAGATCGAGATTATCATGCAGATTGCAACGGTCCTTCTCATAGGTCTTCTCGTCGATCTCATCATCACCTGGATGTTTAATGCAGGCCTCCTGAAATGGTATGTTCAGAGCGGGCGGGCAAAGGGGGTGTTGCCACGATGAAAAAAGATGATATGAAGAGGGTCATGCAGGATTGGCGTGTGGTCGTGATGGTCGTTGCCATTGTCCTTGCACTGGCTTCGATCTACCTTATTCCACCCGCCTTTGACAAAGGATTACAGGGGAATGTTCAGCTTGGCCTGGATCTCGAAGGAGGCTCGTGGATTCAGCTTGAGTATCAGGCAGAGCTGGTGACTTTTGAGACGAGAGAGAACCCTGAACTTCTCGTTGAAGGGCTGACACGGGAGCTGGATGCTGAGGTACATCTTGTCGAGCCGGATGTCGTTGAGATTCGAAAGCCATTCACCAGGGATGAACTCGAGCCGGTTTTTGCTTCACTTGGAGCAACAATTACCCAGTACGAGATAGGTGTCTCTGAAGAGACCGCCAATACCGTCAAGCGGATTCTCGAAGAGAAGATCAACAGGCTTGGCACACGGGATGCAAAGGTCAATATCCTCACCACATTCGGCGGTGCTTCACGGTACATCAGGGTCGAACTGGCCGGTGTTGACATGGTCACCGCCCAGGAGATCGTCGGTCAGCAGGGCCGCTTCGACATCCGTATCCAGACTGTTGGAGAAGAGACCGAACATGTCCTGTATGGGGACAGCATCACAAGTGTCGGCCTTCCAACACAACAGCCTCCTGGGAGCAACCAGTGGGGAGTATCATTTACCATCAGCCCTGAAGGGGCGCAGGCATTCCGTGAGAGTGCTATCCGGACAGGAGCAACAGACAATCCTGCTGCCCATGAACTGATGATGCTTCTTGATGGAGAGATGGTCTATAGTGCCCCGCTTTCTCCCGATCTTGCAGCGCGACTCAAGGTCGAGGATGTTAGGAACCTCTTTGCATCCACCGGAGCCGGAGAATTCGGACAGAACCGTGCTAACATCCTTGAGATCCATCTCAGAGCCGGCGCACTTCCCGTCGATGTTCAGATAGCCGGTTCTGGTTCGGTATCTGCCGCACTCGGTGAGCACTTTAAGATGATGAGTATCATCGCCGGATTCGTCGCACTCCTTACTGTCGGACTGGTCGTCTACTATCGGTATCGTGAGCCTACCATCGTCATCCCAATGCTTGCAATCAACACCGCAGAGATCATCATCCTGCTTGGGATTGCACGGTACTTTACACAGCTTGATCTTGCCGCCATCGCCGGACTTATCGCTGTCCTTGGAACGAGTATCGATCAGCTCGTCGTCATCACCGATGAGGTGCTGCATGAAGGGAAGGTCCCTTCTCCAAACGTCTATCTCAAGCGGTTATCGCGGGCACTTGGGATCATCATCGTCGCAGCCATAACGATGATCATTGCGATGCTCCCTCTTGCCCTTATGGACCTTTCATCACTCCGTGGCTTTGCGATCATCACCATCCTCGGTGTTCTCATTGGTGTCGTGATAACACGCCCTGCCTACGGAAAGATCATCATGGCGATCCTCTCGCGATAACCTTTCTTTCATCGCGCATAGAAAAAAAGGGCAAATTCCTTTTTTTTTCTTATATAATCCAATATTATGAGGACAGATCTCACTCTCCTTCATCACTCATGAGTATATGGCATTGATCCTGCAACCATTGTTATATCATATAATAACAGAATGAATATGGTCATTCATGAAGGCGGTTTTAGGGCTTGAAGACGGAAACTTTTTTGTAGGGGAAGGTTTTGGTGCTGAAGGTACAAGCACCGGAGAACTTGTCTTCACCACTCAGATGACAGGATATATGGAGGCGCTGACGGATCCAAGTTATGCCGGACAGCTCCTGATGTTCACTTATCCGCTGATCGGAAATTATGGTGTTGACTTTCACAATTTTCAAAATCCTCTTGTGCATGCACGTGGATGTATCACACGTGAAGTTTGTACATCCCCAAAGCACTCCCCATCATTAACTTCTTTCTTCGAAGAGCATGGTTTACATGGAATTTCAGGGATCGATACTCGGATGCTGACAATCAAAACCCGGCTCCATGGCACCCTGAAATCAGCTCTCATCGTCGGCGATGATGATGGCGAGCAGGCAGTTCAAATGGCGCGAGGGATGCCGGACATCTCTGCCTTGGATCTGATTGAGACGGTTACATGTAAAGAGTCATATCGGGTACCGGGACGAGGAAAAAGAATCGCGATCCTTGATCTCGGCGTCAAGAAGAATATCGTTGTCAGCCTCAGGAGGCGGGATGCGGATGTGTATATCTTCCCCTATTCTGCTACAAAAGAAGAGATTGATGCCTGCAGGCCTCAGGCCCTCTTCATCAGTAACGGACCCGGGGATCCGAAGAGAGCAACTGCAGCCATCAAGACCGTTCGTTCTTACCTGGGAGAGATACCGATCTATGGCATCTGTATGGGCAACCAGATCCTCGCACTTGCTCTTGGTGGTGAAACATATAAGCTGAAATTCGGGCATCGCGGCTCAAATCAGCCTGTACGTGGTCCGGAGGGGCCAATCTCCATCACCACACAGAACCATGGATATGTCGTCGATGGCGAGAGTCTGCCTGAGGGCTGTGTCGTAACATATCGGAACGTCAATGACAACACCCTTGAGGGATTTGCCGACCCCTACCAGAACATCTTCTGTGTCCAGTTCCATCCGGAGGCTCATGGCGGACCGCAGGATCTGGAAAAATCAATATTTGACAAGATTTACAGGAGTATCCCGGATGCCTAAATTACCGCATATCAAAAAAGTAATCCTCATCGGATCAGGGCCGATACAGATCGGACAGGCAGCGGAGTTTGACTTCTCAGGAACACAGGCCTGCCGTGCCCTCCGGGAAGAGGGGATTTCTGTCGTCCTCGTCAACTCAAATCCAGCAACAATTCAGACAGATCCGGAGACCGCCGATGTGGTCTATGTAGAGCCGCTGAAGGCTGACATCATCGCAGAGATCATCAAAAAGGAACGCCCAGATGGCATTCTGAGTGGTCTTGGCGGACAGACCGGATTGAACCTCACTGCAGAACTTGCAGAGATCGGAGCCCTTGAGAATGTCGAGATCCTTGGAACCCCTCTTGAAGCAATCTATCTTGGTGAGGATCGTGAGAAGTTCCGCGACCTGATGAGGCGCATCGGAGAGCCGGTTCCAAAGTCGATGATCGTCACCAACCTCGATCAGGTCGATGAAGCCCTCAAAGAAGTCGGGCTTCCTGCCATTATCCGGCCTGCGTATACACTCGGAGGATCCGGCGGCGGTGTTGCGACCACCGAAGTCGAGCTCCGGAGAATCGTTGAGATGGGCCTTTCTAAATCAAGGATTCGTCAGGTTCTCGTCGAAGAGAGCGTCAAAGGTTGGAATGAAGTCGAGTTTGAGGTGATGCGGGATGCAGAGGATACCTGTATCATTGTCTGTGGGATGGAGAATGTCGATCCAATGGGTGTCCATACAGGTGAGAGTGTCGTTGTTGCGCCGATTCTCACACTCCGGGACGACCAGTTCCAGATGCTCAGAACCGCATCAATCAAGATCATCAGGGCTCTCGGTGTTCAGGGTGGCTGCAATGTTCAGTTTGCCTTCAAAGATGGAGATTATCGGATTATCGAGGTCAATCCCCGTGTTTCACGCTCATCTGCACTCGCATCCAAGGCAACCGGGTACCCGATTGCCAGGGTAAGTGCAAAGATCGCCATTGGTATGCGGCTCGATGAGATCATAAACACTGTCACCGGGTGCACACCTGCATCATTTGAACCAGCCATAGACTATGTTGTCGTAAAGGTGCCTCGATGGCCCTTTGATAAGTTCAAGACCGCAGATCGCTCTCTTACCACTGCGATGAAGAGTACTGGTGAGATAATGGCCATCGGAAGAAATGTCGAAGAGGGATTTAAAAAAGCACTCCGCTCGATCGATACCGATGTGACAACTCACCAGAATCCGGATGAAATCCGGATGATCCTCTCCAGGCCGACCGATGAGCGGTTCACAACACTCTTTGATGCGTTTAAGATTGGCTTTTCGCTTGAAGAGATACATGAGCTTACTGCCATCGAGCCATTCTTCCTTGAGAAGATTCGCCATATTGTCGAGATCGAATCCAGCCTCTCCCCCTCTTCTTCCGATGAAGAAATTCGATCCGCAAAAGTGTATGGCTTCTCCAATACTGAGATCGCCGGGCTGACAGGAAAGTCTATCTCTGTCATTGAAGGCATCGTCGGTGAACCAACATATAAAATGGTTGATACATGTGCTGCCGAATTCCCGGCGAGCACCCCATACTATTATTCAACCTGGGAAGATGAGTGTGAAGTTGTCAGTGATGCCCAAAAGAAGGTGCTCATCCTGGGTTCAGGCCCGATCCGTATCGGTCAGGGGATCGAGTTTGATTACTGTACAGTTCATGCTATCCAGGCTCTCAGAGAGCGGGGTGTATCGGTTCATGTGGTCAATAATAATCCCGAGACAGTGTCAACCGATTTTGACACCTCAGACCGCCTCTTCTTTGAGCCGATGCAGCTTGAGGATATCATGAATATCCTCAAAAAAGATGTTTATTATGGCGTAATGGTCCAGTTTGGAGGACAGAACTCTGTCAATCTGACCATCCCGATCCACGATGATATTCAGCGTCTCGGCCTATCTGCAAAAATCCTCGGAACCTCCCCGGATGCAATGGATGTTGCCGAGGATCGTGACAGGTTCAGCCTGCTCCTCGATGAACTCGGGATTCCAAGTCCGGCTAACGGCTCTGCATACTCTGAAGAGGAAGCTGTAGAGATCGCAACAAGCATTGGATACCCCGTCCTTGTCCGTCCATCATATGTCCTTGGCGGGAGGGCAATGGAGCTGATCCATGATGAGATCGAACTGAAGACCTATATTACCGAGGCTGTTCGTGTCAGCAGGAAGCATCCGGTACTCATTGACCGGTTCCTCCATAATGCCATTGAGCTGGATGTCGATGCCGTCTGTGATGGAAATGATGTCCTCATCGGTGGAATTATGGAGCATATCGAAGAGGCCGGCGTTCATTCCGGGGATTCGGCCTGTGTCATCCCTACCCAGTCACTTGATGATGAAACGATCCAGACTGTTCGTGAGTATACACGGCGGCTTGCTGTCGGTCTCGGCGTCGTTGGGATGATCAATATTCAGTATGCGATCCAGGATGGGACCGTATATGTACTTGAGGCAAATCCGCGTGCAAGCCGGACTGTGCCATTTGTATCAAAAGCAACCGGTATCCCGCTAGCAAAGATTGCAGCCCGGATCATGCTTGGGGAGTCAATCAAAGAGATCGGGTATGTCGAACGCGAGATTAAGCATGTGGCCGTAAAAGAGGTTCTTCTCCCCTTCAATAAACTCCCGGGCGTCGATGCCATCCTTGGTCCTGAGATGAAGAGCACTGGTGAAGTGATGGGGATTGACTATGACTTCGGTCGGGCATTCTTCAAAGCAAGCCTTGCTGCTGATAACACCCTCCCTCTTCAGGGTCGTGTCTTCATCTCTGTGAACGATGATCAGAAAGAGGTTAGCGTTCCGATTGCACGGAAACTGCATGAGCTTGGACTTGAGTTGTATGGAACAACAGGCACAGTTCAACATCTCACACAGGCCGGAGTGAAAGTTCATCTCGTTCGTAAAGTCCAGGAGGGGTCCCCAAATGTCATCGATATGATGCGAAAGGGTGAAATCCAGCTGATCATCAATACTCCTTCAGGAAAGAATTCCCGGCATGATCACTACCAGATAATGCGTATTGCAGTGGATTACGGCATCCCCTATATAACTACAATATCTGCTGCAAATGCCGCCGCCATGGCAATTGAGGCGTATAAAAAGAATGAAACAACGATAGAACCACTCGGGTTCTATCTCAAATAAATCAGGTATAAAAAACCTGACTACGATATTTCTTTTCAGCCATACCTGGTCCGCTTATCGTGCATATAATTTCAGCCTCTGCATTACGTGGTATTCTGACCGTCCCCTCAATGAGTCGTACCTCCCCTTCCGGAATGGTCGAGACGGTCCTGACCTCATCATATCTCCAGGATAACCCTTCAACTGGCTGGCCTGTCATAATCACTCTCAAATCACTTGCGGGTCCGGTTCCTGTACTTGTAATAGTACTGTACACCTGATAGTAGGCATATGCCTGATCTGTATAGATAAGACGTGCCTGGAACTGGAGATTCACATCCGGGTTTCTGGAAGGGATATGAATTACGGGATTCTTTAATGCACGATGGTACTGGACCGGTAGATTCCCGATGGAAAATCCCGGGTGATTTGACTCGATGATCGTATATCCCTCTGATTGGATAATCTGTTTTCTCTTCTCGCGATCAGCTTCAGGCTCAATAAGGCCGACCATATAATGATCCGGCGTCTCAATGAGGACAGCCGGGTGACCAAGGAGCCTCAGAATTGAAGCGAGCAGGATCGAAGTATCCTGGCTGTCTCCACCACCATCATAGATCGTCTGGATCGGATATTTTGGATAACCATCATAATCATGAACAGAACCCCCTCGGTTATGTGGGAGAGACTGGACGAAGGCGATAATAAAGTCCCTCCTTTGGATCTCGTTGAAGCCTTGATTGGTGGAGAGTGAGATGAGTTCAGAAACCACGCCCTGAAGCTCTCCACGCCCGCGATCCGACATCACATAATCGACCGGGTGCGGCTTATCCCTTGGAAGAGTAGCAAAGTAATTGTATTTATCGGCTGGAATATAGATCGTCCATGAGTAGTATGCCCCGTTATAGAACCAACGGTATGCTTCTGCAGTATTTGATGTTTTATGGGTTATCGGTCTTTCAGGATTCAGGGGGACACCTTTTTCATCAGGTAGCTGGGAGACGAGCCATGTCACTTGCGATGAAGAAGAAACACCTGATGTTTCTGTATATGAAGGAAGGGGGATTATCTCTTCATCCATAAAGGGAGTCTGCCCCTGTTCAGATTCGAGACATCCTGTGACTGTAGTGAGAAGGAGGAGAATCATGACGAGAGATATCACGTTGAATATCCACACTGTACCAATTGATCGTGCTATTGACATCGTTCTCCTCATTTGTTTCATAGCATCTGTTGAAGGGTATTCTCAAGAGACGTACTCTGACGAGCGATCTCCATCATTGCATATCGCGACTGTCTGAGGCTCTGTTGCAGGTCTGCCGGAATATCTTCGGTGGGAATTGTATCCATCATATACGCGGCTTCTCTCGATTTCTCTGCCATCCGGGCAGCCTGGCTTTTTGCACGTATGATCTCCTCTCTCCAGCCGACATAATTAAAATCCTCATATAATCTTTCGGCCTGGCGTAGATGGGATTGGTAGATCATGTAGTCATCCCTGAGTATCTGACTCATCAATTCAAAAGCATCGTTCCATGTCCGATATGCATGATATTGTGAAGATAATTGCTCTTCATCATCCTGATATCCCTCATTATCTGATAATAACTGGTTGATAAGGTAGATCTCATCATCAAGTGAAAATGTGTTGATATTTCCTTCAATGAGATCCAGGTCCGAGAGTGCTTCTGTCGCAGCGATGATGTGGGGTGGTATTTTATCCAGCTGACTGGAACTGAATATACATCCTGAAACAAGAACCGCAGCTACGATCATGAGAAAGATTGGAATAACACCTTTATGCACAGGAATCACCATGGCTATTATATATATAACAGGACATCATGATATCCTTTTGGTTCGTAGAGCACTGGCCTTCGATCTCTCTATCTTTCAATAAGCTCATTGCTCTTGAGAGATCATAGTACTCAAAAGATCGGTGTTTATCATGTCAGAGAAGACTGTTGTACTTTCGTTTTCGGGAGGCTTGGATACCTCCATCTGTGTTCCACTTTTAAAGGAGCGATATGGGTTTGATCGCGTCGTCACCGTCGCCGTCGATGTGGGGCAGCCACAAGAAGAAGTCACGATGGCAACAGAGAAAGGTAGGCTCATCGCTGATACGCATTATACAATCGATGCAACTGAAAAATTTGTAGCAAACCACATCTTCCCTGCCATTAAGGCAAACGGGGCCTATGAGGGGTATCCGATGGGAACTGCACTCGCACGCCCTCTGATTGCTGAAGAGACTGTTGCGATTGCGAAGAAGGAAGGCGCCATCGCCATCGCTCACGGATGTACAGGAAAGGGAAACGATCAGCTCAGGTTCGACTTCATCTTCAGAATGCATGGATATGAGATCATCGCGCCGATGCGTGAGATGAACCTCACCCGGGAGTGGGAGATCGAGTATGCTGAGAAGCACAACATACCGGTTCCTGTCGTGAAGGATAAGCCATGGAGTGTCGACGAGAATATCTGGAGCCGGAGTATTGAGGGTGGAAAGCTTGAGGATCCGGCTTATCATCCGCCTGATGAGATCTTCCACTGGACGATATCACCACAGGATGCACCTGATACCCCGGAACATATCACAATCGAATTCAAAGAAGGGGTTCCTGTCGCCTTAAACGGTGAAGAGATGGATGGCGTCTCTCTCATCATTCGCTTGAATGAGATCGCAGGGCGGCATGGCATAGGAAGGAATGATATGGTAGAGGATCGTATCCTCGGGCTGAAGGCAAGGGAGAACTACGAACATCCTGCCGCGACGGTGATCCTCACTGCTCATAAGGATCTTGAACGGCTTGTCCTTACCCGACAGGAACTGGCATTCAAGCATGGAGTCGATGACAAATGGTCGGAACTTGCCTATATGGGTCTTGTCCATGAGCCTCTGTACCATGCGTTAAATGCTTTCATCGACACAACCCAGAGGCGTGTGAATGGATCGGTTGATCTACGACTCTTCAAAGGGGCAGTTCATATTCGCGGACGCTCGTCACCTGATGCCATCTATTCAGATGATCTCGTATCCTTTGACAGTACAACCCTTGATCAGTGTCATGCTATTGGATACTCGGTATTCTTTGGTCTTCAGGCCAGGATGCTGAAGAAATAGAAAAAAGGTTAATCGAGGAGTTCCCCTGCCTTCGGACCCGGGGCACACTCATATATCTCTTTTACTTTCAATATAAGGAGTGACTTACCTGAGAGATTTGGTTTCGTCTCATGGAGTATCCCCCGCATCTTCTCGACATTCTCACCGCTCTGTTCAACGGTAACGTCACACTTCAGCTGGATGCAGCCTCCGACACCCTGGCTCCAGACATAAAGCGCTGCATGCGGGTTCTCAAGGACATTCTCAAGTGTCTTCTTCATAAAATTATCTGCAATCCAGATGGTCTCCTCATCGATGACCCAGATGCTTCCCATTGGGACGACATTTGGAATTCCGTTTTTGGATGCTGTTGCGAGAGGGAGGATCTTCACCTCTGCAATTGCATCTTTTAGTTTCTGATCAATCTGTACCATTTTCAATCCTCTTTCTGGAACTGTTCATCCATACTGAGAAATAAGTGTTGTGTTTGATGCGGGGAACATCAGTCGATCAGGAAGAGGTCAATATCTGAAAAGATCCTCTGGTCAAAAAGCCCTCGCTCTGTCAGTCGGAGCTCTGGAATGACCGTCAACGCGAGGAATGATAGGTACATGAACGGATCTTCAATAGCACCAAGTGATGCAGCCTCTCTCTCTATTTGCCTGAGCCTGTCGTTCACCTCAGGATAGGGGGCATCTGACATGATACCGCCATAGGGGAGAGGGAGAACTGTCTTCGCTTCCCCTGTTACAACAGCCATTGCACCGTTATGGGAGGCAACAGTCCTGATTGTAAATGGCGGGATCAAAGTGCCCAATTATGGCGGAATAAAAATGCTCATTTCAACAACATAAAACCTCTGTTATACAACCCTTTCAG
>NZ_JWHL01000034.1 GCF_018132105.1 Methanocalculus chunghsingensis | reverse complement strand
TAAATGGCGGGATCAAAGTGCCCAATTATGGCGGAATAAAAATGCTCATTTCAACAACATAAAACCTCTGTTATACAACCCTTTCAGACATGGGGGATCAGACCCTGTCGCCGCCGCTCTTTCAGTCGGTAACTATCACCCTTGATATTCAATGTCGTGCAGTGATGGAGGATTCGATCCAGTACTGCCGCAGCAATCACATGATCCCCGAATATCTCGCCCCATTCACCGAATGACTTGTTCGAGGTAAAGATCGTCGAGGACTTCTCATACCGCCGGGATATCAGCTGGAAGAAACAATGGGCACCTTCACTCGTGAATGGAAGATACCCCATCTCATCGATAATGAGAAGATGGAACTTCGTAAGCGCCTTGATCTTCTCTTCCAGTTTATTCTCCCGATTCGCTTTCATCAGCCGTTCAATGAGCTGTGATGCATTCGCATAATACACCCGGAAACCCTGTTTTACCGCTTCATAGCCCAATGCTACAGCAAGATGCGTTTTTCCAACACCAGGGGGTCCGAGGAAGACGACATTCTCTGCATTATGGATGAATCGGAGAGATGCAAGATCCTTGATGATCAACGGATCAAGAGAGGGTTGAAACCCCACATCAAAATCTTCAAGCCGCTTCTCAACCGGGAAACTTGCCATCCTCATCCTGATCGAAAGGGCGTGATCCTGTTTGCTTTTTACTTCCTGTTCAAGGAGGTAGTCAAGGATCTCCAGTGTGGATTTCCCCTCTTTTGCTGCATGCTCAAGGCTGTTGTCAAGCATCTCCTTGATCGTTGTCAGTTTGAGCGTCTCCAGGTTGTGATGGACACGTTCATACACAAGACCGCTCATGGCCCCACCTCGCCTGCAAAAACATCATACGTCGATAGTGGTCGCTCTTCGACATCAGGATATACAATCTCGAAGAACGGTTGTGAATGCCGGGCATCCTGGGCAAATTGTGTCTTTCTGGAGTTATTCGCCCTCGCCTCTTTCTGCAGGCCGGTGAAATGTTCTTTTACTCTCACCTTCTTTGTGGAAGGGGAAGCCACTTGGTGAGTGCAGATCACCTCAGATCCAATTTTGACGGTTATTGTTGTATCTTCAAGCTCGAGAAGTGCTTTCTGACCCGCATACTGGTATGGGACAGAGTACAGGGTTCCGTTATACGAGACGTAGGCATCTCGTAGGATCTTCCGTTTTTCCTCACGGCGAATGATATACGGCTTAATGATATACGGCTTGATCAGACCCAGAGGGGTAAGAGTCTCTTCTTTCAATCGATCATAGGGTATCTCATGGGTGGAGCCATGGATCTCACTGTTGACCCGGTTACACCATTGGAGGAGCTTCTGGTCCATGTCTGGGAATGAGGTGAACCTGGTGCCAAGGAGAAAGTCTTTCTTCATGAATTTGATGGAATTCTCGACTTTTCCTTTGGTCTGAGGGTTATAGGGCTTACAGACACGGGGGATAAATCCATGATGGGTGAAGAAATCCTCAAATTTTGCGTTCCAGGTATGATCCCTGGCCCGGATGGCTCGTTTGATGATGACTGTCTTGATGTTGTCGTACAGGATTTCTTCAGGAATCCCTCCGAAATAATCGAATGCGTTCTTATGGCACTGGATCAGTGTGTACACATCCGTTGAAAGAGTAAACTCCATGTAGCGCATTCGTGAGTACCCGAGGACGGCACTGAAGGCATAGATCTTTCTCTTTCTGCCATCTATCTCCTGGCTCCCGCATTCGCCCCAATCCACCTGCATTTGTTTGCCCGGCGCTGTTTCGAAACGGAGGATGGCGGGTGTTATATACTGAGGACGGATGGTTCTGATGTAGTCTTTGAGGATGGTGTAGCCGCCAGTATATCCCCTCTCCTGAATCTCACGATGGATCCTCCTTGCCGTAAGGGGATATGCGGTGATTCGCTCTGTGATATAGTCTTTAAAAGGATCAAGCTTACTGAGTTTTCCAGTTCGCCTTTGTTTCTTTGGCAATTCATCAGCTGCAAGATATTTTCGCACAGTTCGACGATTGAAACCGGTCATGCGTGATATCTCGCTGTCGTTGTATCCCTTGTTGTGGAGATCTCGGATCATGAAAAATCCCTCTTCTGCGATCACCATTGCTGCTCCCTCTCTGGTGGTACAGAGAGGTTAGCAGGTGAGCACTTTTAGACCGCCACTTTTGTGCATTTCTACACCGCCATTGCCAC
>NZ_JWHL01000033.1 GCF_018132105.1 Methanocalculus chunghsingensis | reverse complement strand
TAAATGGCGGGATCAAAGTGCACAATTATGGCGGAATAAAAATGCTCATTTCAACAACATAAAACCTCTGTTATACAACCCTTTCAGACATGGGGAATCAGACCCTGTCGCCGCCGCTCTTTCAGTCGGTAACTATCACCCTTGATATTCAATGTCGTGCAGTGATGGAGGATTCGATCCAGTACTGCCGCAGCAATCACATGATCCCCGAATATCTCGCCCCATTCACCGAATGACTTGTTCGAGGTAAAGATCGTCGAAGACTTCTCATACCGCCTTGATATCAACTGGAAGAAACAATGGGCACCTTCACTCGTGAATGGAAGATACCCCATCTCATCGATAATGAGAAGATGGAACTTCGTAAGCGCCTTGATCTTCTCTTCCAGTTTATTCTCCCGATTCGCTTTCATCAGCCGTTCAATGAGCTGTGATGCATTCGCATAATACACGCGGAAACCCTGTTTTACCGCTTCATAACCCAATGCTACAGCAAGATGCGTTTTTCCAACACCGGGGGGTCCGAGGAAGACGACATTCTCCGCATTATGGATGAATCGGAGAGATGCAAGATCCTTGATGATCAACGGATCAAGAGAGGGTTGAAACGCCACATCAAAATCGTCAAGCCGCTTCTCAACCGGGAAACTTGCCATCCTCATCCTGATCGAGAGGGCGTGATCCTGTTTGCTTTTCACCTCCTGCTCAAGGAGATAATCAAGGAGCTCCAGCGTGGATTTCCCCTCTTTTGCCGCATGTTCAAGGCTGTTGTCAAGCATCGCCTTGATCGTTGTCAGTTTGAGAGTCTCCAGGTTGTGATGGACACGTTCATACACAAGACCGCTCATGGCCCCACCTCGCCTGCAAACACATCATACGTCGATAGTGGTCGCTCTTCGACATCAGGATATACAATCTCGAAGAACGGTTGTGAATCCCGGGCATCCTGTGCAAATTGTGTCTTTCTGGAGTTATTCGCCCTCGCCTCTTTCTGCAGGCCGGTGAAATGTTCTTTGACTCTCACCTTCTTTGTGGAAGTGGGAGCCACCTGGTGAGTGCAGATCACCTCAGATCCAATTTTGACGGTTATTGTTGTACCTTCAAGCTCGAGAAGTGCTGTCTGACCCGCATACTGGTATGGGACGGAGTAGAGGGTTCCGTTATACGAGACGTAGGCATCTCGTAGGATCTTCCGTTTTTCCTCACGGCGAATGATATACGGCTTGATCAGACCCAGAGGGGTAAGAGTCTCTTCTTTCAATCGATCATAGGGAATCTCATGGGTGGAGCCATGGATCTCACTATTCACCCGGTTACACCAGTGGAGGAGCTTCTGGTCCATGTCTGCGAATGAGGTGAACCTGTTGCCAAGGAGAAAGTCTTTCTTCATGAACTTGATGGAATTCTCGACTTTTCCTTTGGTCTGAGGGTTATAGGGCTTACAGACACGGGGGATGAATCCATGATGGGTGAAGAAATCCTCAAATTTTGCGTTCCAGGTATGATCCCTGGCCCGGATGGCCCGTTTGATGATGACTGTCTTGATGTTGTCGTAAAGGATTTCTTCAGGAATCCCTCCGAAATAATCGAATGCGTTCTTATGGCACTGGATCAGTGTGTACACATCCGTTGAAAGAGTAAACTCCATGTAGCGCATTCGTGAGTACCCGAGGACGGCACTGAAGGCGTGGATCTTTCTCTTTCTGCCATCTATCTCCTGGCTCCCGCATTCACCCCAGTCCACCTGCATTTGTTTGCCTGGCGGTGTTTCGAAACGGAGAACGGCCGGCGGTGTATACTGAGGACGGATGGTTCTGATGTAGTCTTTGAGGATGGTGTAGCCGCCAGTATATCCCCTCTCTCGAATCTCACGATAGATCCTCCTTGCCGTGAGGGGATATGCGGTGATTCGCTCTGTGATATAGTCTTTAAAAGGATCAAGCTTACTGGGTTTTCCAGTTCGCCTTTGTTTCTTTGGCAATTCATCAGCTGCAAGATATTTTCGCACGGTTCGACGATTGAAACCGGTCATGCGTGATATCTCGCTGTCGTTGTATCCCTTGTTGTGGAGATCTCGGATCATGAAAAATCCCTCTTCTGCGATCACCATTGCTACTCCCTCTCTGGTGGTACAGAGAGGTTAGCAGGTGAGCACTTTTAGACCGCCACTTTTGTGCATTTCTACACCGCCATTGCCACTCCTTCCTCGTACAGTCCATGAATATGGCAATGCTGCATTTCTTGCTGAAGAGGCAGCTGAACTTGTTCCCCATCTCCAAGAGGCATTCCCCGGATCCTGGCAGGAGATTGTTGCCCTGATGTTTGCCAGAATCACTGGATACACACCTTTGTATCAGGTTAAGGATCGATGGGAAAAACTCGACAATATTCTTGGAATAGCGCCAAACTGTGA
>NZ_JWHL01000015.1 GCF_018132105.1 Methanocalculus chunghsingensis | reverse complement strand
CGGAAAACCCAGTCTGACTTCATCTGTATCAAATGTGGATATACGGATAATGCGGATATCAATGCCGCAAAAAACATTGCATCAAGGGCTGATGTCAACCAGCCTATCGCACTCCGTCCTGAACCAAAGCGCTCAGGAAGATGGAAGGGCAAGCCCACGACTTCAGTCGTGGGTAGTTGACCCTCTCAGAAACGCTATGGTAATAGGCATACGCCTCAACCTCTCGATCGATCGCCATCGAAAGAATGTTCTTAAAATCATCTGCGTTCATGTGTATCCCCTCGTATACGGATCTTCAATCCGCATAACCTGATATAGTATATTAATATAAATATATATTGTGATCGCAGAGGTACCATTTTCTCTCCTTAAAAGCAGCCTTTTCCCTCTGATTAAACGGCAAAGAACAGAATGTAGATGAATGATCCCCCATCCCTCACATCTGGTATTTCAGCTGCCTCTGTTGGAGAACTATCTCTCCGGATCTATGGGGGGTCAGAGATCCCTTCTGATATCATACACCGCATGCCATCTCCCTGCAGAGTAGGACCGGAGGAACCGCTCGGTAATGGTACTGTCCGGGATGATGGATCTGATCTCATCTTCATACTCCCCTTCCCGTTCCTGGAGTGCATAGAGATGAATCGTCCCTCCGGGCCGGGTGAGGATCGCTGCCGTCCTCAGAAACTGGTGGGCGATAAGGGGGAGATTCATCAGGACCCGGTCGAACCGCTCCCCGAAGATCTCCCCGAGCCGTGCGGCATCACCGAGCATCGGGAGGACGTTTCCGGTTCTGTTCGTGGCCAGGTTCTCAATAAGAAGATGGATTGCGTGTGGGTTCTTGTCACAGGCGAGGATCCATCCTGCTCTGTTTGCGAGGGTAATTGGAAAAGGCCCGACCCCGCAGAACATATCGCAGACCGCTTCGCCGTCGTTCATCATGGATCGGATCCGCTGCCGTTCGGTGGAGAGGCGGGAGGAGAAGTAGGCTGAACCGAGATCGATGGTGAACCGGTATCCGTACTCAAGATAGCAGGTCCGGGTCGTCGGGGTGCCCGCAAGAACCGAGAAGGTCTTTGTCCGGAACTCCCCTTCGACAGCACCTTCGGCATAGAGGACGGTATGGGTTGAGGGGCGGGCGGCGAGGATCCGTTCTGCTCCCCGGGGATCGTTCTCCTGCATGATCGCGATCCCGCCGACCTGCTCATGCCGTGGGAGCGGGGGGGCTGTCTGCATCTGCTTGAAGAGGGCACGCTCGGTACCGGGCGGGGATCCGGTGACCGGGATGAGGAGGTCATCTCCGTCTGCCTGTGGCCTGAGGTTTCCTGCTATGAAGCCGTCCCTGATCAGCTCCTGCCGTCTCTCCTCTCCCTGCCGTTTTGGTATCCGGACTGCCCATGCCTCGATCATTCGCTAATGGGTGGTGCCGGATACTTCTTATTGATGTCTGGTCTAATGCTTCTGTATGGGGAAAGGGATAGGGGATATTCTCAGGGGTGTGGCAGCCGGTGAGCGGATAACCGAGCAGGATGCCGTCACCCTCCTTGGGGCGAAGGGGCGTGATGTTCTCCGGGTTGCGGAAGCGGCTGATGAGGTCCGGCAGATGACCGTCGGTGATCAGGTGACGTTTGTCCGGAACCAGAATATCAATGTGACGAATATCTGTGTGAATGCCTGTGGCTTCTGCGGGTTCTCGCGGCCGCCCGGCCACCCGGAATCATTTGAATACCCGCTTGAGATGATCGAGGAGAAGGCACGGGAGGCGAAGGAGAAGCATCATATCACCGAGATCTGCTCGGTCTCCGGCCTCCACCCGGCATATGATGCCGGGACATACGCCGGGATCATCGAGGCGATCAGGCGGGGTGCGCCGGGTGTGCATATTCATGCAGGCAACCCGATGGAGGTGGCGTATGCGGCACGAAAGAGCGGAATATCAACACCCGAGGTTCTCTTTCAGTTAAAGAGTGCCGGGCTCGCATCCCTCTGTGGTACCGGAGCTGAGATCCTCGTCGATTCGGTGAGGGAGATGATCTGTCCGGGGAAGATCCCGACCGATGAGTGGGTCCGGATCATCAAAGAGTGCCATGGAATGGGTATTCCGACGACCGCGACGATCATGTACGGCCATATCGAGTCCGATGCCGATCGTGCCCGCCATCTCGCGATCATCAGGGAGATCCAGGATGCGACGAATGGATTCACCGAGTTCGTCCCCCTCTCCTTTATCCATCAGCAGACTCCTCTCCATCTTCAGGGGAAGGGACGGGCAGGTGCAACAGGGAGGGAGGATATCCTGATGCATGCGGTATCGAGGCTTTTTCTCGACAATATCCGGCATATACAGGTATCCTGGGTGAAACTCGGCCAGAAGATGGCACAGCTCCTCCTCCTTGCCGGTGCCGATGATCTCGGGGGAACGGTCTATGAAGAGTCGATATCAAAGAGTGCGGGTGCAGCAGCGACCGACTTCCTTGATCCCCTGGTGATGCAGCGGATGGCAGAAGATCTCGGCCGGAGTCTCCGGGAGCGGAACACCCTGTACCAGATGATCTAAATAGAATGACCGCGATATCTGATCGATTCATATGGCATATAATGACTGTTCATATTGTGGAAGGACGATCCAGGGTGCCGGATCGGTCCGGGGGGGCGGATCTGCCAATGCCAGCTCGTCACGCGAGGGTCCGGCCTGCGTAGAGTGTAAGCGGAGTAAAGGGAACCGGTCCCTTGTCCAGTGGCTCCGGTGGGTGAAGAAGAATGATCGAAACCGGTGGGAGCGGATTACAAAGTACCATGGACGGAAATCCGGTGGGATGATCACCCTGACGGTGAAACGGATCGCAGAGGAGCGGTGATCTCCTCCAAAGGTACATTGCCGAAGAGGGAGATAGTCCTGATGATGGATGATCATCGTGCGGATCTCAGATCCGGGAAGCTGAAACTCTACGCACTTGAGAAGGTTCTCCCCCCCGATGAGGCGGTCGGCCTCAGGCGGGAGTTCATCGCAGGAGAGACGAATACCGATCTTGCGGCCCTTGGTGAGTACACGATCCCGATCGATCGGGTCGTTGCCCGGAACTGTGAGAATATGATCGGCTGTGTCCAGATCCCGGTCGGTGTTGCAGGCCCGGTCACCGTCTGCGGAGAGTATGCGGAGGGTTCGTTCTGGCTTCCGCTTGCGACGACGGAAGGGGCTCTCGTCGCATCGGTGAACCGGGGCTGTTCTGCGATCTCAAAGGCCGGGGGTGCCGAGGTCCGGATCCTCCGTGACGGAATGACCCGTGCCCCGGTCTTTGCAGCCGGTTCTGTTGCCCATGCCCATGAGGTGGTCGCATTTGCCGAAGATCACCTGATGGAGATTGCAGAGATCGCTCAATCGACGACCTCGCATGGCGAGTTCCTCGGCATGGTCCCCTATGTCGTCGGGACGAGCGTCTTCCTCCGGTTTGAGTTCGATACAAAAGACGCCATGGGGATGAATATGGTGACGATCGCCTCCCAGAAGGTGGCAGACTTCATCGCGAGGGAGACGGGTGCCCGGCTGGTCGCCCTCTCCGGGAATATGTGTACCGATAAGAAGCCTGCTGCGATCAACCTGGTGGAGGGGAGGGGCAAGACCGTCACCGCCGGGGTCTTCCTCCCCGACGATCTCATCAGGGATGTCTTCAAGTGCGATACGGCTTCGCTTCTGGATGTCAATACCCGGAAGAACCTGGTCGGGTCCGCCCGTGCCGGCGCCATCGGCTTCAATGCCCATGCGGCAAACATCATCGCGGCTCTCTACATCGCCTGCGGCCAGGATCCCGCCCATGTGGTGGAAGGGTCGTCCTGCATCACGACCGCTGATCCGATGGATGGCGGGGTGTATGTGGCGGTGACGCTCCCGGCGGTACAGGTGGGAACCGTCGGCGGTGGAACCGGGATCGCGACCCAGGCCGCCTGCCTCTCGCTCCTTGGTGTTGCAGGCGGCGGAGATCCGCCGGGTGCCAATGCAAAGGCGTTTGCCGAGATCGTGGCGGCCGGTGTGCTTGCCGGGGAGCTGTCGCTCCTTGGGGCACTGGCGGCCCAGCACCTCGCAAAGGCACATAAGGAGCTTGGGAGAGGGTAATCTCAGCTGGAGAGGAGTGATTCAAGGGCTGAAAGCCATGGAGTGTCTTCTCTTTGGCACTGGTCGATGAATGAGGTGAGGATGCGTCTTCCCTCATCTCCTTTGAGATCCGGATTTTTTCCAGTGACCTGCTTCAGCTGTGTCTCAAGAGAGCCTGGTATGAAGAAGACAAGATGCTTCATCTCATCCTTGGTCTGAAAAGAGTATTCTGACTGCTCAAGGAAGATATCTTTTCGGAATCTCTTTTGTGTCTCTTTTTTTAGGCGTTCCCGGGTCTGCTGATCATCATCAAGGCAGAGAATTATCCTGTATCTGTCGTTTCTGTCTTCATAGAGAGCAAAAAAATTCTCAATGCAGTTCTTCCAGCCATTCTCGTCTTTGATGAGAACCTTTGTATTTCCTCCTTTTCTGCTGGTGAATCTCCTGATACTATTTGTCTCAGGGTTCCTTTCACGTGTTTCGGTGAGCTGTATCAGCCGATTGTATGTTTGATATGGTGATATCTATCAACTCCCTACAAATTCATAGTAAATGATATATTTTCCCCGTCCAATAAATACCGGTATCGCTGTAGTGAGTCAATCATATGAAGGTCCCTGTTCTTCCCCGGATAACTGATAATGATATGATACGGGCAATGACTCATCTCTCAGATCCGACGGTGATCGAGGTTGTGCATGAAGCAAACTACCGGTATCTCCACTGGGATGCGATCCGATACCGTGATCTCCCGGCCGACCCACATGATATCTGGACGCTGATGAAACTCTTCCGACGTGAAGGTACGGGATCGCTGACACTCCCGGGTCTCTCTTTTCGCTATACACTTCCTGATCGCTGTCTGGAGGTTCTTCATCAGATTGACAAGACTGCCGGGGGGAATCTCTCTGCGATTGTCGATTCAGCCGATCATGACAGGGAGCGCCATATCATCAGGTCACTGATGGAGGAGGCGATCTCCTCCAACCAGCTTGAGGGTGCAGCAACGCCACGACTGGGTGCCCGCAGGATGCTTGAGGAAGAGAGAAAGCCAAAAAACCGTGACGAGCAGATGATCTCCAATGGATACCGGACAATGAAGGAGATTCGGTCGCTTCCGGGATAATGATGAGATCATCGTCAGTGACAGTTCCGGCACCATACTCCACACCCCCCCCCCATATGCCCAAATTCCTGATCTCCTTGATGCACTCTGCCGTTTTGCCAATACACAAGGTGATCGCTTCATTCATCCGCTCGTAAAAGGGATCATCCTTCATTTTCTCATCGGGTATATTTACCCTTTCAATGATGGGAATGGGAGGACGGCCCGGACGGTATTCTACTTGTATGTCCTGAAGAATGACTACCGGATCTTTGAATATATGCCAATCTCGCGGAGGATCTATGATACACGGGGGCAGTATAAACGGGCATACCTCTACACCAGGACTGATACCTTTGATCTGACGTATTTCATCAGATATGTTATCAGGGTGATCGATGAGTCGATCGCTGATCTCCGCCAATATATGGATGTAAAACCGAAGGAGTTGCCGAATATGATCACCCCTCCTGAATCATCAGATGATCTGAATCTCCGCCAGGTTGCGATTCTCGAACTGATGATGAAAGATCGGGATCGCCCGATGACGATTAAGGCAGTCTCTGGGATGCACAATGTCGCCTATGCAACAGCACGAACTGATCTCCTTGACCTTGTCGATGCAGGATATCTATTGAAGAGAAAGGTCGGGAAAGAGTTTCTCTTCTTCTACCGGCAATCATCCAATCCAAACTTTTCCATCTATAGGGAATAATATCCTCACATAGCTCCCTTTTCAGTAAATCAAGACTGCATCATAAAAGATCGATATTATTGCGAGGAAGGCTGTGCAAGAGAGTGGCTTACACAGCAGCGGGCGATGGGACAAAAATTGTCCTGAGATCACGTACATCCTGGGGAAACCCTGTGCCTGCTACTCAACCAGTACGTAGAAGAGAGAAACGAGAGACAGATACTGCTATCTCCTCTCCACCCCCTCTACTGCTATGACCAAACCCTATGCCCCGTCGTTCTGGCTTGGACTGATCGGGGGCTTCCTTGGTATCGGGGCTGCATTTTACCATCTCATCGGGTTTTTCTTTGAGATGGGTGCAGGGGGTATAGGGGGATTCTCAGCGGTAGGATTTTCGGATGTCGTTCTAACCGGACTTATTGCCTTTGTCTTCTCGATGGGGGGTATCATCGGGGGGAGTACCCGTGATAACTTCCTCGGTGGGTGGCTGATGATCATCTCGGGTTTTATTATTCTTCTTTCGATATTCGGATATGCAGGGCCTGCTTTCATCTGTCTGGTTATCGGGGGTCTTCTGAAGGTTGTCAGGAGATGATATTCCGGGGTCTTCCCCTGGTATCCATCTATTCCTGGGGATTGTATCGGATAAAATCATGATCATCAATGGAAGAGTACAAAGGCTCCTCCAAATGTTTATCTATGAAAGCAGCGATGAAAAAGTATGAAGAGTGGGAAAGCTGCACCTCCTGCAGTTGTACTTGAGATGGCCCTTCTTTCATCTGACCGTGTCGGTGCCCGGAAGATCCTCAAGGATTCCTGCAGCATGGATGAGCCATATCAGTGCATCAGTGATGTCGTCGAGCCGGCACTCAGATCGATCGGGGTGAAATGGGCTGACGGGGAGGCGTCTCTCTCTCAGGTATATGTCAGCGGGAGGATATGCGAGGAATTTATCCGCTCTCTCCCGGTTCCATCCTCCGGGATCCGGCCTGATCAGCCGGTGATCGGTATTGGAGTCCTCGAGGATTACCATACTCTTGGAAAAGAGACGGTCATGACCGCCCTTCATGCTTCAGGGTACCGGGTCATCGACTATGGTGCCGGTCTTACTGTTTCGGATCTTCTGGAAAAGATCAAAGATGATGGAATTGAGGTTATCTTCATCTCGGCACTGATGCTTCGGGCAGCCCTGAAAGTACGGGAGCTCACTGCTTCTTTGAAAGAGGCAGGCCTCTCTGTCAGGGTGATCGTCGGGGGAGCTCCTTTTCTTTTTGATGAGCATCTCTGGGAGGAGGTTGATGCAGATGCCTTTGCCCATGATGCAGCAGAGGCCGTTTCACTAGTCGGGGGTGCCTCTTCATGAGGGATGGTGAGATGACCTCTCTTGAACGAACAGAGGCTGCCCTCTCCCTTACCGAGGCGGATCGGGTCCCTCTCATCCTCAATCTCACCATGCATGGTGCACGGGAGACCGGGCTTTCCATCCGGGAGTACTATAGCGATCCCGCCAACGTTGTCCTTGGGCAGGAAAGGCTCAGAAAACGATACGGAGGGGATATTATGACCGGATTCTGCTATGGTGCCGCAGAGGCAGAGGCTTTTGGTGGGGAGACCATCTTCTTTGACGATGGTCCTCCAAACGCGGGAGCCCCCCCGATCCGGGATATTGAATCTCTTGAGGCTCCTGATCCTGCCACCTCTCCGGCACTTCTCCGGATGCTGACAACGACCCGGATCCTCGCCGATCGGTACGGCGATACCGTTCCGATCGCCGGAGTTGCCATCTCACCATTCTCTCTTCCCGTAATGCAGCTTGGGTTCGGACGATATCTCGATCTCCTTCTTGCAGAAGATCCACTCTTCTGGCGCCTGATGGAGGTGAACCGGGAGTTTTGCATCACCTGGGCCTCGCTCCAGATTGAGGCAGGTGCTACTGCCATCGTCTACTTCGATCCGGTCTCTTCACCGACGATCATTCCTCCGGAACTTGCCCGAAAGACCGGTCTTGCCATTGCAAAAGAGATTATCCGGGAGATTCCTGGTCCTGTTGCGTACCATCTTGCCTCTGGAAGAGCCCTTCCTATTGCCAAGGATCTGATCGGGTCCGGGGCGGTCGCCGTTGGTGTCTCTGCACTTGAGAGCCTTGCCGACCTGAAGGAAGCATTCAAAGGGGAGATTGCCATCATCGGAAACCTTGACGGGGTTTCAATGCATCGCTGGTCAATGGACACGGCCACGCAGAAGGTGAGGGAAGCGATCGAGATGGCGGCTCCTGGTGGCGGCTTTATCCTCTCTGATAATCATGGCGAGATTCCCTGGCAGGTTCAGGACCCGGTCATCAGGGCGATCGCGGATGCAGCAGATCTGTATGGGAGATATCCGGTGCCATGAACCAACAGGAAACGGTTGTCGGAATCCTTGTCTGCAGAAATCTCAGGGATGAGGTTATTGCCGCACTGAGGGGGACCGATTATGAGCGTGTTCCTGTCACCACCTTCCCGTCTCATACCTCTTTGCATCCCACAGAATGGAAAAGAGAATATCTGAGATCGTTTCGTGAAATCCAGGGGTCATCCCTGATTCTTGTAAGCTGTGGCTGCTCACATCCGATACCTGCAGGCCGGGAAGTGGTGCATCTCAGATCCCCTGAGGCTTTTCTCTCTGATGCAGAGTTAGGGCGTCTCTCCGGATCCGGTGTCTATATGGTCACCTCAGGGTTTATGACGCCTTTCTCCCCTGAAATAATTCAGCTGAAAGATGCCGGGATTACCCGTTTTGTTCATCTTCGTACTCGAAATGATCCTGATGCTGATACCGGTGCAGCGATGATAGCAGCGGAGATTGGTGCAGAACCTGAGACGTATCCGGTTGATCTCTCCATCTTCTCTCTCAGGCTCAGGATGGAACTCCTCTCAGCCAATCTTAAGGCAGAGAGGTTGAATAATGGTATAAAATGCCAGAATCTCGAATCACAGGTTGCAGACTATACCATGGCCTTCGATCTCCTCAGTGATATTGCAAATGCAACGACGATGGATGAGATATCTGTCAGGATAGAGAATCTTCTTCTCCTCCTCTTCTCTCCTTCAGTCATCGAATATCAATATACTCCGTTTCCAGAAGGTACTGATGGAATCATTCTTCCGATCAGAAACGGGCCTGAGTTGATGGCATGGTTCCGGATGGATGGTTTTTCCACACCTGAGCATACAGAGCGATACCGGAACACTGTCGAATTTCTCCTCCCCGTCTTTGGTCTTGCGATGATGAATGCACGGATCTATCAGCAGCTTCTTGTTGCAAACGAGGAGAAGGACGGGGTGATACTTCGACTCAGGGAGATGCAGGAGGCACTTGCCCTTGCAAACAAAAAAATCAACCTCCTCACCGCAATCACCCGGCATGATATCCTCAATGA
The DNA here is from genome assembly GCF_018132105.1 of Methanocalculus chunghsingensis. Classification (GTDB taxonomy): domain Archaea; phylum Halobacteriota; class Methanomicrobia; order Methanomicrobiales; family Methanocorpusculaceae; genus Methanocalculus; species Methanocalculus chunghsingensis. The sequence continues at coordinate 52,974 of NZ_JWHL01000015.1, read as the reverse complement.
CGTGACGGTCGTGGTCGCGTATCTTGGTCTTGCAGGCGATCTCCCCCTCTCCGATGAGGTGAAGTCAACTTTTCAGAAATTGAATGAACAGATGGTCTCAATCCAGAGAAAACTTGAATTCACCAAGGACTACCAGGATATGGGTCTTCAGGCCCCTGCATGGCATATGGTCCGATCCCTGGTTACCTCGGTTTCAGCCCCGATAGTGAAGGCGGGCAGCCTCTCCCTCCGTAATGATCTCCCGGATGTCGGGATCCTCACCGATCCGATGCTTCCAAAGATCATCCACAACCTGACACAGAACGCTCTCTTTCACGCCAGAGGGGCGACATACCTGCGATGGTCTGCATATGAGGCAGGAGCAGATCTGATCATCTCCATCGAGGATGATGGTCCGGGTGTCCCCGACAATAGGAAAAAATCCATCTTCAAACCGTCGTTTGGGAGGAGCCATGGATTTGGGCTCTATCTCGTAAAGGAGATACTCGCCATCACTGGTATAACTATCGAAGAGGATGGCCGCTATGGTGAGGGGGCGAGGTTTCTCATTCACGTTCCGGAGGGGCGCTGGCGGAGATCGCTGCCGGGTACGGAAGAAACGGATCGGATCTGATAGCGTTTTCTCCCCCCTCTGCCGGAGATCAGTGCAGTCGCCAGGGGGATGATAAAAGAACGGGAATCAGGTGTCGCAACGTACGGGTGTGGACCAATCTCCGAAGAAAAAAGTGGTGGCTTTTCAGCCTCTTTTTCGCCTAAAGAGGAGAAAGAAGAGATATGGCATGATGAGGCTTGTCATATATGAAATGACGAGCGGGGTTGCACGGGCAAACGTCCATGAGAGGAGACCCCCTCCTTTCTGACCAGTGCCGGTACGGGTTCGCCCTCCTCCGCCGATCATCAGACCTATCACTGCTCCTGCGCCAAATGCAGATGCAATGGCGGCGATGGGATGATTCCTGATGCAACTCCTGGTTTTGTGTGGGATCTCCTTCTTCCCGATCTGCTCGTTCATCCTTTTCCTCCCTGCGTCAGTCACGGAGCTTTGCTGCGATCAGTCCGAAGAGGAGGCCTGCACCGGCGGCGATGGCGACTGCCGGGATCGGGTTTTCTGATACGAAGCCCTCAACCGACCGGACCTTCTTCTCGATCCCGGCATGTTCTCCTTCCACATAGGAGCGAAGTTTCTCCTCTGCATCATGGAGTTTCTTTCTGATATCCTCGCCCGCCTCTTCGGTGGCCTCCTCTGCCTTTTCGATCTTCTTTGGAACAACCTCCTGCAGCTTTCCCTCGGCATCATGGACGATATCCCAGATCTCCTCGCCGCTCATCGACTCCTCCGACTCCCTCAGCCTCCTTGCCGCTTCTTCGAGTGCATCTGCCGTCTTCTTTTTCATGTCGTTTATTACGTCGTCTGCCATAGGTTCACCTTCCATGCCTCTGTCTATGGTATGATTATACACGAATCTCAGAGGCTATCCTCCCCTATATCATCTATTATATATAAATGTCTCACACGCCAGACCGGGATGGATCTTTCAGTTTTTCGGGACTATTTCCCCTCTGGCCCGGTGAGGTGGCGGAGAATCCGGCTGATGACCTCGGGATTTCCCGGGAGGGTGGTGTGGCAGTACAGCCAGGGTCGCTCTGTGAGAAGAAGCGGATCAGATGGCAGAACCTCGTATGTTCCGCCTGCCATGATGGAGTCCGTATGCGGGATAACCCCGTCACCAGCCCAGGTCGTCTTCCACTCTCCGTCCTCCCCATAGACCGGGGTTCTGCCTCCGAAGACCGGAAAGAATGCTGCTGATCGGGTAAGGTTCTCTCCAAGGATGAAACGGTAGGTGATATCATCCCGAAGACCGGTTCTTCTGAGCCTCTTCATCGTCGGGCTCCGTGGCCGGACCTCCTGGACGAGTGCGTCCCCGTCGGGGATGTAGCCTTTCGGGACAAAGGCGCCTGCAAGCCTGTTGATCATCTCTTCGCCGTGAACAGCATCGCAGAAGAGCTCGGCCATCGATGATCCGTTGTTTGGCGGCCCGATCCCGATCAGATTGCGAACGGTTTCCTCTTTCGTACTCCCATCGATGACCTCAAGGAGGTACCGGGTGATATGGGTTCCCATCGAATGGGTGATGATATCGATATCACCGCTATACCCGGACTCTTTTCGTTTTGCAGCGATGAATCTCCGGAGGTCAGTGGCGACGGTTTCGGGATGGTCGTCTGTATAGGCAAATGCCCATGCCGGGATTCCATGGTCGGTGAGCCGGGTGATGAGATCTCTCCAGATGCGGGGCCGGCTCTTCCAGCCATGCACAAGGAGAACCGGGAGATATTGACGTTTCATCGTATCTCAACGCTTCTTTCGTTCGTACACCAGTGCCCCTTCCTGCGGGCATACTTCAATACAGCGGCGGCAGAGGTAGCATTCACTTTTGAGGTCGCCTTCTTTTGCCTCATCTGTCGGGCAGGCCCTCTCACACTTTCCGCATCGGATACATGCATCAGTTCTCCGGATTGTATAGATTGCCGGAGATGCCGCGACCTGAAAGATTGCTCCCACCGGGCAGATACTTCTGCAGAACGGGCGATAGATGCCTATTGAGAGGAGGAGGATCAGCAGGAAGATGAGAGATCCGATAGTCGGGTTGAACCGGAAGAAGTCGGAGAAGCCGGTGTAATCGAGAAGTTCGATGCCGAAGAGGAATGCTGCTGCTATCATGGCGATGAGGAACGCCACACGGATGCCACTCAGAAGGCCCTTCCGGGAGATGATGGTCTTCTTCGTCCTGATCATGTATGCAACTTCCTGAACGGCTCCGATCGGACAGAGGTGTCCGCAGAACTGCCTGCCGAAGAGGAGCGCAAGGATGCTGAGTATGCCAAGGCCGATTATGCCTGAGAAGAGGGTGGTTCCGATCTGTCGTCCATCGGCGAGACGTTCGATGAGGCCCTGGAACTGGTGGGGGATCATCGGCGAGAAGGTGGCAAAGCCGAGGAGTATGGTGATCAGAAGGAGGGTGTATCGTACCTTCTTTGAGAAACGCCCGGTTATCCAGAGGATGGCGGAGAGGATTGCAAGGGTGATCGCATAGACGATCCCGATGAGGAGGAGGGGATTGAAGCCGGCACCAAACATTGATCTCTTTTTCCCCCGGTGAACGAAGAATCTTCTGGATGGGATGGGGGGATTGTCGTTTTGAAATTTTAATGTCTTGTCATATATACAACAATGTTTATATATTAACAGTACCTAGTCCCCCTTATGAAGCGACTGATCATTCTCATCATTGCAGGCGTCTTCGTTCTTCTGGCAGCCGCTCTTGTGGCGGGTCTCCTGATCCTGAAATCCGTGATGCATCATGGTTTTCAGGATGAGGAGGAAGACTGAAGCATCTGTAGGAGGCAGGCAGCAGACCCGATTGCGGCTTTCGTAGTTCTGCCTGGCTCATAATTCTGGATTTTTTTTGAGGCTGGTTTTCTGAGACGTATCTTGTGCTCTGCTACCTTTTCCCGGGCCGGTGGGGCTCCATGCCGCTCTCCCGGCAGTCGGCTATCCCGTCTACAAAGGCTCCTTTATAATAGATCTTCACTGGAACCGGCTCGCCCCTTCTGAAGGCGGCCATCTGCTGGTCGAGGATCTTTGGGATATGCCGGAGTTTCTCTTTTTGGAAGTGTGCCTTGAGGGCTTCGAGGAAGGCGATCTCCTCTGCAAGATATGCCTCCTCGTATGTCAGAACTGCTGCCGCTATCTTCTCTGCTTCAACTCTTTCGATCTCGTCATGATACTCGCCATGCTGGTTGAGGCCCGCGATCTGCCGCCAGTCGATGCTCCCGTCCTCGCCGGGCTCACGGTGGAGCATGTACGGGTAGAGCCTGCAGATCCCCATCCTCTCTGCATAGATGGTGCAGCGCCGGTCCGGGCCGAGGAAGTGGCAGCTGCCGTCCTCTTTCATCCGGAGGGTGTACCCGGAGGTGTAAAGGATGCCGGTATTGTCGCAGTACTCGAAGTACGGCGCCGGGATGAGTGCCCCGGGTGCCATTTCTAAAACCCGTTCCGTGTCTTCTTCCAGCAGGAGGAGATGGCCGTTGAACTCGCGGGTGCAACAGCGGCCGCAGCAGGTGCAGGAGAAACCAACCTCCTGAATGATGGTGACGAGTTCATCCCATGGATAGGCGAGGAGAGCCTCCCGCTCCTGGTTGAGGCGCTCGATCATCCGGGTGAGGCGGGGGGTGGCGGACATCTGCATAGATGTTGCGTGTCTGGGGGGAAAGGGGTTCTGGTGATACACCCCTGAATTGATCCCATGTTGGTGTGGGGGGTATTCTTCAGGTACTTCCGGTACGAAAGGAGAGTGGTGGAAATGGTGAAAGACGCAAATAGATATTTTTATCAACATTGAAAAATATAAATCGTCATGTGTCTGATTTGGTTATTCTTTTTGTATCGTTATTTCGGTATCGAAATTTCACTATCCGGTTATTACACCCTCTGATAAGGGAGATTCCGGGGGTTGTACCTTATTCCGTTTTTTTAAAGGATGTCTCGATTAACCGGTTTGAGTATCCCACAGAGGACGAAGAACGACTGTTTCTTGATCTCATCGACAAATTACAGCCTGATATCGTCTCTTTTACGGTTCTGTCACCGTTTGCAGATGTTGCACGGAGATTAAGCCGTCTGGTCAAGGAGAAGCATCCTGATACGGTCGTTATCTGGGGGGGCATCCATCCAACCCTCTATCCCGAGGACTGTATTTCCGATGTGGATATTCTCTGCATCGGTGAGGGCGAGGGTGCACTCACCGATCTCCTCACAGCGATGCGGGATGGTCTGCCGTATGATCAGATTGCGAATCTCTGGGTCCGGGAGGGTGAGATGATCTACAAAAACCCTCTCAGACCGCTGATTGAGGATCTGGACTCGCTCCCGGTTCCCTTATACGGGGATGACTCCTTCTTCTTTATCGATACCAATTCTATAACGCAGGTTGATACGGTCTTTTCAGAACCCGAGCATCTGGTTCAGACAGCACGGGGCTGTCCATGGAGATGCTCATTTTGTGTAAACAGCCTTCTGCGGAATATCTTTACGGATCTGGGACCCTATGTCCGGAGACGAACGGTCGATAGCGTCATCGCGGAGCTGTCAGAGTACCTGGGGCGTTCAAAGGGGATGACACGGTCGATCTTTTTTATTGATGAGGTCTTTGCCATTGATAAAAAATGGGTCGATGAGTTCGCAACCAAATATCAGAAGCTAACAGACCTCCCGTTCTCGGTCTATTATCATCCAAAACAACTCAACCTTGCTATCATCGACCGGCTGGTCGAAGCCGGACTTGCGGAGGTGGATGTGGGGATTCAGTCCGGGTCGGATTCTGTCAGAAACAGAATCTATAACCGGCCGGGAACATCCGCTGAGATTGTTGCCCTTGCAAAGGAAGTTACCCGGCGGAATGTGAAGGTCCGGTATGATCTCATCATGGAGAGTCCGTATGATACCGAGGATAAGCTGAAAGAGACGATCGATCTCCTCCTCCAGCTGCCAAAACCCCTCACCTTTAATCTCTACTCCCTCCAGTATTTCCCTGATTATCCCTTAACCGACCGTGCGATAGAGGATGGATTTATCAGACCGGAGGATGGAACACGGGATGTATTACTCGAAGAGATTCAGCATGATTTCCTTGACGAGAAGGCATTCATCTACAGTCCCCGCTTCTTCCCGTTCAATCGGCTCCGGATGATGAAGAATATCATCTGGCTTGTCGTCTGGAACCATGCGAATGACCGGATCGTCAGGCAGGCGGTCCTCTCCGATAGTCCCGCATCCGGCCTCCTGCTCCAGTATCTGAACATCAAATCGGTCCTCTATGGAAGGCTTGATGGTGTCGGGGTCCATCCGCTCATCCGGAATGCGTTCCATGCCCTTGGATATCTGCGGAGAGCCGAATTCAGGGGATTATTCTCCAAAGTGAACGAGCATCTCCATAAGGATCTGCTGTCTGACAGTTGATCCGCCGTTCCGGTTGCGGTGGATGAGCATGATCAGAAGAAGGAGTGATGGGGGGGGCGAGGGGACTCGTCATCGGCTTCCGGGACTGTGGCGTTCTTTGGTTGCCGGGTAGTTTCACTTTTTGATAAATATTGTCATATTCGGGCTTAATCTGGATTTCGGAGGAGATTGTTGTTGCAGGGGTTCAAATAGCTCTTTTTTAGCTCCAGATATAGCGATTAGTTTCGTTGCCGGGTAGTTTCACTTATAGGCAAATATTGCCAAATTTTGGCTTAATTTAGATTTCAGAAGAAATGGTTGTTGCAATGGTGGAAATAGCTTGCCATTGGCTTCCGGGACTGTGGCGTTCTCTGGTTGCCGGGTCGTTTCACTTTTTGATAAATATTGTCATATCCTGGCTCAATCTGGATTTCGAGGGAGATGGTTGTTTCAGGGGTGAAATGTTCTCCAATGTGGATTCACCCCTCTTCGCCGACCGCTCATAACAAGGTGGGCAGGAATACGGGTCTGCCTGGTATTTTCCAGATGTTCGACCCAAATCGAGCCAAACATCATTTCAGGCTCCGATTTCTATTCCGGGGCATTCTGTATTTGATGGGTATTTGATAGCTACAACATGAAAAGCCAAATCTGTCATTATGCTTGTTGATTCCTATTTCGGGTTGTTTCTTCGTTGTCGGTTAGTTCACAGCTGTTTCCATTCATGCTTCAAATCTGTCATTATGCTTGTGGATTCCTGCTTCGGGTTGTTTCTTCGTTGTCGGTTAGTTCACAGCTGTTTCCATTCATGCCTCAAATCTGTCATTATGCTTGTGGATTCCTGCTTCGGGTTGTTTCTTCGTTGTCGGTTAGTTCACACCTGTCAAATGGGAGCAGGGCTCCCCCTGAGAGGATCATATCACGCTCAGGTTCAGAAGATGTCGTTCATGTTATGAGAGGGCGGGAATAATGGGGAGAAAGGGTGGGAAGATCCCCATGGTGGGAGGGGTAGTGTTTGATTTACCGTGAAGGTTTCCCGCCGAGGATGTTCATCTCCCAGAGTTCACCCAGCGAGTAGTCGTTCAGCCAATCCACCAGCTCTTCCTCAACAAGCCGTCTGATCGTTGTCTCTCCGTTATAGCGATCAACAACAAGGATATCCTCCACCTCGAACTGGTTTATCAGGCTGACAGATTTTGTCGAGGTGATGATCTGTGACCTTGTTGCCGCACTCTTGATCAGATCAGCCAGGATATTCAATGCATACGGATGGAGGCCGAGCTCAGGTTCATCAATGAGGATCAGATCCGGAGGATTTGGCTGGAGGAGGACTGTCGCCAGGCAGATCAAGCGGAGTGTTCCGTCTGAGAGATGCGAGGCGAGGAACGGGTAATCGGAGTTTCGCTCCATCCACTCAAGTTTAATCAGATCCTCGTTCTCGGGGAGCGGCCTGAGAGAGAAGTCACCGATCGCAGTATCCACTACCATGATCTAACTATTCTAGGATCTCATTGGGATACTGTACTTTGAGAGTTGATGGTTTACAATAGATGTTACGCTGTTTATCCGAAATGGTGATCTGTTTTTAGTTGATATGAAGGATTGATTAATCAATTGAAATTACCAAAAATTTAAGTCACGATGCAGTATGCGTAACTCCTATTACAAGAATCATCATCGTTCTGATGGGTTCAAAATTGGAGTAACCCAACTTTGTCATTATAAGAAATAAAATTCGGAATCCGCACCTCTCATAGAACACATGCTCCATTAGCGGTTTTATTGAGAAAAAATTCAATCCCCACAGGTGTGGGGAACACAACTCCAAGATGGGCGGCACCCATCGTGTCATCGGTTCATCCCCACATGCGTGGGGAACACTCATCAATCATATCATCTCAGGAAAGAAGTAGCTTTCTCTTGACTGGTCGGTATCCCCTCCCCCCTCTCCTCCTATTATTCAGCTTCCCTGCCTTCACCATCATCCATAACGATACACCCCCTGTCCACCAGCTCAAAGAAACACCGGGCGGTCGCCTTCGCATCATGCAGAGCATCATGACAGCCCTCATACCCTGCCCCGAAAAGAAACCCATGCACCTCAGTCAATGTGGGATACTTCCATCCCCCCGGCCGCCGGAGCCTGCAGACCGGGGCCGCGACCTCCATTGTGCAGATGCGTATCAGGTCCAAAAACGGGGGATCCATTTCAAGACGGAGACATTCGGAGGTGATCACCCCCTCATCAAAAGCGAGATTATGGGCAACAACGGCATCAGAACGGGCGCACTCCTCCTGGAATCTTCGGAGAGCATCAGCAACCGGGACCCCTGTGGCCTCTGCGGATCGGGTTGATATCCCATGCACCTTCTCAGCGCCTGCGGGGATCGCAAATCCCTCGGGCCTGATGATAAGGCTCTCCCCGGCAATCTGCTCCCCGGATGCAGAACAAACAACCCAGCCGACCTGAACAAGACGCGGCCAGGCGTGCAGATCAGCATACGGTGCACCGGGATAGAGGGGGAGCCCGGTCGTCTCGGTGTCGAAGATGAGATATCGGGTGCCGCCACGGATCACCCGTCACCCCCTCCTCCATCCCCCTTCCGGCACCCGCATCACAAACCTTGCCCCCTCACCATCGATGCCCTCCTCGGTGATCGTGATCCCGGTAATCCCGAGGATCTCCCGGATGAAGAAGAGGCCAAGGCCGGTATTCTTCCCGATACCCCGTTCAAAGATCTTCTTTTTATCGCCATCCGGGATGCCGGGGCCGTCATCCTCCCAGACGATGAGGAGATCCCCGCCATCCTCCTCGCAGGAGACCCTGACCCGGGTCGCCCCGGTTGCATACCGCTCCGTATTCTCCATCAGGTTCGCAAAGGTGCGGGGGAGGAGGGGATCGGCAAAGATCGCAGTATCTCCGGTCTCATCGACGATCGGGATCCCCTTCGATCCGATCCCGACGAGCTGTTCTCCAACCTTCTGCCATGCCGGGGCTATCACCCCGAGATCCTGGTATTCGCGGGTGAACTCGATCTGGCGCTTGATCCACCGGGTTGCCTCGTTCATCCGGCTGAGGTACGTCGCCAGCGTCTCATCAGTTACCATCTCCTGTGAGAGCGAGAGGTAGCCGCCAAGCACCGTCAGCTGGTTGGCGATATCATGCCGGGTGATCCCGGCCATCAGGTTCAGCTTCCGGTTTGCATCGGCGATGGCAGCAGCGTTCCGTGCAAGCTCATCATCGATCAGTTTTGCAGCCGTTATATCGCGGGCGATCCCCTCGATTGCGATCATCCGGCCGCCATCATCATAGACGGGGACATTCTTCTGCTCCACCCAGATGATCTCTCCGTCTTTTCGTATCCAGCGGAGAATGAGCGGCTCACTGAGCTTCCTTCCCTTCGCCAGATCAGTGAGCAGATGGCGATCCTCGGGATGAATGATCGTATAGCCAAGCGTCGGGTCGCGGTAATGATCCTCGGGCGTATAGCCTGTGATCCGCGTCACAGCCGGGTTCACATACGTAAACCGCTGTGCGGGATGGAGATCGACCCGGTAGATGATATCCCCGGCGTTCTCTGCGAGCCGACGGAACCGTTCCTCACTCTCCCGGATCTTCTCCTCAGCCTCCTTCCGTTCGGTGATATCGGTGAGGATCCCCTGGATCCCTGTCAGCGTACCATCCCGGATCACCGACCGGGCTGCGGTCCGGATCCAGACAGATCTGCCGTCTTTTATTATGAACCGGTACTCTGTCGGCTCTGCCATCCCGGCGAGGGCCTTCCGGAACTCATCGATCCGTTCATCGGTATCCTCGGGATGGACGAACTCAATAAAATGCCGCCCATAAAGCTCCTCGGGGGAATACCCGCTGATCGTCGTGACATTCGGGGAGATATAGGTGATCCTCCCCTCGGTGTCAAGGGTGTAGATGATCTCGCTGAGATTCTCAACAAGCTGGCGGTACTTCTCCTCACTCAGCCGGAGGGCATCCTCTATCTCCTTTCTGTCGGTGATATCGGTCATGACCCCCTGGACCGAAAGCACCCTGTCGTCCCGGATCACCGGCCGGGCTGAGGTTCGCATCCAGGTAACACTCCCATCCTTTCCTGGGAATCCAAATTCGGTCACAACGGGATTGCCTGCAACCACCTGTCCAAACTTCTCAAACTGTCCGGTAACCTCGTCGGGATGAACGAAATCACGAATACTCCGACCGACCAGCTCATCTCGTCTGTACCCGGTAATCCCCTCGACATTCGGGGAGACGTAGGTGATCCTCCCGTCGGTATCAAGGGTATAGACGACCTCGGTCAGGTTCTCGATGAGTGCCCGGTATTTCTCCTCATTGACACGGAGCCGCTCCTGTGCCTTCCGGTTCTCCGTGACATCCCGGATCGTCTCGATCGCCCCTGTACACCGCCCCTGATCATCGAAGAGGGGGACTGCCCGTGCCCAGAGGATCGCTCTTCTCCCACGGGGGCGTGCTCCCTCCGTCTCCACCTCAATGATATTCCCCTTCTGCCGGAGGCTCGGGTACATGCATGGATCCCCGATCCCACGTGCGAGATCGATGAGGACAGGTCGTCTGTCGCCATAGAGGGAGATCGAATATTCACAATCCCCCTTCCCGACGATATCTCCGGCAGGAACCCCGGTCAGCCCCTCCATCGCCAGGTTCCACGCTGTCACCACCCCGTCTGCATCGACGACGAAGGTCGGCTCGGGGAGTGATTCGATGATCTGGAGAAGCCGCTCCCTTCCGGCTGCAATCTCAGACTGCATCGAGATGAGCTCATCCAGCTGTGCCCGCATCTCCTCTTCCGCAGCCTCAAGTTCCTCGTTCTTGTAAAGGAGCATCTCCCTGAATCTGATCTGTTCAAGATAGCGCCCGAGCAGTGCAGCAATCGTATCAAGGAGCGCCTCTTCCTCTTCAAGAAACGCAATATCCTCATGATAGAAGAGACTGATATCTCCGATCTTCTCTTCCCAGGCGATGATCGCCCTCTTCAGTGACCACGGTGTCTCCCGGAAGCCTTCGGTCGAATAGATCTGATCAGCAACGGTGATCCGGACAGAGAGGATTCCGGGATGCCGGTACCCGGTCGGGATCGTTTCCGTGACCCCTCTGAGGATCAGATCCCTGCCCAATCCCATCCGGCCGAGAAGGGAAGAGATCCGGTACAGGCATCCGGCCTCCTTCACCCGTTCATGGAGTGCGGCGGTTGCCTTCTTCCGGCTGGTGACATCCCGGATGATCGCAACCACCTCACCCTCGGCATACGGGGCGATCCGGGCCTCGAAGTGGAGGGTGCCGGCAGGGAGATCAAGCGTATATTCGATCTGCTGCACCTCCCCGGTCGCAAGTGCTCTGCTGATAGCCCTGGTCGCCTGCATCCCTATCTCAGGAGAGAGCGTCTCGCTAATTGTCCGTCCAATCATCATCTCCTTCGGCAGGAACAGACGATCGTTATCAGGGCTGAGAAGATCAAGGTACCTTCCCCCGCTGTCAAGGCGGATAAGAAGATCAGGAATCGCGGTCAGGATCGCATGCTGGAGGGCGTCACTCTCCCGGAGTTTCAGCTCCTGCTCCTTCTGTATTGTAATATCCCGGATCGTCTCGATCCCGCCGATACACCGTCCGGCGTCGTCATAGAGGGGGACTGCACGAATCCAGAGGCTGGCGCTCCTTCCCCCTGGAGACGCATCGATCGTCTCCGACTCAATAACACCCCCCTCTCCACGGACGGATGTGTATGCATCATAATCACCCGCCACCCCCCGGGCGAGATCGATGAGGATGGGTTTTCGTTCCCCGTAGAGCGGAACCGCATATGCATAGTCTCCTTCCCCGATCATATCCCCGGCAGGAACACCGGTCAGCTCCTCCATCGCCTGGTTCCAGGCGGTCACCACCCCGTCTGCATCCACCACAAGGGTCGGATCAGGGAGCGTATCAATGATCCGTGCGAGTTGGTTTCTCACCTCCTCATTCTCTCTCTGGAGGGTGAGCACCTCCTCAAGCTGTGATCGGATCTCCTCTTCGGCTGCCGTAAGCCCCTCATTCCTCTCCCTGAGATCCTCCTCCATCAGCTTCCGATCAGTGATATCAACTGCAACCCCGTACCCGATGATGCTTCCATCCGACCGTACTTCAGGCACTGCCCTGAGCAAGATCCACCTGATATCGTCATTTCTGTCCCTGATACGGAATTCGGTGGTCATCGGGGTCATTGTTTCAAGCGAAGCCGCTTCACGCCAGGCAAGCTGCTCATAATCATCGGGGATGATCCTGCTGTACAGGAGGGATGCATCCCGGCAGGCATCCTCAACCGTTATTCCGCAGATCGATTCAATCCCGGAGCTGATATAGAGGAAGCGGCGTTCCCCGGACGGGCTCGTCTCAATCTGGTAGATGATGCTGTCCGGGATGGTGTCGCTGATGATACTGAGTTGCTCCTCAAGCAGCCGCTGGTCGGTGATGTCCTGCCCCTGGGCGATCGTGGCGATGATCCCGTCGTCTTCGGTGATGGCTGCCGAGTTCCAGCGAATGATCCTCTTTCCTCCCATCCGTGTACGGATCGGGATCTCACGGTCTGTCCAGCCTTCTCCAGCGCTTGCGGTACGGACATACTCCATCGCCGTTTCCAGATCCTCAGGATCAAAGAGGATCGTAAGATCGGATCCGATCGCCTCGCTCTCGGTGATCCCGGTGAGCGCTTCAAATGCCTTATTGAAGAGGGTGATCCGGAACTCGTCATCCCAGACGATGATCGGGGTGCTGGCATGGGTGATCAGCTTCCCGAGATACTCATTCGATTCTGCAAGCCTCTTCTGTACCGAGACGAGTTCATCGATCTGTGATCGCATCTCCTCTTCGGCTGCCGCAAGCTCCTCACCTGCCCGCCGGGAACGGATGGTCTTGTAGAGCCCGTCCATCAGGAGGGTGAGCTGCCGGACATCCTCGTCTGTGTACAGCTCCTCTTTATTGCCAACACCAGCAACAAGGACAATACGGCCATCATCGACGATCGGGATATTCATATGCCTCTCGATCTGGAGATGCCCCTCCGGATATCCCCTCTTGAGGGGGTTCTCTGCCTGGTAGTCATTTGTTATGACTGGTTTCCTCTGCCGCACCGCCTCTCCCCAGAGACCTGTCTCAGAGACGGGATAGATGATCGGCTTATTCAGTATCCCGCAACCCTCATTCGCAGCTTCAGACCAGGAGTACATCGTCATCAATGACTCATCTGACGAGAGGAACGCAAGATACCCGACCTGGCTTCCGGTGATGGCGACAGCACGCTCAATTGCGGTATCGATTATTGTTGTCTCCGGTTGATCTGCAATCTCCGCAAGCTCAAGGAGGGCAGCCATCCGGAGTTCGTTCAGCTTGCGCTCCTTCTCTGCCCGTATCTTTTCAGTAATATCCCTGATATAGGCAAGAATATAGATCTCCTTTCCGATCTCAGCCCGTGTCAGGAAGACCTCCGCATCAAAGACCGATCCATCCTTCGGCCGCCTGGCCTTCCAGGGGAAGAGGAGATTCTCGCCAGCGAGGACCTGTTCCCACTTCCCGGCAACCTCCTTCATCGTACATTCCGGGCCGCTGTACCCTGCAATGGTATACCTGAATGCCTCCTCCCGGGTGACGCCATACATCGAGAGCATCGTCTCATTCACATCAAGGACCGTACCTTTCAGATCATGAATGAAGATCGCATCATATGAATGGTCGATGAAGGTCCGGAAGAGATCCCGGGACTGGCGGAGCTCACCCTGCACCGAGACGAGATCCTCAAGCTGGGATCGCAACTCCTCCTCTGCAGCTGCAAGTGCTTCGTTCCTTTGGAGGAGAGCCTCCTGTGCCCTCTTCTGCTCAAGGGCTCCTGAGAAGAGGCTTGCACTGATCCTGAGGAGATCTCCCTCTTCTTCTCCCCACTCCCGTATCGAGAGGTTATTGTCAAGCCCGATGAATCCGGCTATCTCTCCCCCGATGATGATCGAATGGACGATCAAAGATTCGATATCCTGCGCCGCGAGGATCTCCCGTTCAGCTGCTGCCTCATCCTGGAGCGATGCGACACTATTGATCCCGAAGTGCCCGTCTCCCTTTAACCTCTCCATCCACCAGGTAAAGTTGGATATCGGGAGATCCTGGAGATGCTCCTTCTGCGGGGAGATGCCATCCGCACACCACTCATGGGTATTGTCTGCCGCCTGCCGCTCATGGCTGAAGAGGAAGAGGTAGGCACGGGAAGCGTTTGTAAAGGATCCTATCTCGGAGAGGGCCTGGTTTGCCGCGATATCAAATGAGTCCGCATACAGGAAGAGCGAGGAGATGTCAGCCACCACCCGCTCAAACCTGAGCCTGTATTCGATCTCCTCCTCTGCCCGCCGCCTCCCGATGGCATGCTCAAGCTTCTTTGAAAGTTCGGCAAATTGTGACTTCGGATCCCCGCCCTTCTGAAGATAAAAGTCAGCACCGTTGTTGAGTGCCTCGATGACAACATCCTCCCGCCCCTTCCCGGTGAAGATGATGAACGGGGCCCTGCACCCTGCGTTTCGGATCTTTTGTAAGAGCTGGATGCCATTCATGCCCGGCATCTGGTAATCGGAGATGATGGCGTCGTACTCCCCGGTGAGCACCCTGCCAAGGGCACTCTCCGGATCCGCCTCAACATCCACAGAGTAATGGCCGTTCCTTTCGAGGAAGATCTTTCCTATCTCAAGGAGGGCAGGCTCATCATCGATATAGATGATCCGAAATGGAGAGGGCTGACTCATCTGATATATTTATATCATTTCGACCATCTTTATCCTTCCGAACCATGGTATATGTATATTATATGTTAAATAAATCTGTCTCCGATTCCTCATCGCTGCGCCACGACGGCTGAAAGACTTCCTTCCTCCTCCTCTCACCAGCCGGGGCGCGGACAAATCCCTCTGCCTGAACCCCCATTTTCCCCGGATCCTCTCCTTCCCACCGGCTGGCCGGCCCCGGTGATCCTGTAGATCAAACCAGAAGCGCTTTGTTGGAGGAGTATCAACCGTACAAGACCTTGTAGATACGTCCCTCCATCCAGTCCGGGATGCCGGGGACGTATGATCTGCATTTCACTGGTGGTTAGAGATGAGAGTATTTTTTATTGGATATGGACAGGCCGGGGGCAAGATCGTTGATATGTTCCTTGCGATGGATAAGAAGATCCAGGGGAACAGCTTCCGGGGTATTGCTGTAAATACCGCACGAACAGATCTGATGGGGCTCAAGCACATCGAGATGAAGGATCGCCTCCTCATCGGTCAGACGGTCGTCAAGGGCCATGGTGTCGGGACCGACAACGTCACCGGCGCAAAGATCGCCGCTGATGAGATCGATACCATCATCAATGCAATCGATATGCGGGGTACTCATGACATCGATGCATTCATCGTGGTTGCAGGTCTCGGTGGGGGAACCGGATCAGGGGGGACCCCGGTCCTCTGCCGGCACCTGAAGCGTATCTACCGGGAGCCGGTCTATGTCCTCGGGATGATCCCGGCTCCGGAGGAGGGGAAGCTCTACTCCTATAATGCAGCACGGAGCCTTGCAACACTCGTCAAGGAGGCCGATAATACCTTCATCTTTGATAACAGTGCATGGAAGAGTGAGGGGGAGAGTGTCAAGGCGGGATATGATACCCTCAATGACGAGCTCGTCCGGAGATTTGGCGTCCTCTTCCGGGCAGGGGAGGTTGGAAAGCTTGGTGTCGGTGAGATGGTCGTCGATTCGTCCGAGTTCATCAATACCCTCAGGGGTGGCGGCATCTCAACCGTCGGCTATGCCGTCTCTGAAGTGAGCACGAAAAGTAAGCCGAAGAAGAGTCTCTTCTCCGGATTTGGGAAGAAGAAGGAGGAGGCCGAGAGCTCCCTGACCGGGGAGGACAAGTCTGCAAAGATCATCGGGGTCATCCGGCGGGCAATGCTCGGTCGCCTGACACTCCCCTGCGACTATACCACAGCCGAGCGGGCACTGGTTCTCGTTGCCGGTCCTCCGAATGAACTGGATCGGAAGGGTGTCGAGAAGTCCAAGTCATGGGTCGAGGAGAATATCGCCGGTGTCGAGGTCCGGGGCGGCGACTATCCTGTCGAATCGTCGTATATCGCCGGTGTCGTCATCCTTGCGTCCATCGGCAATGCACCCCGGATCACCGAACTCCTTGAGATCGCCAAGGAGACGAAGAAGGATGTCCTCGTCTCCCAGGAGCGGAGATCAACGATGTTTGAGGATGCGGTTGATCCCCTCTTTGAGTGATATACCGGATACCATCTCCTCCTTTTCCATCGTATGCGCTGGTGCATCCATGCATCCGGCCCCATCGCTCCTTTCTATGCTCTTTTCCTCCTTAGAAAAATCCGCCGGGGCATGGAATCTCTTTTCGGGCTTTGGATGGTCAGATTCGATAAATGGGATGTAATTCTGCTGAATTTTGGGTTACATTTATGTAGCCCCCCAAACCACGCAACTGTAGTGGTGATGAATATGCAGCAGTACGGAGGAGGACCAGAGATGAATGCAGGTATCTATCGGGAAGGAACTGAGAAGACGGGCGGCCGTGATGCCCTGAGCAATAACATTGCAGCCGGAAAAGCCGTTGCAGCCGTCGTCCGGACGACGCTTGGCCCTCAGGGGATGGATAAGATGCTCGTCGACTCGATCGGCGATGTGGTCATCACAAATGATGGTGTCACCATCCTGCAGGAGATGGCGATTGAGCATCCTGCCGCGAAGATGATGGTCGGGATCGCAAAAACGCAGGACGACGAGGCCGGGGATGGCACCACGACCGCTGTTGTTCTTGCCGGGGAGCTCCTCAAGACGGCAGAGACCCTTCTTGATCAGGACGTTCATCCGACCGTCATTGTGCAGGGATACCGGATGGCACAGGAGAAGGCAGGCAAAATCCTTGAAGAACTCTCCTTTGCAGTCGGCCCCGAAGAGAGGGAGATCCTGACCAGAATTGCCGGAACCGCGATGACCGGGAAGGGTGCAGAGACGACAAAAGAGCATCTTGCGGATCTCATCGTCGAGGCGGTCTCACAGATCACTGATGAGGAGGGGCATGCAGATGTCACGAATATCCGGGTCGAGAAGAAGGTCGGGGGCTCAGCTGATGATGCAGAGATCATCGAAGGGATCGTCATCGATAAGGAGCGACTCCACCCCTCGATGCCCGGTTCCGTCACTGATGCAGAGATCCTTCTCTTAAACGCAGCCATCGAGATGAGGAAGACCGAGGTCGATGCCGAGATCACCATCACACGCCCTGAGGAGCTGGAGGGTTATCTGGCAAAGGAGGAGGAGATGCAGCGGGAGATGGTCGGGCGGATCATCGCATCCGGTGCGGATGTCGTCTTCTGCCAGAAAGGAATCGATGAGTTTGCTGAGAAACTCCTTGCCAAAGCGGGTATCTTTGCCGTACGGCGGATGAAGAAGTCTGATATGGAGACGATTGCAGAGGCGACCGGTGCTCCGATCATCTCCTCCCTTGATGCCATCTCCGGAGAAGAGCTTGGATATGCAGGAAAGGTCGAGGAGAAGCGGCTCTCCGGTGAGCGGATGGTCGTCATCTCAGGATGCAGGAATCCCCATGCCGTTACTCTCGTCGTCAGGGGAGGAACCAGCCATGTCGTGGATGAACTCGGTCTTGCTGTCGAGGACGGACTCCGTGGCGTCGGTGCCGCCCTTGAGGATGGAAAAGCGGTCGCCGGGGGCGGTGCTGTCGAGATGGAACTCTCCCGCCGCCTTTCTGCATATGGGTCCGGTGTCGGCGGCCGCGAGCAGCTTGCCATCGAGGCGTTTGCATCCGCCCTTGAGGTGATTCCACGTACCCTTGCGGAGAACGCCGGCCTTGATCCCATCGATATGCTCGCCAGCCTCAGGACTGCACATGAGCAGGGCATGACGACGGCAGGCCTCAATCCCGAAACGCAGGAGGCGGTTGATATGCGGGCGGCAGGCGTCATCGAGCCGCTCCGGATCAAGTCCCAGGCGATCTCCTCTGCCGCAGAAGCCGCTGCCATGATTCTCAGAATCGATGAGATCATCGCTTCATCCGGAGCAGGCGCTATGCCCTCTGAAGAGGAGATGGCCGCCATGCAGGCGATGGGTGGCATGGGCGGCGGCATGCCGATGATGTAGATCTCTCCCCCTGACCGGAGATCTCACTTTTTTATAACAATACTATTATCTTCTTACTTGGTTGAAATCCATTCTATGCAACCACAAATCCGGATGTCCCGGCCGGGAGATCCTGCCGGAAACTTCTCCCTGAAAGACCAGCATAATGAGACCTTCAGCCTTCTTGAACATGCAGAGACCCGGGTCCTCCTCTCCTTTCACCCGCTTGCATGGACTGACTATTGTGCACAGCAGATGCTCTCCCTCGAAGAGAACCGGGATACCTTCGCATCGCTTGAGACCTACTGCGTCGGGATAAGTGTCGATTCGTTCCTCTGCAAGAAGGCATGGGCAGCGAGCCTCGGTATCCGGCACACCCGGCTCCTCTGCGACTTCTGGCCGCATGGGCAGGTGGCCATGCAGTTTGGCATCTTCCGTGAGGCGAACGGCTTTTCGGAACGGGCAAATATCATCGTCGATGCTGATCAGAATGTCATCTTCTCGAAAGTCTATCCCGTCCACAGCGTCCCGGATATCCATGAGATCATCAGTTTTCTGAAGATGCGGTGACATCCTTCGGATACTTCTAACAGAAACGCTTTCATCTCCGGCACCTGATACCTTCAGTATGTTCTCAAAGCTGCGTTCACTCCTCGGCCGGAAGGAGGAGAAGCCGGAAACCCTGGTTCTCGGCTCTTCCGACCTCCCCGGCTGGCTTGATCGGAAGGAAGAAGAATACCAGGCAGAGCTTGCCAGCAGGTTGGAGGCCCCGCAGTCAGAGATTGCTATTGCACTGAAGAAAATCCGGGAGCTCATCGTTGCGATCGATCATGATCCCGAGAGCGACGAGCTCCACCCGAAGGTGAAATCAGTTCTGAAGACTGCCCGTCCCCAGGCGATCCGTTCGCTTACATTGATCCTTGAGAAGGAGCCGGCCGGCCCTCCGAGGGAGTACTATGGAACCGCAGCAGAGATCCTCAAAGGCTGTATCACCGTCGCAAAAGGGCCGGGGAAGTACCTTGCAGCCGCTTACAATGAGGAGATGGCAGAGTTTCGCCGGACCATCAAGGAGATCGGCCGTGCCGTCAACGACATGACAGAAGCGATCAGCGAGGATGATGCCCGACAGGCACGGATCAGGGATATTCGTGCTATGCACAACATGGCTCTTGAGATGATCCGGACGCATGAGCAGGCGCTCCAAACGATCAGATCCGCAGAAGAGGAGGTTGACCACCTCGATCGTACAAAGACGGAACTTCTCGCCGCGATCGAGGCGGTCGATACCGGTGACGCCACAGAGCGGATCGATGCAGCGGTGGCAGAACGGGAGGCTGCGATCCGGCATCTTGCACAGATCCGGTCCCCGGCAGGCTCAGTCCTCGGAAGAGCAGAAAAACTCCTCAAACGGCATAAGGCACCGGTCGGTGATATCCAGGAACTCCAGAGGATATGCAGAGAGGATCACCCCCGGCCTGAGGCACTGGAACTGATCCCGCCGGTCATCTCGTCGATCCGGTCCCTCATCCAGTCCGGCGAGCTGCAGCTGAAGAACCGGGAGGAGCAGCAGCTCTTCTCAGGTGTTCACTTCGCAGAATCGATGAAGAAAGTGTATGAGGAGTACCGGGCGGCAGAAGAGAAACTTGCTACAGTACGGCAGGAGGTGGCGAGCCATCCGGGGATACAGGAGGAGATCCGGCTAAACAGGGAGCGTACCGTTGCTATCGGGAAGCAGGATACCCTGAAAAAGGATAGTGCAAAGGCTGAGGAGGAGCGTTTAAGGATCGAGGAAGAGTATCCGCGTACCTGTGCGACGCTCATCGACCGTCTCCATCAGATTGATCCGACGGTCGATCCCGATCTCCCTCATCTCTGATGCGCCTTCACGGCCGCCATCATCTCTTCGCCCCTCTTTGTTCCGAGGAGGACCTTCTGGCCTGACCGGAGCGTACACCGGAGCACCTCAGTTCCGCTGACGAGATACGCGATCCCCTGCCCCCGGCAGAACCGTACCCCCCATCCCCCGCAGTCACGGATCGGCCGGACCGTTGTGAGGTCAGCATCCTCGAGATCGCTCCAGGTGATCGTCCGTTCCTTCCGGACCACCGGGGGCATCCGGTACCGGATCCCATCGGGTGAGACATGAGTCTCAAGCCGGAGCGTCAGAAAGAGAAGGGGAACGATAATCCCGATCATTCCGAGGATGAAGAGCTGGAGTGGTTTGAGCTCCTGAACTTCGGTGATGAAGGTATACCATGTTACCGCAGCCGTCCCCCCGACGATCGCAAGGATCAGCGGGTGGCGGAAGTACTGGGTTTCGCGAAAATCATCTGCCATGAATAATGAACTGTATTTATGTCTACATACGTTAATATTGTTCCACTTTCCGGTGTCCTCCGATGATCCTCCAGTACTCCCCGTTTATCCTCATCTACCTGGGATCATTTCTCCTCGGCCTCTATCTCCTTCTTCTCACCCGCCGCCTCCCTGACACCCCCGGTCTCCTGCCTCTGCAGGGGATCTGCATCGGGGCATCGATCTGGGCGCTGGCGTATGCACTGGAACTTGCGGTCATAACCGCCGGGGGAAACCTCGTTACAACCGCAGCTGAGTATCTTGGGATCTTCATCCTCGTCCCCTCCTTCCTCTTCTTCGTCCTCTCCTATACCGGCCGGAGCAGGTATCTCACCCGGAGCACTCTCCTCGTCATCGCCCTCCCCCTGATCCTCTTCTATCTCGCGATGATTACAAACCCGCTCCATTCCCTGTACTATACGTCGATCTCACCGTATTCTCTTGGGGGTTTTGTTCTCTTCATATACGAATACGGCCCGATCTTCTGGATCGCCTTTCTGTATATGATGGCACTCGTCGGTTTCTCCCTCTCCCTCCTTCTGGCGGCATGGTTGGATTATCCTTCCTTCTACCGGCCGCAGATAGGGCTTCTGATCCTTGCCATCCTCCTTCCGATCCTGACAAGCAGTGTCTATGTCGCCAAGCTCGGCCCGGCCCCCGGCCTCCAGATAACCCCGGTCATCTTCCTCCTCGTCGCGGGTATCCTGACCTTCGCCTCCGTAAAGTACAGGCTCTTTACCATCCTCCCCCGGACGCAGTGCAGTATCCCTGATATCCTCCCGGATGGCATTCTGATCGCAGATGAGACCGGGGCGATCATCTACCAGAACAGGGCATCCGCAACATATCTCGAATCAGGATCTGCCATTGGGAAGGATATCTCCGAGGTTATCCCCTCCTTTCCTCCTGGGGAGGAGGTACGTGAGCATGAGATGCCGGATGGCCGTCTCCTTGAGATCAGGAGGTATCTCCTCGCCGGAACCGGTGCCGATGATCAGTGCATCATCATCCACGAGATCACGAACCGGAGGAGGGCGGAGATGGATCTCCGTGAGGCGAACCGGAAGCTCTCCCTCCTCTCATGTGTCACCCGCCATGATATCGTCAACCAGATCACGGTTGCACAGAGCGCTATTGAGCTTGCACGGTTCGAGGCCGATGATCCGACCATACTGAGATATCTTGCTGCAATGGAGACGGCGGTTCTTCGGATCCACTCCGAGATCGAGTTTACCCGGATCTACCAGGAACTCGGGAGCCAGGAACCGGTATGGCAGCCCCTCTCATCCATCATCTATCCCCCCTGCTGCCTCCCCCTCACCCTCTCCTGCGGGGAGTATATCGTCTATGCCGATCCGATGCTCCCGAAGGTCTTTGAGAACCTCTTTGATAACGCGATCCGGCACGGTAAAGAGGTGACCGGGATCTCCATCTCCTGTGCGGAGACCGACGGAAACCTTCTGATCACCGTTGCAGATGACGGCATCGGTATCCCGGAGGAGCAGAAGGAGCGTATCTTCGACCATGGGTTTGGGGGGAACACCGGGCTTGGCCTCTTCCTGATCCGGGAGATCCTCGCGATCACCGGGATCTCGATCATCGAGGACGGCATCCACGGTGAGGGGGCGAGGTTTGTCATCACGGTTCCTGAAGGGAGATACCGGGTCCAACCGGTAAAGAGATGACTGCTGACGAGAAACCGGGAGGGATGAACCGGAATACCTCCCCCAATACCGTCCTTGGCATCTCCGGAAGCCCGAGAAAGGGCGGCAACTCCGATATCCTCCTCCATTATATCCTCAAAGGTGCAGAGGCCGCGAGGATGGAGACACAACCGGTATACCTCAGGGATATCGATTTCTCATCATGTACCGGCTGTGAACGGTGCCGGAAGGACAAGATCTGCACAGGCCTTCAGGATGGCTTCACTCCGTTGTACCCCTCCATCCAGCAGTCCGATGCACTCGTCCTCGTCTCCCCGACACATAACTACAATATCACCGCATTGATGAAGGCCTTCATCGACCGGCTCTACTGCTTCTATGACTTCGGTGATACCCGTCCACGCCCATGGTCGAGTCGGCTTGCGGGGCAGGGAAGGCGGGCGGTCATCGCCGCCATCGCCGAGCAGGAACATAAGGAGGATATGGGATTTGCCCTTGACGCCCTCCGCCTCCCGCTTGAAGCTCTCGGGTATGAGATTGTCGATGAGGTTGCGGTCTTCTCCATCTTTGATGCAGGCGGTGTGAAGCACCACCCGGACCTCCTGGATCAGGCGATGGAGGCAGGCCGGCGTCTCGGACGCACCCATCCCTGAAACGGCGTATCGGCACGACTCTGTTCAGGGTTGTGTTCGTCTCCATCCCTGCTTTGGAATCATCAGCTCAAAGCGGGCTCCCCGCCCCTCCTCTCCGTCTTCGATGAGGGTGATCCCTGTTACCGCCGCGATGTCACGGGCAAATGCAAGCCCAAACCCGGTATTCTTCCCATACCCGTACCGGAATATCAACTCCTTCTCCTCATCCGGGATACCGGTGCCATCATCCTCGATTACCAGGATGAGGCTCCCGTCCTCCTGTTCACTGGTTGAGATGGTGATGGTCGTGATGGCACCCCCATGGCGGATCGCATTTTCCAGCAACGTATGGATCACTTTGATAAAGAGGCGATCTGCATAGATTGTTACCGGATCAACATGTTCTATCATCTCAATCCCCTCTATCCGGATATCTCCGGCAACCCGTTTGATCAGGGGTTGAACCGGCTGCCATTCCGGGTCATACGCCCCGATATCCTGGTATTCACGGGAGAACCTGAGATGGCCGGTGATGGTTCCGACTTTCCGGGCGGCCTGACCGAGATAGTACTCGCGTCTCTCTGAATCGTCCTCTTCTTTGAGCAGTTCAAGATAACCGCCAAGGGCAGTCACCTCGTTTGCGATATCGTGCCGGGTGAGGCGTGTGAGCCAGCTGATCTTCTCACTGGCAATCCGAAGGGCCCTTTCAGCCGCCTTTCGTGCTGAAATATCCCGGATAATGAGGATGCAGCCTGCCGGTTCGCCATCAGGGGCCTGTGCCCCGGATGCTGCGATGCTGATGGCTTTCCCCCCGATATTCTCCGGATATGCCTCAAGGTCTGTAATCGTCTCTCCCTGCCCGCCGTGCATTCGTATCGTTGCACAGACATCCTCAGGAAGGATCATCCGGATACTCTTTCCCGGAAGGCTGCCTGGGACTGACCCGAAGATCCCGTATGCTGCACTATTCGCCGAGATGATCAGGCCTTGTGGATCCACCAGCAACAGCCCGTCCGGCATCGTCTGGATGATCTCCGGTCCTGCGGTCTCCGGTTTCAGGGTGAAGAGGCCGTATCGGACAATCGCAATGGTGATGCAGCATGAGAAGATTGCAAGTCCGATAAAGATGAAGTTCGGGGTTGTGATACCGAGTACCGGAAGGATTAATCCGGAGATCATCCCAAAGCCGATTGCAGCGAGCAGTCCGAGACAGACGAGGCGGTTCTGTCGCCGGATACGTTCATTTGGTGCTCCCAGCCATGCTGAGGCGATCAGGTACACCGCCAGGATCATCACGACGATAACAAAAAGTGCAGAGGTGATGTACAAAGGTCCGGAGAGTACCGGCTGGTATATCCACCGTGCTCCATTGAAGACAACGGTATAGATGGTATCGGTGAAGCTCCCCAGTATGGAAAAAACAGAGGCAGGGAGATAGAGGAGAGCAAGCAGGAGGGGTATCTTTCTCCTCTCAGATAAGGGGTGTTCAGTATATATCAGGATAAAGTGGGCGGCAAGGACAGCAAGGACCGGCCAGAACGAGCTGATCTTCAGCCAGAGGAGCACCCCTTCATAACTGGCGGCCTGCCAGAGGAAGAACTCTCCGAGTGCCCAGTATGTTGCAGTTGCCATTGCAGCGAGAAAGATGATGGCGGTCTTTGTACCCGGGATTTTTGCATAGACATAGATCCCAAGACCGAAGGTGATGAAAGCGGATACAAGGCAGGAGGCTATCAGGAGTGTTTCGAGGATCATGCAGACCTCCCGGAAGTATCTACTTGTTCCACTCAATCTTTGATACAGTTTTGTATTGTGGATTACAAAAATTTTATTATTGATGAATTATTGAAGAATATTGAATAAATTTTGGGGGTTAAGGAGAATCTTTATAATATACGAGGATAGTGAGATTCCTGTGGAGTACCCCACTCTGAAGAGGTGATGATAGTGTCAGGTGAAGAGAAGAAAGTCAGACCGCAGCTGATCGGGGAGCGTATGGAGACATGCGACCTTGACAGGGCGAAGATGTCGCTGATGAACCCGAAGGTGATCCGGGAGAAGGTCCTGGAGAGGACGATCGATGAGACCGCCATGAAGGCGGTCGAACACTGTCTGAAGGAGTGGATCGAGACCGTCTGGGACAGGGACGAGATGCAGGATCCAAGATGTAAATGGTGCTCATCCGGCCTCTCCTGCAGCAGGTGCACAATGGGGCCCTGCCGGATCATCCCTGAGCGCAACCGTGACCGGGGTGTCTGCGGCGCAGATGCCGACCTGATCGTCGCACGCAACCTGCTGGATACCCTTGCAACCGGGGCGGCCTCCCACTCAGATCATGGCCGTGAGATCGTCGAGACCCTCCTCCTTGTCGGTAAAGGGGAGACGAACGACTATATGATCACCGATCGGAAGAAGCTCTTTGCACTCGCAGAAGAGTATAATATCCCCACCAACCGTGAGGCGATCGAGGTGGCCCATGATCTCGCACTCGCGTACCTCGAAGAGTTCGGCACCGTGAAAGGTGAGATCGAACTGACCCGGCGGGCACCGACTGCCACCCATGCCATCTGGGAGGAGACCGGAATCCTGCCACGGAGTGTCGACCGTGAGATCGTCGAGGCGATGCATCGGATCCAGATGGGTGTCGGGGCTCATTATGGCAATATACTCCTCCATGGTCTCAGGACAGCCCTTGCCGACGGCTGGGGCGGGTCGATGATGGCAACCGAGGTATCCGATGTCCTCTTCGGCACCCCGGTTCCCTGCGAGTCGCAGATCAACCTCGCCGTCGTTAAGGAGGATATGGTCAACATCTCGCTCCATGGCCACAACCCGATGCTCTCGGAGATGATCGTCAATGCTGCAGAGGATGAGGCGATGCAGAAACGTGCCCGGGATGCCGGAGCAGCCGGGATCAACCTTGTCGGCCTCTGCTGCACCGGAAACGAGCTCCTGATGCGAAAAGGAATCCCGATGGCCGGCAACCACTTCAACCAGGAGCTGGTCATCGCAACAGGCGCCCTTGAGGCGATGGTCGTCGATTACCAGTGTATCTTCCCTTCGCTTCCGAGGACGGCGAGCTGCTTCCATACAAAGATCATCTCGACAAGCCCGAAGGCGAAGATTCCGGGCTCCTACTACATGGAGTTTGAACCCTCAACTGCACGGGAGACTGCAGAAGCAATCGTCAGGACCGCGATTGATAACTTCAAACTCCGGGATCCCGAGAAGGTCTTCATCCCCGGAAAACCGGTCGCCGTTCAGGCCGGGTTCTCGGTTGAGGCGATCACCGCCGCCCTCGGCGGAACGCTTCAGCCGCTGGTCGATGCGATAGCAGCCGGGAAGATCCGGGGGGCTGTCGGGATCGTCGGCTGCAACAACCCGAGGATCAAACATGATTACGGCCATGTCACCCTCTCAAAGGAACTGATCAAAAATGATATTCTCTGCGTTGAGACCGGGTGTGCCGCCGTCGCCTCCGGAAAAGCCGGACTTCTCACTCCGGATGCCGCGTTCCTTGCAGGAGATGGCTTGAAATCGATCTGTAAGGCGGTTGGTATCCCGCCGGTCCTGCATATGGGCTCCTGTGTGGACTGTTCACGGATCCTTGTCCTCCTTGCCGCACTCGGCAACACCCTCGGTGTCGGGATCCACCAGCTCCCTGTCGCCGGGGCAGCTCCTGAGTGGTACTCGCAGAAGGCGGTTG
Source organism: Methanocalculus chunghsingensis (assembly GCF_018132105.1). Taxonomy (GTDB): domain Archaea; phylum Halobacteriota; class Methanomicrobia; order Methanomicrobiales; family Methanocorpusculaceae; genus Methanocalculus; species Methanocalculus chunghsingensis. Next base: position 26,450 of record NZ_JWHL01000015.1, on the reverse strand, counting down.
CTATCGGGTCGTACTTCGTTGCATCAGGTGTCTATACCGTCCTTGGCCCGATGCCGCATATCAGCGGCAGCCCGGCAGTTGTGGATCTCCTGACGAACGGTCTTGAGGGTATCGTCAAGGCGAAGTTTGCTGTCGAGCCTGATCCGGTGAAGGCGGCTGAACTGATCATCGCCCATATCGAGGAGAAGAGGAAGGCGCTTGGTATCTGAACAGGGGATCCGGAGGAGACGGTCGCTGCCGGGGCTGCGGGTGATCGTCAGTGGAAAAGGGGGGGTCGGAAAGACGACCATAACTGCCCTCCTTGCCACCTCTTTTACCGATGCGGGCTTCTCAGTCCTCGCCGTCGATGCCGATCCACAGGAGGATCTCGCCTATGCCCTCGGATGCAGTCAGTCCATGATCACCCCGGTCACCAGGAACCGCCGGTATATCAGCGAGAAGATCGGGGGTGGCGGGGTGATCTCCCTCACCCCTGATCTCTCGGATGTCGCCTCGCGGTGCGGTGTCATGACGCCATCCGGGATCCGGCTTTTAGTGATGGGGACGGTCGAGTCAGCAGGGACCGGATGCCTCTGCCCGGAGAATTCCCTGATCCGGGGGATCGTCAGGCAGGTGAAAGTACAAGAGAACGAAGCGGTCCTGATGGATACACCGGCCGGCTTTGAGCATCTCGGCCGTGGTCTTGGGAAAGGCTTCTCTCATCTCATCGCCGTCACCGAACCGACGGAACGGGCGATCCGGACCGCATACCGGACGGCAGCACTGGCAGCGGATCTCGGGATTTCGGATCTCCGGCTCGCCATCAACAAGGTTCGATCAGATGAGGAGTACGAAACAGCGGTTGCGATCCTCGGTTCTGATCACCCCTTCTCAGCCATCTACCGGATACCGTATACTGAAAATGGACCCGGATCAGGGTCTGTGCTGACGATACTGTCGGATCTCTGCGGAAAAAAGGATAGTTCTTAGATCATCGATGCTTTGATGATCTTCACTTCAGTCTGGGGCCGGTCGTTCCTGCCGGTCTTCGTCTTGCCGATGGCGTTGACGACATCGATCCCATTGACGACCTTCCCAAAGACCGGGTGCTTGCCGTCGAGGTGGGAATTATCAACGAGATTGATAAAGAACTGGCTTCCGCCGGTGTTCGGGCCTGCGTTTGCCATTGCAATCGTTCCCCTGACATTCTTCCTGCCCGGTGCGAACTCGTCCTTAATGGTATATCCTGGTCCCCCGGTTCCGGTTCCCTTCGGATCGCCGCCCTGGATCATGAATCCGGCGATGACCCTGTGGAAGATGATCCCATCATAGAAGCCCTTCTTCACAAGGCTGGCAAAGTTGCCTGCCGTCACCGGCATATCATCAAAGAGTTCGATTGTAATATCGCCCATCGTCGTCTGGAGGAGGACGGAGCCCTGTTTCTCTGCTTCTGCCATGGTATGTACTTAGTGAAACGAAGACAATAATGGTTCTCCCGATAACCCATATCCTTTTTATTCCGGATGCTGAGTGAGAGATATGATCCGGCTGTTTCTCCTCCTTGCTATCCTTGCCTGTATCCCCCTCTGTACCGGTGTTGCCGATGATCCGGCTCCCGTCGCCTCCCTCTCCGATGCGATCACCCTCCCTCCCCCGGATTTGGAGGGCCCCCTCTCTCTTGAGGAGGCGATAGCAGCCCGCCGCTCGATCCGCTCCTATACGGGCGAACCGCTCAGTACCGCCGATCTCTCCTCCCTCCTCTGGGCGGCCCAGGGGATCACCGACGCAAACCGGGGCTACCGGGCCGCCCCGTCTGCAGGTGCCCACTACCCGCTTGAGGTGACGGTTGCCATCGGTGATGTCGAGGGGATCGCCCCCGGTACATACCGGTACTACCCTGATGGCCACCGGATCACCCTGATTACGGTTGGTGATCACCGGGCCGCCCTCTCCGTCGCCGCCACGGGGCAGCAGTCGATCGCCGATGCCCCGGCCACCCTCGTCATCTCCGGGGTGTATGACCGGCTTCGGGTCCGGTATGGCGACCGGGCAGAGCGATATACCCTCCTTGAGGCAGGCCATGCCTCCCAGAACTGTTACCTCATCGCAACAAGCCGGGGCCTTGGAACGGTCGCGGTCGGGGCTTTCGATGAAGGAGAGGTACAGGAGATTATGGGTCTCCCTGCCGGCGAGGTCCCGCTTTACCTGATGCCGGTGGGTAGGATCGGATGATCCGGCTCCTCCTTTTTCTTCTTTGTACGAGCCTCGTCACACCCGTTGCCGCCATCGATCCCGATGCATGGATCGAAGCGGATCTCGAGGATCCCGGGATAACCGGGGCGGTCCTTGCCGTTGTCCATGAGGGGCAGATCATTCATCTGAACGGGTACGGGACTGCGGACAGGGGTGGGAACTATCCCCTCGACCCCAATGGGACTCTCCTTCCTATCGGTTCGGTGACGAAGCTCTTCACCTGGAAAGCGATGGAACAGCTTGCAGATGAGGGGCGGCTCGACCTCAACGGAGACGTCAACCTCTATCTTCCTGAGCCGATCATTCCTCCGACCTACCCCGACCCCATCACCCCCATCCACCTGATGACCCATACCTCCGGCCTTGATGAGCGGATCACCGGCCTCTTCGTCCGGGATCCCGCAGAGCTTCTCTCCCCATATGAGACCTTTTTGAAGAACCAGCCTCCACGGGTCCGGCCGGCCGGGCATGTCGCCGCGTACTCAAACAGCGGGGCACTCCTCGCCGGGGCTCTCATAGAAGAGGTATCCGGGATGACGTACAGCCAGTACATCCGGGAGACGATCCTCACCCCGTATGGGATGTCCTCGACCGGGTTTGATCCCCTTCCCCCGTTCCTTGCTGCACGGTATCCCGGGCCCGCCCTCACCGGGGGGATCTCTCTCTATCCCGCCCCTCTCCCGGCAGGGGGGATGTATGCAACGGCTGAGGATATGGCGATCTTCATGATGCATGAGCTTGAGTCCGATAACGAATACGAGCAGATCTTCACCCATGATCCCCGCCTCCCCGGCATCACCGAGGGGGGGTATATGGAGCAGTACCGGGGAGATACCCGTATCCTGATGCATTCAGGGGATGTTCCCGGCGCCTCGTCCCTCCTTGCCATCATTCCCGAGGAAGATCTTGGGATCTTTATCTGCTATACCGGAACCGGGGGGTCATCGAGGCGGTATGATCTTCTCAGCCTCTTCACCGGCGATGCTGCACCGGGAGCGGCGATCACCGATCCGGTGCCGGGATCGAAGGAAGAGTATGCCGGGACCTATCTCTCCACCCGGAGCCCGGAGACCGGGTTTGAGGCGTTCATCCGGGTGGTTGCCCCCGCCCGGAAGGTGATCACCGTCACCGCAAAGGACGACTCCCTCATCATCGGGGATGGCAGGTACATCGAGGCGGAACCGGGGTACTTCCTCGGCATCAATACTCCCGGCCAGCTCGTCTTTGAGACGAGAGAGGGGGACAACTGGCTCTTCATGGGAGAGACACCGATGATAGCCTGGAGGAGGGCGGTATGGTACGAGGTGCCGGATCTTCATCTGGCACTCCTCATCATCTTCTCCGGCCTCTTCCTCTCGGCTGCCCTGATCGGGGGCCTGCGGACCCTCAAAGGAGAGGAGTACCGGGTGATCATTCTCCTCTCCGGGCTTGCCGCCCTCTTCCCGATACTCTTCTTCGGTTCAATGGAGGTGTCAGGGCTCCTCTTCGGTCCCCCGGCGTTCTTTGGGATCATCCTCTGGATGCCGATGGCAATTGCAGTGCTTCTGCTCTTCTCCGGACGATCTCTGCTCAAAAAAAAGGAAGGGCGACTTCTGGCCGCCCTTCTGATCCTCTATCTCGGATGGCTTCAGTACTGGGGTCTGCTCATCCCTTTCGGATGAGCTTCATCCCTTTTTCGGTGAGGAAGAACCGGTCCCCCGACTCCTTCGAACACCCGGAGCAGCAGCCGCAGCCTGTTGTGGCCTGCTCTTCCGGGGAACACTCCGGGCGGGAAAGATAGCCCATATGCTCCATCATGGCGAGCCGCTCCCTGAGCTGGTCCTGGGTGATCCCAAGGTCCAGTGCAAGGAGTGGGAGGGCACCACCCCCTGCCACTATCTTCTCTGCGATATCTGCAAACATGCTCAGCCCCGCAACAGGCCGGCAGAGAACTCCTTCCCCCATGCGATGAACCCGGCAAGGGCGATGAGGGCAAGGTACAGTACCGGTACAATCTCCTCTCTCAGCATCCCGAGGGTGATCGCCTCATCCTCAAAGAGTGCCATTGTGGCAAACTCTGCCCCGGTCGAGAGGAGCTGGATCATCCCGAAGACGAGGGCGAGGGCGATCCCGACATGCAGGAACGCGACCCCTTCATGGATCCCTTTTGAGAGCTCCAGGTACCCATAGAAGAGGGTTCCTCCGATGACGATGAGGATGAACCCGCCTGCCGGATCGCCGGAGATCCCGAGGACCTCAAAGATCCCGATCTCCGGGATGGCGACTGCGATGATGGTGGCCGCTCCTGCGAGGAGATAGAGGACACCAAGGAGTGCCGCAAAGATCCGTTTCTGATATTCTGACATCGCTTATGCACCTCCAAGGAAGAATCCGGCCACATGGAAGGTGACAAACGCCAGTGACCATGCAACCACCAGTCCATAGAGGACCGAGAAGCCTGCCCAGCGCCATGACCCCGTCTCTTTTTTGATGACCGCAAGTGTTGCGACACAGGGCATATACAGCAGGACAAAGACCATCACCGCAAGGGCACCCGCCGCCGAGAGGGCGGGGTCTGCAAGGAGTGCGTCAGAGAGGGCGGCTGACCCCTCCTCTGCCCCATAGAGGACACCAAGCGAACTGACGACGATCTCCTTTGCAACGAACCCGAAGATGAGTGCAACCGCGATCTTCCAGTCCAGGCCGAGGGGGGCGACGAGTGGCTCGACGAACTTTCCGATCATCCCGGCGAAGCTCTCTTCACTCCCATATCCGACACCTGCCGGATATGATGCCAGGAACCAGACGATGAGCGACCCGATGAGGATGATCCCTCCGGCCTTCTTCAGGTAGGTCGATCCCTTCTCCCACATGTTGAGGAGTGCGTTCTTCAGGGTCGGTATCCGGTAGGGGGGCATCTCCATGATGAACGGGGAGGACTCGCCCGGTAAGACGGTGCTCCTGAAGAGTTTTGCCGAGAGGATGGCAACGAGGATACCGAGGATATACATCCCGAAGATGACATTCCCTGCATCCCGGCCGAAGAAGACACCTGCAAAGAGGATATAGACCGGGAGGCGTGCTCCACAGGAGATGAAGGGATTGACCAGGATGGTGATGAGCCGGTCCCGTTCATCCTCGATCGTCCGGGTGGACATGATGGCGGGAACATTGCAGCCAAAGCCCATCAACATCGGGATGAAGGATTTGCCCGGCAGACCTATCGCGTACATCAGCCGGTCCATGATGAATGCCCCACGGGCAAGGTACCCGCTCCCCTCAAGGATCGAGAGGATCAGGAAGAGGATGAAGATATTCGGGACGAAGACGAGGACACCCCCGACACCCCCGATGACGCCGTCCCCGAGGAGGGAGGCGAGCCATTCGGGACCGACCGATGCGGCCACCCCTTCACCGAGCCAGCCGAAGATATACTCGATCCCCGCCATGAACGGCTCTGCAACCGCGAAGGTGAGCTGGAATGCCCCCCACATCAGGGCGAGGAAGATCGGGATGCCGAGGTACTTGTTGGTGACGACCCGGTCGATCATATCTGACCCGGTCATCTTCCGGACACAGATTGTACAGGCCTGCGGAAGGATGGCGCCGATCGCCTCGTACCGCTTGTCTGCAAGGGTCGCCTCGTACTCATCAAAATCGATATCGGCAAGCCGTGCAGAGACGGCATCGCCGACACTGCTCCCGGAGACGACCCTTCTGATATCCGCATCCCCTTCGATGAGGCGGACGGCGAGCCAGCGGAGCGGGTAACGGGGAGCAAGATCAGGATCATCATCGAGGATCCCGACGAGATCGGAGATGAGCGCCTCGGCATCATCCCCGTATCCGATGGTATGGGTATGCTTCTCCCCTTTTGCCGCAATTGCAACGACTGCGTCAAGGAGATCCAGAAGACCCTCCCCGGATGTCCCGACCGTCCGGATGACCGGCATCGCAAGGAGTTCGGCGAGGCGTTTCTCATCGATGGTGTCGCCCCGTCCCTCCGCAACATCGACCATATTCAGGGCGATGATGACCGGCCTGCCAAGCTCGGCAAGCTGCATCGTCAGGTAGAGGTTCCGTTCCAGGTTTGAGGCATCCACCACCTGGACGACGACATCCGGGCGGTCCTCGATGATGAAGTTCCGGGCGACGACCTCATCAGCCGAGTATGCCGTCAGGCTGTAGGTGCCGGGGAGATCGGTCACCTCGATCGTTCTGCCGGAATATTCACGGATTCCCTCCTTCTTCTCAACGGTGACGCCGGGCCAGTTTCCGACATGCTGCCGTGATCCGGTCAGGGTATTGAAGAGGGTCGTCTTCCCGACATTCGGGTTGCCTGCAAGGGCAACGGTGATCGCCTTCTTCATACAGCAACCATCTCCGGTGCAACCAGAATCTTCATCGCCATGCCACGGGAGAGTGCATACCGGCATCCGGCGACAGAGACGATGATCGAGCCGCGATCTGCCGTAACAACCGTCACGTTCGCCTCAGGGACGAGTCCAAGCTCATAGAGGCGGCGGCGGAGCCCTTCTCCGGCGTTCACCATGGTGACGGTGGCGTTCGTTCCCGGGGCGATGAGGGAGAGTGGACATGATGCCATCTTACTCCACCTCCATCACAACTTCAATACAGGAGGCATCTCCTTTCCTGATGGAGAGGTTGTATCCTTTTACCCGGAACTCGACGGGATCGCCGAGTGGCGCTACCCGTATTGACTCGATGATGGCACCCGGGATGATGCCCATCTCAAGGAGGCGTTTTCGAAGCTGCCCTTTCGCCCGGACGCTCACGACCCTGGCCTTCTCCCCGGTGATGACGGTATCAAGGGGTATAGGTAATGGATCTGGTGGACTCATTACTACTCTTTTGGTTGTTTGGGTGAGATAAGCCGGTGCCGAACATTGTTTGGTTTCTGTTTGAAAACCGAAATCAGGGTGCATCTATATCGAAGAAACCGTCTCACTTCTCCTCTCCTGGATAAAGAAGAGCGTGACTGCCGCAGAGAGGAGGAGGGGTATCCAGAATGTGATGCACCGTGTCATGATGGCTACTGCGGCCGCATCGGGGAGCGCCATCCCACCTGAGACGAGGACCAGGACCATCGTTCCTTCGAAGGTGACGAGCCCGCCGGGGAGGAGGGGGATCATGCTGACGAGATATGCGGTGAAGGTGGCGATGATGATGACGATGGGGCTGACCTGGAAGCCGAGCAGGTATGCGACAAGATATACCTTCACCGGATAGAATGCCCAGACGATGAAGGCGAGGAGATAGAGGGTTGCACTCTTCTTTGGATCCCTGACGATCTCCGCCGCCATCCCCGATGACCTGCTGAGAAATGATCGTGCAGCATCTGTTCTGGTCCGTATCCTCTGTATGATCGGATGATCCTTCCCTGTCCGCTCTTTCTCTCCGGTCCTGAAAAGGAGGAGACAGAGGAGACAGCAGCAGATAAGAAGCCCTGCAAAGGCTGAGTACACAACTGCCGGGAGATCAAGAATGAAGAAGGCTGCCACAATGGTGATGAGGCTGATGAGAAGGAACGGGACGAGGTAGAAGATCTTGCTTGCGATTGCCACCCCGGTCAGCTCCTGGTACGAGAGGCCGCTCTTCTTTTTCATCAGGTAGATCTTCATCGCCTCTCCACCGAGCTTGACGGACGGGGTGATGCTCTCGATGAAGGTTCCTGCCATCGTGATCAGGAATACCGATGAGGGGGTGATGGTTGAACTCTTCTCCCTGAGGAGGAGATACCAGATGGTCGATGTGAGGTAGAGTGTTCCAAGCTGGAGGAGGGTCAGGGCGATCAGCCGGGGGAGGGTGATCCCGCTCATGATGGCCATCATCTCCCCAACCCCGATGGCGGCGATGATCCCGGCTATCACGATGATACCGAGGATTACCTGGAAGATTCTTCCGGCCCCCTCCCATCGTTGGATCATCAGAAGATCACCGCTCCCACCTGGGCGATGATCCCGCCGATCAGAAATGCCGCTCCTGTGGTCAGGATGAGCACCCCAAGGGTGAATCTCATCCCGAAGTATCGGTACAGGATCGCAAGCATCGCCACACAGGGGACATAGAAGAGGGCGACGACGGACCCGACGACGAGCTGGAGGGTTGTGAGATCCATCTCAAGGAGTGGGAGGACCGTCAGCTCCTTCCGAAAGACCCCAAGCAGCAGCGGGACGGCCGCCTCTTCGGGGAGATGGAGCCATCCCCGGACGAGGGGGCTCATGAATGTTCCAAGCCGGGCCATCAGCCCCGTCTCATAGAGGATAGCAGCAACCGCAACCCCCCCGATGACCGGAAGGACCCCGTCAACAAGATAGTGTTTTATCCTCATCCAGAGTTTCTTTGCCAGAACCGATGCCTTCGGGAGGAGGAGATCGGGGATCTCCATCACCATCGGGGTCGGCCTTCCGGGGAGGAGCCGGTTGAGGATCGCCCCGGTGATGATGAGGGTAGCGACAGAGAGAAATGCGACAAAGATGAGTGCCGGGACTGATCGTGCCGCAAGGAGCGAGATGAACGCCCCGGTCTGGGCAACACAGGGGACGCTCAGCGATACCATCAGGGCGATCATCATCTGGTTCTTCCGGGACGGGAGTGCCCGTGTCGATATGATCGCCGGTATGCCGCAGCCATAGCCAAGGAGGATCGGGATGATCGACGGGCCGGTGAGCCCGATCTTGCCGAGGAGGCCGTCAAGCATCACGCCGAGCCTCGGCATATAGCCGCTGTCCTCGAGGATGCTCAGCGCAAGGTAGAACGAGAGGATATACGGGAGGATCAGCGTAAACGGCCACTCGATACCCTTATTCAAAAACCCGTACTCCCCGATGAGGATATTCTGAAGGAGGCCCGGGGCGACGATCCCTGCAACCTGGGTATCGATCCAGGGGATGATGTATCCAAGAACTATCGGCTGAAGGATGAATCTTCGCAGCCCCATCCCCATCCCGACGACGATTGCCAGGACCCCGAGGAGCACAACGAACGCTACGGCGATGCCCGGCCATGGACGCATGACCGCATCCCCGATGATCTCACGCCGGGTGGGGGGCCGACTCTCCGGTACGCCGGTTACGGCTTCACGGATCCGCTCGGCAGCCTCCCATTCGGCAGGTACCTCTCTCTTCGGCTCTGCATTGAGCTTTCCCGAGAGGATCTCAATGATGGTGGATCTGAGTGTATCAAGCCCTTCTCCGGAGAGGGCGGTGGTCGTCAGGGCCGGGACCCCGAGCTCGCGGGAGAGGGCAGCGGTATCAATCGCCCCGCCCCTCTCACAGAGGAGATCCATCCGGTTGATGACGAGGATCGTCGGCAGCCGCAGCTCAAGGACCTGCAGGGCAAGGTAGATGCTCGACTCGAGGTTGCAGGCATCGAGGATCTGGACGACGAGGTCCGGGTTCCCCTCGAGCATTCTGCCTGCGACCTCCTCGGCATCATTTGATCCGGTGAGGGTGTAGGTGCCGGGGGTATCGATGATCCGTGCCTGGATGGTGCCGAGATCTGCCTTTCCTTCGGTATAATCGACGGTCGTGCCGGGATAGTTGGCCATCTCGACGGCCATCCCGCTCAGATTGTTGAAGATGACGCTCTTTCCGACATTCGGTGGGCCGACGAGGAGGATCAGGCTCTGCCTGCTACGGCCTTCCGGCTGATCCACCCCTCGGTCACCTCCGCCTCGGTAACAAAAATCCGGCGTGCAAACTCACGTGCCAGCGCCACCCTCCGTCCTTCCACGGAGAGGACGATCGGTCCCCCCATCGGGTGGCGGCAATGGATGATCACCTCTTTTCCCGGTCTCAGCCCAAGGGGCGGGATGAGGGAGTAGTCAGGGATATGCCGGATCCTTGCCGGCCGGTCTGTTCCAAGATCCTCAAGGGAGATATGACAGGACCCCTCAGGGATCTCTTCAGGAAACGGTGCTCTTCTCATACAAACTGCCTCTTTCACCCGGTCTGTCGGTATTCTCCTGTGATGGTACTCTTCACCGAATGTCTCGGGGAGGATCTGCTCATAGAGATCCGTGAACTTCTTCTTTCGTGGGTTGCGGTAGATGATCGCACCTCCCTCCCGCATTCCGGCAAGGAGGTTCTTCAGGACCTCCTCCTTTGGTGCGACATTGAGGGAGACCCAGATCGCATCGTAGCGGGAGGGATCGACCGACGCACCATCATCCTCGATGAAGGTGATAGCTCCTCCCGCCCCCTGATACTCGGTGAACCTCCGGGCTGCCGCGATGGAGGCGGGGTCATTATCGACTCCGGTCACGGCATATCCTTTTTCTGCCAGGGCGAGTGCGGTGAAGGGGAGGGAGCCGCACCCGATATGAAGGATGGAGCTGCCGGGCTTCAGTCCTGCCAGCTCCACCTCACGATCGACAACATCCGTGTACAGAAACGTGCTGTAGAGATGGCCGAGTGCAGGCCACCTGCTCCCGATATCCTCGATCTTCTTTGTTATCTTTCCGATATCCGGAAGCCGGAGCCTGGTATTCTCCGAACCGAATGGTTCATTCCGGTACATCGATCTCATAGCTGGCCTCCCGTATAGAGGATCGAGCGGTCAAAGGTCTTCATCCTCTGTTCAACCCATGCAGAGATCCCCTCTTTTCCGGGGAGGGCGTCATACCTGCTGGTAAACTGCGGGCTCGGAGCCCGGAAGATGAACCGTGCCTCCGGAGCCCCCCTCTTCTGCAGGATCTCCAGAATCTCCTCCTTCGGGTGTGCCTGGAGTGCAACGATGGCCGCATCGAATCCTTCGGGGAGATCCAGGGCGGCATCCATGCAGATCACCCGGATCTGATCCGAGAGCCCCAGCCTCCGGATACAGGCTTTCGCGGCAGCGACGACATCGGGCTGGTAGTCGATTGCGATCACTTCGGCATGGCTCTGCCGTGCCAGGTGGATTGCCGTGAATGGAACCGGTCCGCATCCGACACTCAGAACCTGATCATCGGAAGAGATGCCGGCAAGCGCAATCTCCCGTGCAACGACCTCACGGTATGGAAGGGCATAGATCTCTGAAAGAATACTGTTTCTGGATGCGATCATCTCGACCAGACTGGTGACCCTTGCGACCATTGAGTACCGCTTCATCCCTGTTGATTCTCTTGTTCGGAAGAGATAACCCCGAGCCGAAGATGTTTCGGTTCCATTCCGATGATACGAATGATCTTCGGTTCCCGGGGAAAAAACGAAAGAAGAGAGGGGGGTGATCAGGGGTTCTGATGGCGGAGTACCGGGAGTGCCGCACCGATGACCGGGTCCGGGAGGCGGCTGCCGTCGATCCCGACCGCCTCGTACAGAACCGCCTCGACGACGAGGTAGACGCGGCAGTCGGTCCTGAGGCAGCCGGTGATCGCATCCCGGCCCCTGCCGGCGGTTGCATGGAGGTGGAGGGAGGGGCCATCCTCTCCCGGATAGATGGTCGCGGTCCCGAGGCATTCCCAGCCCCCCTCGATCTCTTCGTGGTGGGGGACCGGCGGGATGACCGCCTCCTCCGGGCCGGTGACGAGGCCTGCCCGTTTCAGTGCCCCAAAGAAGGTGATGGTCCCATGGCTGATCCCGTGATCCCGTGCAAACCCGGTGAGGGTTGTGATGAGCTCCTCGCCGTCATCGATCCGGATGAAGAAGACCCGCCCGATCCTCCCTTCTGCATACTGCATACAATAGTTCGGTATCATTGGAAGAAGAGGGTTTGGATCTCAGATAGGCAGAGGTAAGAAGGAGGGTGCAGATACCGGATCTGAATGGATGCTCCAGATACGATCCACCCGCTGAGCGCTTCTGCAATATCCTTCCGGATGAAGGAGATTGAGGCGAAGACGGGGTACTTCTCCCCTTTTCAGAAAGTACTCCTTGGCACGGACGGCTCGGTGACCCACCTCCTCTCGCTTGCGGTGGAACGCGATATCGGGGTGGTTACCCGTCTCCAGGAGGTGGTCGCCGCCGACCGGAGGATTGCCGCCATACTGAAGATCCGGGAAGGAGATCCCGTCAACCACCGGATCGTCGATCTCGGTGAAGGGGAGGATGGCCGGCCGCTCATCTATGCCATCTCGTATACCCCGCTTGAACGGCTTGCCCCGGAGATCGCATCTGACCTGATGAAGGCGGATATCCCCATCGGCCGGATATTAAAACAGCACCGGGTCGAGTCGAGGCGTGAGATCCTCTCGATCGGGTCGTATCCTGCTGATGATCATCTCGCATCGGTCTTTGGGATCCTGCCGGGTGAACCGCTCCTCTCCCGGATGTACCGGATCATCCATAAGGATGCTCCACTGATGGCGATCACCGAGATCTTCCCCTCGGGCACTTTTGCAGATACCCGCCGGGTCATCGTGGATGCACCGGCCCGGCTCCACCTCGGTCTCATCGATCTGCATGGCGGAATCGGCCGGGTGGACGGGGGGATCGGGATCACCCTTGACCGCCCTCATCTCCTCGTCGAGGCTCGGGTGGCCGGGACGATCACCGTCACCGGCGGCGATGAGGAGAGCAGGCATCGGGCAGAGGCGGCGGCCCGGGCGGTGATAGACCACTTCGGGCTCGCCGGTGGGGCGGGGATCATCCTCCACTCGGATCTCCCCCGGCATGCCGGCCTTGGGAGCGGAACCCAGATCGCCCTGGCAGCAGGGAGGGCGGTCGCCGAACTCTATGGGATGGATCTATCCGCACTCGATCTCGCCGGGATCACCGGGAGGGGCGGGACATCCGGGATCGGGACGGCCGCCTTCGATTCGGGCGGATTCATCATCGACGGCGGCCACCGGTTCGGGGAAGGGGAGGAGAAGACCTCGTTTCGCCCCTCCTCGGCATCACGGGGTGTCAAACCCGCCCCGGTCATCTTCCGGCATCCCTTCCCCGAGAAATTCGGGATCCTCCTTGTCACCCCGGATACCCCGCCGGGTGCCTCTGATGAGCGGGAGGTCGATATCTTCTCTGCATGCTGCCCGGTCCCGCTTTCGGAGGTGCAGGAGATCTGCCACCGCGTGATGATGCAGATGCTCCCCGCACTCATTGAAGAGGATATACATCGGTTCGGGGCTGCGGTGAACCGGCTCCAGGAGATCGGGTTCAAGCGGCATGAGGTGGCACTGCAGCATGAGGTCGTCCGGCAACTCCCCGGGATCCTCTGTGAGGCCGGGGCGTACGGGGCGGGTCTCTCCTCCTTCGGCCCGACGGTCTATGCGATCATCGAAAAAGGGGATACCGGGGTTGCCGATGCCGCCCGGCAGGCGCTTGCCGGGATCGGCGGGACAGTGGAGGAGGTCGCCGCGAGGAACACCGGTGCGATCATCAGGAAGGTCTGATTCCGTCTGCCATGTTTCTGGCCGAAGCTCCTATCCCGGGAGAGAGGGGCTGCTCTGCTCTCCGGAGGGAGAAGCTGATGGATGCCCCCTCCCTCTCCGGGGATGCGGCCCATACCTCCCCGCCATAGATGGAGACGAGATCCCGGACGATACATAATCCATCCCCTTTCCGGGAGATCGGGGGCGGGACTGCCACCCCTTCGGGGATCCCCGGACCCGAGTCGGTGATGGTGACGATGACCCTGTCATCTTCCTCCGCAACCCCGATGGTGATGGTAACCCCGGAACCGCCATAGGTGACGCTGTTGAAGAGCAGGTTCCAGACGACCTCACTGAGGAGATCATCGGCCAGCACCTCTGCATCAGATCCCGCATACCTGATATCTGTCCCGGGAAAGTGGGTGATCTCCTGGCGTATCACCGTATCAAGGGAGATCCGTTCACCGGCCCCCCTCTGATGACCGGCGTGCCGGGAGAGCGTCCTGATGATCTCATCGGACTTCATAATCGCCTGCTTCAGCTTCCCATAGATCTCGTCATCTGAGGGAAGTCCGAGGAGGTCCAGGTATCCGCGTGTAGCTGTTACGCTATTTCCGAGATCATGCAGGATAATATCGGCATGCAGGCTCTCTGCATCACAGCCGCACCTTCCTCCCCTGCATCTGCATGATTGCGGGATCGGATCCGAACCGGGAACGGGCTCATGAAGCTCGGCAAAGACTCCCCGGATCTCCCCATCCCGGCTCCGGTAGACGGTCCCATAGAAGAGGATCGGGCGGATACTCCCATCCGGGGACCGGAGTGTCAGGCGAAGCTCCCGTTCGGCACCTGAACGGACGGTCTTCTGGTATGCCGCCTCAGCAGAGAGGGGATCGGTGAAGAGGGAGGCAAATGGCTTCCCGATCAATCTCTCCCTTGGAATCCCGGTGACCGTTTCGGTGGCGGCATTGAGGTCCTGTACCTCTCCGTCCGGGCCGATGGTGACGAGTGGGTCGATATGGGCCTCGATCAGGGATCGCCTGTACTCTCCGGCCGCTATCAGCTCCTTCTCAGCGTTCCTGCTGGCGGTGATATCACGGACCGACTCGATGGCACCGGCGATCGACCCGTTCTCATCATACAGGAGGGTCGCCTTTGTCCAGAGTGTCTGAATCGTTCCATCAGGGAGCATTCCCTCGGTCTCGGCGATGATCATCCCCTGCTCCTGATCGAGAAGCCTGTATGCCGGTGGAACCTCCGCTTCAGGGTGAAGGATGGCGTCGATGAGTGCTGTCGTTGCCTCCTCATACGGGGGTATCGCATATGGATGGCCATCAGACCCGATGATCTCCCCGGCATGGATCCCGGTCATCAGTTCCATCGCCCGGTTCCAGGCGATCACCATCCCTGAGCAGTCAATGGCATAGGTCGCATCCGGGAGGTGATGGAAGATGTCGGCGATACGCCGCCTCGACTGGCGAAGATGGTTCCCGGAACGGCATGTATGGACCGCCTGCCTGATGGCGTTCTCAAGTTCCGCAAACTGTGCACCGGCATCCCCGCCCTTCTGGATATAGAAGTCGGCTCCTTTGTTCAATGCGTCGATGACGACCTCCTGACGGCTTCTGCCGGTGAAGATGATGAACGGGAGGGTATATCCGGCACTCCGCAGCTCGAAGAGGAGCTCGATCCCATCCATCTCCGGCATCTGGTAATCGGAGATGATGGCGTCAAACTGCTCCGTCTCAAGCAGTCTGAGGGCATCATGGGCAGATGAGCAGCAGGTGACCGTCATATCACCGGTCCTGTTGAGGTAGATCTCTGTCAGTTCAAGGAAGAGGGGATCATCATCGACATGGAGGATATGCATCTTCTTTGCGCCGGTTGGGAGGAGCCGGTCGCCCCATCCTTCTTCCGGACTGGTATAAACGATAGATTTCACACATGCAGATTCTTTGTTTGATTGATATAGTCCCTCTCCAAAGATCTCTCGGAATCGTGGGTGAAACCGTTATCTTTGAGTTTTCATGCACCTCCGGAACCTCTATTACCCGGAGCCCCGCACTGGTAGCATATGTTCATCATCGGCCATCGCGGGGCCCGTGCCATCCGGCCTGAGAATACCATTGCAGCACTTCAGGAAGGGGGCAGGTGTGCGGAGTATGTTGAGATTGACGTTCGTATCAGCCGGGACGGGGTGCCGGTCGTCATCCATGATCTGACACTGGACCGGACGACAGATGGGACAGGCCTGGTCTCTGCGTATTCTCTTTCGGAACTCCGGCTGCTTGATGCCGGGGAGGGGGAGGTGATCCCGACACTTGCGTCCGTCCTCGCCCTGGATCTTGGGGACTGCGGCCTTGTCATTGAGCTGAAGGAGGGGGGGTATGAGGATCTGATCGCCGGGATGGTGCAGGAGAGCGGTCATACGAAGGTGATGATCGTCTCCTTTGATCCCGACCGCCTCCGACGGATCGCCCCCCTCCTCCCGGATGCACGGATCGGCTATATCTTCGGCTCGATGGAGGGAGATCCGATCCGGGTGGCGTCCTCGATCCCGGCCGCCGCCATCCTCCCCCGGTCTGACCTGGTGACCGATGATCTGGTCGCGGCAGCCCATGGAGCAGGACTCCTGGTCATCGGATGGACGCTCAATACGGACGAGGAGTTTGCAGGTGCGGTATTGCTTGGGATCGATGGTGTTGCGTCCGATGATCCCTGCCGTGCAAGGCAATATTATGATGGAGGAGGGATGAGATGATCCTGTATGATCAGACGACGAGTGATGGGTTTCTCCTGCATCGTTCTTCTCCTTCTCATCGCGGCCGCCGGATGCACCGCTCCGGATGGAGGAGATGAGATGCCGGTCCTACAGACGATCACGGCTGAGGAGGCGATGCTCCTTATTGAAGCAAAACCGGCGATCACCATCATCGATGTCAGGACGGTCCGGGAGTACGAGGCCGGGCATATCCCCGGGGCGGTGCATATCCCGATTGCATCATCCTTCCATGAAGGGATCGCGGGGCTTGATCGGGACCAGCCGTACCTCGTCTACTGTGCAACCGGGGTGAGGGGAAGCCGGGCTCTCCGGGCGATGGGCGAGGCTGGGTTTGCCGAGGTCTATAACCTCGGCGGTGGCATCGCCGCATGGGAGAAGGCCGGCGGTGCAGTGATATGAGATTATACCAGCTTCCCCATCTCTGTCAGGAATGCCATATACCGTGAGAGGGTCAGCCTGATATTATCGGGATCGAGCCTCTCCGCCTCCTCCAATGATGCGGCCGCCTCCTCATTCCTCTGAAGAGACAGAAGGACGAGGCTCCTGTAGAACCAGGTGTTCGGGTTTTCCGGAGTCAGGCTGAGGGCGGTATCAAAGGATGCAAGCGCCTCTTCATGCTTTCCGGTGCCCATCAGTGCCCTCCCCTGGTAGTGCCAGGCATACCCGCTCCGGGGTTCCCGTTCAATGGAATCTGCAAAGAGCGGGATCGCCTCTTCATACCGCTCCAGCTCCGTCAGTGCCGCTCCGGCAACATGGAGAAATTCCGGGTCATCAGGCCAGACTCTTCGCCCCTCGTCTGCTGCGGCGACGGCTTCGGTATATCTCCGCACCTTGATGAGGGTGTCGGCGAGGAGGAGAACCGCTCTCCTGCTGTTTTTAAGGGATAGCGATCGTTCAAAGGCCGATATGGCTTTTTGGTACTCTTTTGCTCCATGGTACGCGATCCCCTCCTCGATCAGGGTTTCGGGATTGTCTTCCGATTCGCCGCAGATCTCCTTTGCCTGCTGAAGGGCGGGATGATCGGGATCGATCTCTTCTGCACGGGCAAGCGATGCGGCCGCCTCCTCATGCCTGCCGATCCTGTCAAGGATCATTGCCTTGCTGATCCAGACCACCGGATCAAGGGGGTGTATCGCCCCTGCCTGCTCAAAGGCTTCGAGCGCCTCCTCGTAGCGGTCCAGGGCGACAAGGGCAGATGCCTTCTTCAGCCCCAATCCCGCGTGATCCGGTCTCTTTGCAAGGATCTCTCCGTACAGCCTGATGGCCTCTTCGTACTCTCCGCTCTGAAGGGCGGTATCGCCCCGCTTCATCTTCTGGCTGAGAACTTTTGGGTTGATGATGCAGCCTCCATGGATTCCTGTTTCTTATTCAGGTGAGATAAGGCTGATGCCGCTCCCCTCTGGTGAAGGAAATCTTAATGAGGAGTTTCCACCCAAAAAAGAAAGTATGATCGAGTATCTCAGATTCAGCCTTCTCTTCATGGTGATCCATCTAGGGGCGTATATCATAGCCGGTGCCCTGATATACCGCATCAGTGCGGATATCTACAAGGGGAAGGGCCGGCTGATGGACTATCTCAATGATATGTCGGATGCCCGGGAGTCCGGCCATGTCACCCGGTGGTTCTTCCCCGGCAACGTCCTCCGGGGCCTCCTCCTCTCGGTCGTCCTCTACCCGATCCTGATCCCGCTTGGAGAGCTGGATCCGATCCTGCGGTTCCTCTTCTTCTTCGGCCTGATGTTCATCTATACCCATATCGGCTCGGCGGCACCCTGCCCGGACAACATCGAGGGGCTCATCTACATGAAGCGGAAGTACCTCTCCCGTTCGGGCTTTCTGAAGTTCCAGTCCGAGATGCTCCTCTACAGCCTCATCTTTGCGGCCGGAGCCGCCTGGTTCCTCTTCTGAGGGGTGTTCTTAAGTACGAGGCAGACCGAATCTACATTTATGTGCTTAATCTGCCGATATTCAGAACTCTATGTGCAAAGGAGCTAAAAGTGGAAACCATCTCTTTTTCCGTACCCTTCTTCCAACGCCCTGCGCCCCTCCAGGACTAATCGGTATCTTTATCCATGATTCCACAGGACATCACGTCAGGAAAGAAGAACCTATTACTATCTTCTGAACAATTATACAAGGGAGCGAGAATTCACATGAACGATTATCGGAATCCACCCATCGTCGAGGCAGTCTGTGAGTTCCGATTTTCTTCAGATACGCCATGGGAACAGGACCTTCCCGACCGCTTCTATGACGCCGTCAAAGACCAATTCCCGATCCGTGAGTCCAAAAAAGGGCAGAGCCTGGAGATCAAGGCAGACAATACCGGCATCGAAGGGCACAGGGTGGAGACGATCGAGATACAGGTCTTCCTCGCACAAGATCGCCGGATGCTCATCCAGCTCGGCCCGCGGGGGCTCTCCATCAATTGTCTCAGGCCATATCCCTCATGGGAAGGTTTCAGGCCGTTGATCCATCAGACCTACGAAACAATATCCTCACTCACCAGCGTACGTGGGCTTGACCGCATCGGCATCCTTTATGTCGACAAGATCGAGATTCCGGGAGAAAAAATCAGGCTCGAAGATTACTTCACCTTCTATCCTCACCTGGGAGAAGGGCTTCCGAAGGATCTCATGAACTTCATGGTTGGTTGTGACTTTGCGTACAGGGATCGGGACGTCTGCCGGCTGAAGCTGACGAGAGCAATGCCGGAGAAACCGGGCAACTCGGCGTATCTCCTCACCACCGACTACTTCCTTGCACGGAAGGACACGGTGAAACCCGATGACGCATGCGCATGGGTGGAAGAGGCGCACGCCGCGGTGAAATCCCTCTTCAAAGGCTGCATTACGAAAAAGTTGGAAGAGATCTTCAATCAGGAGGATTAAAATGGAATATCGTGCCTTCATCAACCCTTTTGAGGAACCCCGGAAGAGTTACTACTATGCCTCCTACCTCGATGAAACCGTTTCATATCCTTCATCACAAAAAAGTTGTGCAAAATTCCTCAATCAGTTATTTGGAGGCATAAGTCTGGAATATTGTGAGTTCGTCGCGCACAGGACCGCTCTGAATGAAAACTGGGAGGATAGCACCAGTATATACCCCGCCATAGAAGCGTCGCTCCTCGGACTGAGAGACGTCCTCGGGTTCGCATTCCCCCATCCCGGAGAGGTCGTCGATTATATCATCCAGAACCCCGGTCTCTATGATGTCGTCATGTACACCTGTTCAATGACTGAAGAGGAGTTCGGCCGCACCTCTGAGATCACCCTCGACATCTACCACGATCCCGAAAGCGACGATCATTACCTAACCATCTATGTCCGGCAGGAGAGATATGATGAGGACATCATTGCAAGAATGGACAAAATTTGCGACAAATACGAACCTGCCCTCAGGGGTCAGTCCGGATGGCTCCTCCTGACCACAGATTTTAAATCCCCCA
Source organism: Methanocalculus chunghsingensis (assembly GCF_018132105.1). Classification (GTDB taxonomy): domain Archaea; phylum Halobacteriota; class Methanomicrobia; order Methanomicrobiales; family Methanocorpusculaceae; genus Methanocalculus; species Methanocalculus chunghsingensis. The sequence continues at coordinate 6,695 of NZ_JWHL01000015.1, read as the reverse complement.
TCCCATAACCATGATTTTTTCTTGGTCGCAGTTCGTTGAGATTGCCGAATATCTCAAAGAACAGGGCGATAACAACCAGATCCCGCAGGAAGCCGCATACCGCTGTTCGGTGAGCCGGGCGTACTACGGCGCCTACCGCCACGCCCAGAACTACGCAAAGGATGAATCGAGCTATATGCCGGAAACCAACGGCACCGACCACGTGCGGTTGAGAGAATGGTTTGAAGACAAAAATATGACGCCGATCTCCCGTCGCCTCAGGCGCCTTCACCAGTGGCGGAAAGAATGCGATTATAACGAACCTTTCCAGAACATACCAAATTTATTAATGTGCGTACAGAATTCAATCTCAACAGCTCGTGACATCATCGCCTCCCTGAAATGATCCGCCAACATGTCAATGGCGGGATCAACATGCCCAAAAGAGGGATTGAAGGTGCTGGCTGTTCTTGATGAGAATATTTATTTGCGAGGAATCAAAGTTTCTGATGATGAGATCTCCAATATCAACCTGTCACGAGATGCGTTTCATGGGGATTGGAACTACTCCATCTCGCCCAGTATTTGATTAGGTTATTTCTTTACAGATCCTTAAGTACGAGGCAGACCGAATCTACATTTATGAAGGGTATATCTCCACCCAGAGGATTTCTCCGGATCCTCTCTCTGTTTCTTATCTTCTCTCTCATTCTCCCGGCCTCTGTCTCGGGATGTACGATCTTTGGCATAACCCCCGGCGCCTCGGATGACGGCTCGTCATATCTTGGCCATACCAACGATGGTGTCGGGCGGGACTGGCGTGACCGTGATGATATCGTCATCACCTACATCCCCCCGGCGATCCATCAGCCCGGTGATATGCGGCCGGTCTTCTTTGATCCAAACAGCGGCTCGGATGCTGCCCGGAGTACGGCAAACCCGTCTGAAAACCCTGTTCTCGGCTATATCGATCAGGTCCCATCGACCTATGGTTATTACACCGGGTCATACGGGATGATAAATAATCAGAACCTGATGAGTGCCGAATGCACAAATTATGCAAAATACGAGCCGCCTGCCGAGGAGAACAAGCGGATCTTCTACTCCTCGGAACTCTCCAATGTGGCTCTTGAACGATGCACCGGTGCCGAGGAGGCGGTGATCCTCGTCGGTGAGCTGATCGATCGGTACGGGTACTATGGTACCGGGGAGACCCTGATCTTTGCAGATGCAGAGGAGGTCTGGGTCATCGAGATGTGCGGAAACCCCGAGGGTGATGGCGGGCTCTGGGTTACAGCCCAGGTTCCGGACGGCGAGATCTTTGTTGCCGCAAATACCTTCCGGATTCGTGAGGTGACGCCGGATATGCACCATTCGGCAAATCTCTTCTCTGTTGCGGAGACTATGGGCTGGTGGTCGCCGTCCGACGGTCCGCTCGACTGGCTTTCAACGGTCAGTTATGGCGAATATGCACACCCCTACTACTCACTGATGCGGGTCTGGCGGCTCCAGGACACCCTTGCTCCATCCCTGAATCTGAGCCCTTATGTCGAGGACTCCTCTACACGGGAGTATCCCTTCTCGATTGCCCCGGATGAGACGGTGAACCTGAGCACCGTCCTCAACCTCTTCCGGGACCATTACGAGGGGACACCTTTTGATATGACGAAGGGGCCGGCGGCAGGTCCGTTTGGGAACCCGTACCGGAACCTCGGCCCCGAGGATTCACATTCCAACTTCCAGAATGCAACCACCCTTGAGATCCGTGCCGGTGCCTATCCGCGATCAATCTCGGAGATATTCTGCAGCTACAGCTATGTCGGCATGGTACGGCCGGATCTCCCGCAGGAGGCTGCAGGGGTGCTCTGGTTTGGCCCGGCAGTGCCATACGAGACGGTCTATGCTCCCATCTATGCAGGGGCGGTAAATGTCTCCCCCTCCTACACAACCGGCACCCGGGGTACCTATGACCCGGATGCTGCGTACTGGACGTTTGGGTTCCTGACGAACTGGGCGATGCTCTGGTATGATGCGATGAGTCAGGATATCCGAAGAGAGCAGCAGGCCCTTGAAGCAGATTCGTACCAGCTCCTGACGTTGGCTGATGAGGAGGTGATCGCCCGCCTGGATGCCGGTGATGCTGCCGGTGCAGAGGCGGTGATGACGACCTTCACGGTGGAGCGGGGCGATGCGATCATCGCAAGCTGGCAGAACCTGACGGCGAGGATGATTGTGCAGTATTCAAACGGGATCCTGACCGATCCGGCGACGGGTGCGGTGGAGGAGCCGGGCTATCCGGACTGGTGGTATAATGATACCGGGTACCAGTACGGCCCGAGGATCTATCAGTACAGCGAGCTCCGGGATACCCCGGGCCTGACGTATACCGGCGAGCGGGTGGAGGTCCCGAAGGGGAGTCTGTTTGAGTGGATTATCGGGTTGCTGTGAGGGGAATGTTCTTTTTTTGATCTGTTTTGTGCGTTGTCATATCGGGCAGTCAACTACCCGGTCCTGAGGGAAGGGGATCCTTTCATCCCTATCTGTCCTGTCCGGGTGTTCTGCCTGCCGCTGCCTTAGACCAAAAAGTGGCACAGGCTGTGCCACTGTTGACACAGATCCCATGGGGGCATAACCGGGTGATCATCTCCAATGTCAATGGCGGGATCAACATGCCAAAAAGTGGCGGAATAAAAATGCTCACCTACTGACATCCCCCAGATACCGTACATCACCAACCTCTGTCATCGTAAGCACCAAGTCCCGGTTCTGCATGATATGGGTACCATCTCCGGTCCAGAACACCAGCCCGGACACAGAGAGGGCAAGATCGTGGGCGTCGAGTACCACCTCGATATCATCCGGGTCCCCGATAGCATCTAACCCATGATAGAGTCCGGTATAGGCAGTCTGCCGGTGGTGTAGGGAGAGCACCAACGGATTCTCCAGTCGGGCAAGGCGCCGGCCGCACTCCTGCTCATAGCAGGTCTTTACCTGCTCCAGCAACCTGATTGTCGCCATTGCATCCCTTCCGGCTTCATCGACCGCTTCAACTATAACATCCCGGATTCTCCACCTCACCACTTCAGCCTCCAGAACATCAACTGAAGGGACTCTTTTTATGGTGGCAATAGCCCGACGAAACTCTCGCACGATATTTTTCCTGATCGTGGCGCACCGGCCGCCCTTCTCGATGCCGAAACATTCTGCCCAGACAAACGTGCTCGAATAATTCCGTTCAGGATCGTCAAACACAGAAGTCGCTGCCCATCCCCAATTATCTGCGGAATGAAAATAGTAGCCTATCAGGACATTGCTGTCATGAAAATAGGGCAGCTTAACGCCTCCCTCGCGGCATCTCAAGTGCCAGGGTTCGGGAGAGGTGCATTGTCTGATCAAGGAGACTGCTGGTCGTGGTTGTGGGTTCAGTGGAGTGTTTGCGGGCGGGAGCATCACTCACAGCATTGAATTCGTCCTCAATCCTTGCGCAGTATGCCAGTAACTCTGCGCTTTGACCTTTGCTGGCATGTACTGCAAAGGAAACATAACAGACGGCATCGCAACAGGCTTTCGTCAGTGCAGGCGCCAGAGAGGGATCATTCCTGATGGCGGAACGGAACGTATCGTCCCATGCAAGGTATGCGTCATAGAATACTTCGAGAGCAGGAAGAGGAAACGACCGGATCAGATCATCGAGTATCTGTTCCACCGCTTCCACCCGTGCAGCATTCAGAGGAGAGATGGAGCTGGCAATCTCATCTGCGACCTCCTTCATTGTCCGGCAGAAAGTCCGCTGAAATCCATCTACATAGAAGCCGTTCTTTTCCAGCAGTGCGATTTCATTGCCATTTACGTCAAAGTAATCAGGTGGGATCGTGTCGCCATCCGAGAATTCTTTCCAGAGTCTCAGTTCGTGAGTAAGACTGCTGACTTTCCGTGCCTGGCGTCCTTTCAGGGCTGACAAAACCATGGTCATTAAGGTCCGCTCATAGGGAGAGAACAAAGAGAGATCACAGGGAATCTTTGCACGAAAAGTAGACGGTTTATAGGTCTTTGAGCGGAAACCATACCTTTGCTTCGTTTTCTCTACATGGAAATGTTGGTTGGTCTCACTTGTAAAAGTCAGAGCTTCGCTGTCAACAGGACCGTTTGGCATCCTGATGTAGGTACTGTCAAAGAGCAGACAGCCCTGCTGGTTATAGTGGATGAGATCGATGAAAAAGATATATTTCATCAGAACTGTCTTGATGATGGCGGGATTCTGCTCCATCGCATAGAGCATTGCATGGATTTTTTTGAGTTTTTTCATACCCTCACCCGGACTGTTAATGAACGCTTCGTTTCCCACTCGCATTGTATCTATAGAACTCATATGATGGATACAAAAAGATAACCCTTTCTACGGGTGCGGTGGAGGTCCCGAAGGGGAGTCTGTTTGAGTTGATTATCGGGTTGTTGTAAGGGGGAGAAGAGTCCTTTTTTTGGGGATCACCGGCTGGCACTCCGATGCCGGCCTGTTGTCATCTCCGGTATCTCTGCAATAATCGAATCCTCTTGCCGGGATGGTGGATAGAATGCTTCTGGTTCATCTGCATGAGATTTGATTGCATCCTTGCGAAGATGATCCTGGATCTCCTTCGTCTTTTCCTCGCCGATAATCCGGGCGATCAATGCGTTGTTCATGGTCTCAAGTGCCTTGACAACCGAAGAGGAGGGGTTGATCGAGTACCGGGGAATCTTCCGATTATTGACATTGAGGATTTTCCATGCAACAAACTTCTTCGCCACCCTGCCAACCGTCACCCGGCTGACACCAACTTCTTCCGAGAGTTCGGTGATATTGAATTCCATCCCCTCAAGCGGTAGGAGGAATTCGAGAAGTCGTAATTCGCAGGTATTTCCAAAGATTCCTTCAAACGGACGGGGCATATGCATCACGTTTTCTGAATTGTTGCTCCTGATTTAGGACACTGGAGAGGTGTGATAATAAATTTTATCATATGTGATAAAAATATTTTGCACACGCACGAAAGGTTGCAATAAGGCGTCATCGGAGAAGCAGCCGTGGTTCCGTAAAATAAAAAAACCTCGTTAATATTTGATATAGCTCAGATAAGGCATTAAATGCATGCTCAAGGAGAACCAGTAGCTCTTGCTCGCTGGTTTTTGAAGACATCTTCAATGTATTGTAAGCATTGCTAACCTTTTCATCAGCATAGAAAAGTGTTGCTTTCATCGAATTCGCAGATCTTCACGTGCAATATAATGCCGGACACGGTCGGGATCAAAGATCCAGCAGACGTTCCCGTTGGCATCGATTGCGATCTTCCCCGACTCTAAAAGATACTCTATGACTGCTTTGTATGTCTGATACATCATTTTGAGAGGAAGAGACGACCAGAGGGCTCGCCGTCGATATTCGCCACTATGCTCCTGAACAAACTCCTCGACCATGCGTATCGTATCAGGTGGAAGGGGGTCTTCCGAGGCATTGTATGGTAGCACAGACAATGATGGGGTATAATCTATAGATAAGGTCATCTCGATTAGCTGACATTCTGCATGAGAATAGGAACGTGGTGATGCCGGTCCTGATAGTTGCCTCTTTCGGCTCCTCTTCACAGAAAGAACTATCATATCCTGAATAAATAGTCCAACATCCGGTATCAGTTGAAAGAGAAGCGAGAAGAACCCGATACATAAGAAAATGATCCGAAATCTCCTCACTCCATTCATCCTCCTCCTGACAGCTGCCTGCCTCCTCTGTGCGGGATGCACCATGCCATCAGACCTCCTCACACCTGCGGATGGGGCCAGCAATCCGGATAATGATACCATTACCGACATCTCCCCCACCCCCACCGGCCCCGCCTTCCGGACAACACCGCTCTATTTCACCTCCCTGCATTCCATGCAAAAGCTCCTCCACCCGGACATGACGCTTGCCCTCCCCGGCTATCTCCCGGAGGGATATCTCTTTACTGACGGTTCCTATGCTCCTGCATCAGAGACGGGTTGGCGCAGCGTGGGGTACCAGCGGGGCAGCGAGAGGGTCGTGCTGTACCAGCAGCACCTTGATAAGGGAACATTTCCGATTGGAAGCGCCGTGGCTTCCATGGCTCCGGCTGATACAACAATCGCTGGCGAACCGGCCACCCTGGTTGTAGGAAAGGTGACTGAGCTCTTCTGGAGCAGGGATAACCTGACACTCCGGCTGACGGGAACCCTCCCGGCAGAGGAGATGATCAGAATCGCAGAGTCTGTTCATCCTGCCCCCTATGATCCGGATACAACCCCTCCCTACGAGTACCTGCCTCCGGCAAATCCCATGGAGAAGAGATTTGAGATCGGCCAGACGCACTCGGCAGACAACCGCACCGTCACCTTCGTCTCGCTGGAATGCACCCCGGATGGGTGCGAGGCGGTCTTCCTGGTGGATCTGGTCGCCTCTCCCACCATCGATCCGCCTCCCCGTGGAACCAGCCCGCCCCGCTCCCCTGATCCGGTTGCCGTGTTCCGGGTGGATAACGGCACTCCCCTCCGGACAACGGGATCATACAGCTACCGTGCCGAGGGGGATGGGACCCTCATCTTCTGGAGGACCGATCCCATCCCCTCCGGCACAAAGGTATTTCATGCAACCTTTACGCAGTTCAGGGATCAGATTGGTCTCTGGGAGTTTTCCGTAAGCCTGTAGGGTGGCAATGGCGGTGTAGAAA
>NZ_JWHL01000013.1 GCF_018132105.1 Methanocalculus chunghsingensis | reverse complement strand
CTGAAAGAGCATTTTATTGACTTTGGGATCTCCTGTGGAAGGAAGGTGATCACGCAGGATGATGTTGCTGCTATTCTCTACCATGAGGAACATGCTGTTGTTGGTGATCTCCAGGAGACGATCCGGGATGTATGGGTCCGGTGCAGCAAGCACAAACCGATCATGGCCATCAATTCAGGCGCAATCCTGAATATCAGGACATGTGCCATCGAATTCACCCTGACCGCCGGCGGCAGCCCGTTTCCGGGTGCAAAAGAGACCATAACGCGTTTGCATCAGCTGGGAGTGGCTACCTTCATCGCCTCTGGTGATCGCGGCTCAAAACTTGAACGGATGGGGGATTACCTTGGTATTCCCCGTGACAGGATCTATGGTGTCGCCACCCCGACGATGAAGGCCCAGATCGTACAGGATCTGAAGAAAGAGTACAGCACAGTGCTGATGGTCGGGGATGGGATAAATGATCTCCGGGCGATGCGTGAGTCGGATATTGCTATACTTTCAGAACAGCAGTCTGGCGAGCGGATCGAAGCCCTCTTCAACACTGCAGACTACGTCATCACTGAGGTATGTGAGGTGATTGGTATCGTCGAAGGGATAGCACGCTCAGAACCTGGCAGTACTGTTCCTATATAAAGACTAATATGCTCCTTCCTCTACATACTATCTCAAGAGGCAATTTATGAAACCTTTCATCACTGTCGAAAACCTTTGCATGGAATTTAATGGCGCGCGGGTACTCAATAACATCAATCTGACAATCGAAGAAGGTGAGACCGTCGGCATTATCGGAAGGAGTGGTGCTGGAAAGACTGTTCTGATCCATCTGATTCGTGGGATCGATCAACCCCCGACCAGCGGAAAAATCATCTATCATGTTTCGGTCTGTGATGCCTGTGGCAGGGTTGAGCTACAGAGTGCCGCGGGCAGTGTATGCAGCCGTTGCTCCGGCGGTACGCTTCAGCCGGCAGATATCGATTTATGGAATGATGATGAGTCGAGACGGCGCTATCTGATGAAACGAACCGCCATCATGTTCCAGCGTACCTTTGCGCTGTATGGAAATGATCGTGTCATTGAAAATGTTCTGCGTGCCCTTGATGACGTCGGCTATCCATCCGGGAAAGCCGTCTCCCGCGCCGCAGATCTCCTCGATGAAGTCCGATTATCCCATCGGATGATGCATATTGCACGTGATCTATCCGGCGGTGAGAAACAGCGTGTTGTTCTTGCGCGTCAGCTGGCAAAGGAGCCGTTCCTTCTCTTTGCTGATGAGCCGACAGCAACCCTCGATCCAAAGATGGCGCGGGTTGTTCATGAAATGCTCAAGGAAGCCGCATCCTCAGCCTCGATGGGAATGATCATCACCTCTCACTTTGCCAGTGCCATCAAAGACGTCTCTGATCGTGCCCTCCTCCTCTCTGATGGTGAGATCGTAAAAATCGGAACTCCACAAGAGGTGATTGAGAAGTTCATGGAAGAACACCATGATAATGAGGTGTTTACAAAGCCCGAGCTTGGGAATACCCTGATCAAATCTGATAATCTCAAGAAGCGATACATCTCTGTTGACCGTGGGGTGATCCGCGCGGTTGATGGCGTCAGCTTCGAGATACAGGAGAAGGAGATCTTTGGGATTATCGGCACAAGCGGGGCCGGGAAGACGACCCTCTCACGGATCATCTCTGGTATACTGGAGCCGACGAGCGGGAAGCTTGAGATTAAGATCGGCGATGACTGGGTCGATATGGGGCGGCCCGGATACCAGTACCGCGGCCGGGCAAAGATGTATATCGGCCTTCTCCATCAGGAGTATGATCTCTTTCCGCATAGAACTGTTCTTGATAATCTCACCGATTCGATTGGCCTTGAATTTCCAAAACAGCTCGCGATGAGGAAGGCGATGATCACCCTGAAGATGGCGGGTTTCTCTGAGGAGAAAGGGCAGGCTGTCTTAAATCGTCTTCCAAATACCCTGTCTGAGGGTGAGCGTCACCGGGTCGCCCTGGCACAGGTGCTGATTCGTGAGCCGAGAATCATTGTCCTTGATGAGCCGACAGGAACCATGGATCCGATCACAAAGGTGGATGTCAAGCACTCTATCCTGCATTCAAGAGAGGAGATGGAGGAGACCTTCATCGTCGTCTCTCATGATATGGAGTTTGTCCAGGATATCTGTGATCGCTGTGCGCTGATGCGGGGTGGAAAGATCGTCTCCATCGGGACGACAACTGAGATTATGAATCTCCTCACAGAGGAGGAGAAGGATATTATGAGTCGTGCCGTACAGGGAGAGTAGTTATGCTACGCATTACCCTGGATGGCAGTCAGATCACTGCCAATGAAGGTGATTGCCTCAGTGATATTCTTCCTGGGCATCAACCCGGACTCTCTGTTGCGGTGATCCGACCCGGCATCGTCTCCCAGGAGGTGACCCGCCATTTTCGGGTCGCCACCTCGGCTGGTGAGTTCGTTGTCGAGATTCCGGATTCAAATGTGTCACTTCCGGATCCGGATGATGAGGCGACGGGCTCAGCCATTCACTGGGCTGACCGCTATGCGGCTGCTTTTGGACCATTTCCAGCCTCTTTTACTCCTTCACGATCCCCCTCGCGGTATGCACGTGGAGATCTCATCATCGGTTGCGGCGGGTATGACCCGGACCGTTCCTACCTGATCCTCTCGCGTCAGGACCACCTGGCAGATCACGGGGCATCATCTGATGGAGGGATCATCGGGCGGGTGATCGCTGGCCGTGCGGTGATAGACCGGCTGACGACCGGCGACAAAATAACAAAGATCGAGCGGATGATCAGCTGGGCCGACTCGACCCACACCGTCACAACGACCGACCTCTCTCTCCCGCTTGAGGATGGGATGGAGATCATCTCATATATCCGGATACGGGCTGACGGGTATACCGAAGGCTCGATAGATTCCAGGATTGCACGCTCTGCCGAGCATCTCCTCTATTGCTTTAAAAATGGCGTCTATCATGCAGATCGGACCACATCAACCCATTGCATGGACTTCCATCTCGGCCGGCTTGAAGTGCCCCAGGAACAGACCCGCCCACGTTACGAAGGGGCTGTCACCGTCAGGACAAAAGGGCGAAACTCAGGTGCAATGTATATCTATCGGGAGGATGTGGCAACAAGCGCACATCATACCCTGGTCGGGCAGGTGACACACGGGATCGAACTCGTCCGACTGATCGGTGATGGTGAGGCATGCGCCGTCGTCACCGAGCCGGAACGGCTTGATCTTCGAGGAATGCACATTCATGATGCGCTTGCATTGTTGAAAGAACGGAAGATATCGTTTGAGATCGAGTCTGATATGGATGAATCGGATCGGATCATCATCGATCAGGATCCGGCAACCACACTGGAGGTTCTTGCAGCCGGCCATGTCCGCCTGATGACGATGAGAGAAGGTGATGTCATCGATATCTCCCTTGATGAAAAGAAAGCGCCAAAAACTGTCGATATCTTCCGGAGGTTCACCGGCCTGAAACTCTACTCCGTCGGGATGCTCCCGTTTTTCTTCACATTTGAGGATGTCTGGCTCTTTGAACCCGAGATTCCCGAGCGGATCAATATCATCCCGGAGAATATCCCGGTTGATACTATCCCGGCAAACTCACTTGCCATGACGAATGCCTCCCGGCGTGGTGCAGGGCTCGTCGGTGTTCGAACATCAGACAACAATGAGTTTGGACCAACAGGAGAGCCATTTGAGGGAACCAATATCATCGGCAGTCTCATCGATGTCGGAAAACTGAAGGAATTTAAAGAGGGAGATATCGTCTATATCAGGGAGGTGAAGAGATGAAGGAGTATATACCAGAGTATGTCGGTAGCGTGACGAAGTATGTCTTTGTCGATTCCCCGGATACCACCCCACAGGATCTGGCCATCGCCGCATACGAGGTTGCGATGGGTGTTATGATCAAGGAGACCTGCTTTGGTATTCAGGTGACCGGATCCCCCGATGAAGTATCACGGATCATCGATGCGCTCAGGAAGCTTGATCCCTATCATATCTTCGTCAAGGATCGGGGGTTCCCTCCAGGCGATCAACGGCGGTGCCGGGCAAATCTTGGTGGTGCCAGGCCCGGATACCTCGGGCATGAGTATGAGATCGGCCTCGCACGGTTCATATCATACGGATTACGAGAGACTGATACTATGAATGATAATGATCTGTTGAAAGCAGCCGTACCGATCAGACGAGCATCCCCGCTCGATATTGACGATCTCTCGACAATTATAGAAACAGAGGAGGCCTGATTATGGTAAAAGTCTTCATATATCCTGCAACAAGCCTGATGTTATCGGATCTTGTTGCAAGGTTCGGGCATGAGCCACTCGGATCAGCACTCTCGATTCGCGATCATATTCAGACACCCGGATTCGACTCCCCACCGCTCCAGATAACCCCGGAAGATCCGAAGAAAGGCCTCCGGTGGGCCGCGGTCGAAGTACCCTCCGGAGTCAGGGGCAGGATGTCCGTCTATGGACCGCTCCTTGACGCTGCCGAGGCAGCGATCATCGTAAACGATGCGGAATTTGCCTTCGGGTGCATGGGATGTGCCAGGACGAACGAACTTCTCATCTTCCGGCTGAAACAGAAAGAGATACCTATCCTTGATCTTGTTTATCCAAAGACGCAGGACGAAGGTGTCGCATTCGTTGCATCCATAAAATCGTTCCTGAAGGAGCTTGGAGGCGGTGAAGAATGAGCCGGCCGGTCAGAATAGCACAGCTCACCTGCGGGGCAGAATACTCGGGTGTACAGAATGAGATCGCAGAGGCCGCTGCATCTGTTGATGCCCAGCTCTTCTATCCTGATATCTCACTTGCCGATCTGAAGAAGAGTGAAGCATCATTTGGCCTCAATGTGAAGAGCCCTGATCTGAAACTGGCTATTGCCCGTGCTGATGCTCTCGTCTCCGGGAAGGTCGATGCTGATGCCGTCTTCATCGGAAGTTGTTTCCGGTGTGCCGAGGCCGCGATCGTCAGGAATGAACTTCGCCGGTATATTCATGAGAACTCCGAGCTTCCGGTCGTCTCATACTCCTTTACGGAACGGACGACATCAGGAACCCTTCTGACGCGGATGGAGGCCCTGACGACGATAGCACGCCGCCGTGCGCTTCTTGCACGGGAGAAGCAGTCCGGGATCACGATGGGTGTTGATTCCGGCTCTTCTACAACGAAGTGTATCGTTATGAAGGAGAACGAGATCATCGGAACAGGCTGGGTGCCGACGACCGAGGTTCTCCGTTCCGCAGATGAGGCCGTGGAAGCTGCCCTTAAAGAGGCTGGTCTGACTATCGATGATATCGAGGCGATCGGAACGACGGGCTATGGCAGGTTCCTCATTGGTAAGCACCTGAAGGCGGATCTCATTCAGGAGGAACTGACCGTCAACTCCAAGGGGGCTGTGTATCTGGCAGATCGGCAGCATGGGCCCTCAACGGTGATTGATATCGGCGGAATGGATAACAAGGCTATCTCGGTGATTGATGGCATTCCTGGAACATTTACGATGGGCGGGATCTGTGCCGGAGCCAGTGGGCGTTTCCTTGAGATGACAGCAAAACGTCTTGGAATCGATATTACCGAACTTGGTCCTCTCGCAATGAAAGGTATCGGACATGGTGTTCCAATGAACAGCTACTGTATTGTCTTTGGAACCCAGAGCCTTGTCAATGCCCTTGCGTCCGGCAGCACCCCTGAAGATGTCGCCGCTGCCGCCTGTTATTCCGTAGCTGAACAGGTTTTTGAACAGCAACTGCAGGAGATTGATATCCGGGAGCCGGTTATCATGGTCGGTGGTACATCCCTGATAGAAGGTCTTGTCAAGGCGATGGGGGATCTCCTCCAGACAGAGATCCTGGTACCTCATCATTCCCAGTATATCGGAGCGACCGGTTCTGCCCTCCTCGCCTCGGGATTCATTGATAAGGGGAAGGAGTGATCTCGTGTGACGACGATGGATCGCTATGAGGTGGAGTGTTTTGAGGAAGCGGGACGGGATATTTATAAACAGATAACCTCGACCGTCCTTCAGGATCATAACCTCACCTCAGTCGTCTCAAAACTCAGGATCTTCATAGATCCGAGAATTCCGATATTCGTCGCCGTCGGGACGATCCGGGATGCCGGAGGATCCATACAGGTCTCTGATGTCGGCTCTGTCCAGAGGCAGGCAGATTCCGCAACGATATCTGTCCGGGATGAGACCCATCTGGCAAAGCTGCTGGTCAAACTCAATACCATCTTTGGCTACGATCATGTTGACCAGCCGGACCGGTTTACCATCATTATCAGTGATACTGAGATCCCGGCTGATTTTGAGGGTATGGAGGTGGCAAACAGGGCAGACACCGTCTTTCGGGATCTTATCTATGCGCTGACGGTGATCGCACCGGAGGGGTTCAAGGTACGGCGGGAGTCATATGGGAAACGCCGGTTCTTCTATGTCGCCAGTGAAAATACCCTCCCTGAACACGTCATCGAGGGTATTGTCTCTGAACAATTTGGATTGATTGGGGAGGAATTGCAATGATTCTTGTACCGGTCACATTCCGGGGTGGCGTCTACCGGCATGATGAGGTAATGGATTATATCGAGGATCTTGGAGGCTATATCATCCAGAAACATGATATTGCCCAGGAGGTTGTCCTTCAGGTTCTGATCCCAAAAGATGATATTGAGCGGTTCAGGTCATTTGTCCGCCCACTCGCCGGGGAGGTGACGGCTTCTCCCCTTGTCGGAACAGAGATAGCCGTTGTCATCCCCAGCCTTGAGATTCACCATCTTCCCCACTCTGCCTGTGATATTGCAGAGTATCTCAGAACCGTCGGTGCAAAGACCAATATGGTCGGTCTCGCCCGCGGGTTTGGCAAACGTATCTCACAGCTGAATGATGAAGAGCGGGATGTCATCAATGAGCACGATGTTGCCGTGTATGTCCTTGGTAACTTCGAGACCTGTATTCAGGAGAAGTTTAACGGCCTCCGGCGCGGGGTCCATGTCCCGGTCATCCTGACCGGTGCACCACCGGTCGATGCGCTGAAGAGGATCACCGATCCGCCTGCGGCAGGATATGTTGGGAATCTTGGGAGGTTCATGCACAGGACGAGGACAGAAGCAGATATCGGGAGGCTTGACGCTGTCGTGGAGGAGGTTGCCCGCGTCCTTGATCTCTCCCGTGACGAACTGGCTCAGGATCCCCTCTCGGTCTCTCCTGCACGGTTGCAGGATGTTATCCAGGAGGGTGTTCCTGAGATTGATGAGGTCTTCTCCCCGACCCCGATAACAGTACAGCTTGCCGGAGTCCGTGTGAAACTTCCATTTACCCGGTATGCAGAGACCATACGGCGACTCCCGGTGGAAGAGGGTGTTACCGTTAGTGATATCGCAGATGTCATACCGTCGCGAATGCGTGATTACATATTGGTTCGGATCAAACCCTTTTCAGAGACTCATATCGTGGTGTAGACGGGAATGAATTTCGAGACGATTATTAAGCGGATACAGGAGAAAGGAACGGATTCCACAGCCCAGGACTGGCTGAAGGAGATTGAGGGCGAGTACGGTGCGGTTCCTTTGATCTTTCAGAGAATGGGGGAGAGGCCGGAGGTTCTCATCTCGCATCTCCTCTATAAGGACTCGGTCACCCAGTTATCGACACTTGAACCGAAAGTGGTCGAATTGATCAGCATGGCTGTCGGAGCTGCCTTAAAATGCAGCCACTGTGTCGATTATCATATGAGGGCAGCACAGGCGAAGGGAGCAACCCGTGAAGAGATCCTTGAAACAGTGCTCATCGCCGGTCTCCTCGCCAATGCCGCCGTCCTTGCAGATGCATACAGGGTGGTCAATGGTGTTGAATGCGGGGCATCCTGTGAACTCTCCGGTCTCCACAGAAGTCATTCGAAGACACCCTGATCAGATGGGTATTCTATATCATTACCTTTTCAGAAATTTCCTTCCTTCTGAGGGGGGTAATTGATCCTCACTCATTAGATGACGAGGAGCCTCCAACAGGGGCTCCTTTCTGACAATTGTATATCAATGAGGATAGGAATTGTTGCCAGAGTATCTTCCATAAGATTCTCTTCTCTTACTCTGGCTTCTTCTCCTCCTGCAGTGCTTTTGCAGAGATGCGTGCAATCCATATGGTGATGAGAACGGCGAGAATTGTCACAAGGACTGCATATCCAAACATCGCCGATAAATTATCCTGTGTTCCAAACAGTTCACGAAAGAGTGCCTGAACTGATGAGTTCCAGGCAAGTGCTGCGATAAGTCCGAATGCAACGGTCATTAATGCAGCGATCTTCTCGATTACTTCGGTCTTAAAACTCATATCTGAAGGATCAGATTTAAATTATTTAAATGGTTTTATGAAAAAATGTATAAACTATATTTGTTGGTGGGGATTATCTTCCGGCTACCTTCGTATCAGATCCTCGAGCAGTCTGATAAATTCGGCAATTGCAGCACCGGGATGTTTCAGTGGAATCTCCAGGGAGAAGTTGGCTGCAACAGTCTGATTCTCCTCAATGATCGGTTCGGCCGCCTCTCTCACCATTACTACCGGTGCAGGTGTCGGCTGCATGACGGTAATATATCCCATTCTGGAGATGGTATCAGTACCAAACTCATTTTTGATCGTCATCGATACCGGAAAGACCCCCTCGCCGGTATAGGTGTGGGATGGATGGCGTCTGATGCTGGTTGTTCCATCCCCGAAATTCCAGATCCATTCTTTCGGAGATCCTGTGGAGCGATCTGAAAACTGAACGGCCAGAGGTGCGGATCCAAAGGTGATATCTGCATCAAACGCCGCTTTTGGAGGGGTGACGACGGTGATATACCCGGTTCTGCGGAGTGTTCCACCTCCCTGCCTGCCGGAACTTACAAGAGAGACTGCATATGTGCCCGGGTTCTGGTATGTATGTACCGGATGCTGCACAATCGATTTTTTGCCATCCCCAAAATCCCAGATCCACTGGTTCGGGCTGCCACTTGTGAGATCGATGAACTGAACGGAGAGTGGTGCTCCCCCCGTTGTCACATTGGCTGCAAAGTCTGTTATCGCCTGTCTGTTGACGATGATGAGGTTATTTCTGCTCAGGCTCATAGTTCCATTACTATTCATAACAGTGAGCGAGACGGTATAGACTCCCTGGCGGGTATAGGTATGCACCGGATTGATCTGATCCGATTTCGTTCCGTCGCCAAAGTCCCATTCCCGGCTGATGATCCCACCGGTTGATGTATCTCTGAAGGCGACGGAAAACGGTGGCTCCCCACCGGTTCTGTTGAGACTGAATTCGGCAACCGGAGGTGTGGTGACGGTGATATGGTTCTGCCAGGTCTTTGAGAAACTCCCGGCATGGTTCCTGATTCTCTGTGAGATGGTATATGTTCCGGGTTCTGTATAGGTATGGGTCACCACCTGGCCGGACCCTGTTGCGCCGTCACCAAATCCCCAGTGCCAGTTCGTCGGAGTATTCGTCGATCTGTCGGTGAAGGTGACTGTGAGCGGTGCGGGACCTGTTCTGGTGCTTGCTGTGAAACCGGGCTCGGGTACGGCTTCCCGCTCATAAATCATCACATTATAGGGTGTACTCACCGGATGCCTTTCATCAACGCTCACCTGAAGGGTCGCATGCCAGGTTCCTGCACGGTCAAAGGTAACGGTGACCGGATTACCGCTTGCAACGACAGGTTGCCTGCTTGATGGGTCGCCTGAACGAATGAATTTCCATGACCAGTCGGTTGGGTTTTCTTCGTTTCCCACCACCGATCCGGTGAAGATGATGGTTGTCGGGACCACGCCTGTGGTGGTGTTGCTGGTGATGGTCGGGAAGGCTGCGGATGCGACCGTGCAGATGAATGCAAGGATGAGAAGAATAAGGAGAGGTGCTCTCATCAGAGGAGACCTCCCGGCAGAAGAACGATCAGGGTGAGCAATACTGAATAGGAGAGAGTGGGCGGAAAGAGGGATGCCGGACCTGAAAAATCAAAGGTACTCCTGAGTGCGATGGAGATGATGATGATGGACCAGCAGGCGGCAAGGAGAATACCGATGACCGGGATGAGGCCTGCGATTCCAAACGGGAGAATCGCATAGAGGGTTATCCTGAAGATTTTTCCAAATCCCCCCTCAATCCTGCCGGTGATGAGATATGCGATGATACTTGTGACCAGAACCAGAAGAGCAGTGATCAGAAGGATATTCAGGATAAAAAACGCTGCTGCGCCCGGTTCTGTGGTCAGTTCTGTTAGTACCGGATAGAGCGAGGGATCAATATTGAAATACCGGAACACTGTTGCAATCGCCAGAAGGTTGCTGAAGATACAGAGAAGGACTGCTGATATGAAGACGAGGAATGGTTTATACAAAGGGTCGTCAATGAACTGTCCTGCACCGGAGGGTGCGATGAGAAATGTGAGAAACCTTCCAAACTCACGTGGGGGGGATATCCCGATGCATGGAGACTCCTCACCCGACTCTCTCCAGTCTCCTTCAGATGAGAGTCTGATGCCACAGATATCACACCAGGGGCTCTCGGGGGTGAGGATTGTATTACAGACCGGACACCGCTCTGGTGACGGGGGTTTCCCGCTCTCATTATCTGGCGGAGAATATTCGGGATCTTCATCCGTCTCCTCCTCCTGTCTGTTTTCTCCACTATTCTCTTCAAGAGGGGTGATCTCCGGCTCTTCCTCTTCGATGAGGGGTGGCGGTGTCTCATCGGAGGTCAGAAGGACAATCCAGGCATCCCGCTCCTCCCCCTCTCCAAAGGTCAGGTGATGCTGTCCTATCTCTTTCTCCTTTCCGATGAATGAGATAAGAATCGATTGTTCTCCCGAGCTGTCAATGCAGGGTGATGCGTCAAGAATCGAACGGCGTGGGTGTTCTCTGATGATCGCCACATTCTGCTCATCTCCCTCATAGATGATCAGCCTCTGTGAGGTGAGCAGAAGCCCCCGCCTCCCTTCCGGGGTCATCAGCCCTGATCGCTGGCATATCGGGTATTCCTTCTCACTGGCTCTCTTCTCTCGCTTTGTGTGATCAGTTGGAGCTGTCTGTGGCACCCCATCAATGATCTCTTTCACATATCTGACTGCCCTATCCCGATCGGCCATCCCGGCCGGGAAGGTAATGTTCATCCTGCGGACACCGGTTCCGGTCATAATGGCGAGTACAGCGGAATATTCGCCATCAGGAGTGAACTCGGAGACGATATCAAAGAGATCCGATCGGAGGAACTCTCTCTCGGCCCCCTCCCCGGATCCGGGTGTTATCCTGATGCCGGCATCAGCGATTCCTATTGTAAAGGTCTGGCCTTTGATGACGACTCCCGGGATTGAATCGATATATACCAGCTCTTTTTCCCTCTTCTGAGCCTTTGCTACAGGAAGCAACTGTCGGATCATTGTATCTGCCTGATCCCGTGCAACCGCCCCTTCCGGGAAAGAGAGGATCATCTCCCTGACTGCACCACCGGCATGGATCCGGAGGAGAAGTGATGGAAGCTCTCCCTCTTCCCTTCTGCACCCAACGATTGCAGAGCGCTGATAGATGCGCGGAGCTCCTCCCCCCGATGCAGGTGTGATCGTAATCCCGTCTTCGAGGATCTCTAATTTATATTCTGATCCTTTAATCCTGACCGTTGAACCGGCTACCTGCGGAGGGGTACAACCTCCCTGCATCATCAGGTGTAGCATCTCTCCGAAACGGTCCCGGGACGATATTCCCCCGGCCCATTCCGGAAATGCAACGATCATGCGGCGTACGATCCCTCCCGCGTTGATTGCAAGAGCGATGGAGGGGAGCCCGTCCGGGTTCAGCTCAGGGACCGCATCAAAGAGGCTTGACCGATGGAACTCACGCCGCGTTCCCACCCCGGATTCAGGCGAGAGGATGACCTTGTCCCCTGTTAGAATAGCGGTGAATGCCTCTTTTTTGATAAGGATGCCTTTAAACTCCCGGTTATCCGGGCTTGATGAGGATGCACCTGGTTTGGTCATTCTTCTATAGAGTACATGTCATCTGACTGCCATAAGTCCTTTCTCGTCGAGGAACCTGGAGCGATGACGAGCAGATTGATAAAGAGGGTTATGTAGTAGACTTTCCTAGTATCATTACCAGAGTGATCGCGTGATGAAAGAAGAAAAAATTCGTATAGCAGAGATGGCAGCCCTCCTCTCCCTCCCCGAGGATCTCATCAGGCAGTATGCTGATGAGTACGACGAATATCTTGCATATACAACCATTGGAAAGGTCAGGCTTTATGACCAGTCCGCAGTCAGAAAATTCAGGGTGATAGCAGATCTCTCAGCACAGGGACTCAGCCGTGCCCCTATCATCTCGGTTCTCAAAGGAGGGCGTTCTCTTGGGGATATTGCCGCATCCATGGATGAGAGTTCTGAAAAATCCGTATCCAGCCCCCCGCCTTCCCCTTCCCCGGAGCTTGGCGATGAGGCTCTTATCTCTCTTCGGCGGACCAGTGACGCAGTCACCCGTATTGATCAGAAGATAGGTGTTGTCCGGGATGGAATGACGGCTGATACCGAACGGATCATCCGGGAGATCTCTCTCCTCAGGGAGGAGGTGGAGAGTCAGCGCAGAGATCTTCGGACCTTATGGTCACAGATCCGGGAGCTGGAAGAGGATCTCCGTGAACGTGAGCTCCGGAAATCATGGCTTGAACGGCTTGCGGGGCGGCTCTCCCGTTAATCCTCCACAATCCACTCGATGGCGACCTCTCTGCCGAAGATCCTGGTGAAGAGATCTGCTTTCCGGGTCCCATAGTACCATTCGGCATCTCCTCCCTGATCAGATGAACAGCTGATGGTTACCCTGTCTCCGGTGATGGTGACGCGGATATCCTTTACAAGTGACCGGTGTGTCCGGTCAAGTCCATCTGCGATCCTGAGGATGGAGGCGAGCATCCCGATACGAGATCTGTCCTCATCGTTTTGGTCGGCAAAGCCTCTGTGCTTCATTGAAGGGAACGCTTTTCTATGGTATCGTGCGAGAAGACCGATTATCGTCCGCTCCCTCTCATCCAGAGGCAGGGAGTGATCTTCCATGATCAATCGCTGGCTGCTCTTATGATGCGCCTCTGGCCCCTGGCTCCAGCCGATATCGTGGAGGAGTGCGGCTGCTGCAAGGAGAAACCGTGCATCCTCCCCGAGAGCATGAAGAGGACGAAGCCCATCGAAGAGGAGGAGGGCATTCTTCTTTACCTGTTCATCATGTTCTCTATCAACGCTCAGGGAATGGCCATAGCTTCGGATCACCGCGATTCGTTTCAGTACGTCTCGATCTGAGCCATTCATATGGGCATACTATTCCGGGATCGCTTAAAGTATCTCCCCACAGGATAGTCCAGCCGCCCCGGTCTCATGAATCTGCTCTGATGAGTGGTTTCTTCTTTCTGCAAACCCCATCTTTTTGGGTATCAGCAATGGCTTTACCAGATCCGATTCGCCAGATAGAGAAGAGACGGGTGTATATTGAGACCTACGGGTGTACATACAATGCCGGTGATTCTGAGAAGATAGCGGTCATCCTGAGAGGGCAGGGATGTGAGATCGTCGCATCGGCAGAAGAAGCAGATACAATCGTTGTCAATACCTGTATCGTTGTCGAGAAGACCGAACGGGAGATGCGGCAGCGCCTCTCCCTCCTCGCAGGGCAGGAGGTCTATGTCACCGGATGCCTCCCGAAGATCGACCCCGCTTGTGGTGGTATCGTGATTGATCCGGATACGATTCATGCTCATTATCAGTCTGCCGGGACCCAGCCTGACGGGCGGGTGGCAGTGATCCAGATCGCCCGGGGATGCACCGGCCATTGTACATACTGTATCACAAGGAAGGCACGCGGTCCTCTTCTGAGTTATCCGATGGAAGAGGTGATCCGGCAACTGAAGGGGAGGGTTGCATGCGGCGCGGTGGAGGTGCAGCTGACGGCACAGGATATATCTGCCTGGGGCATGGATCTCGGATCGGACCTCGGGGATCTCCTCAATGCAATTTGTGCAGTGCCAGGGTCCTTTGCGGTAAGGATAGGGATGATGAACCCGGATACCCTCCGCCCTGTCCTTGATCGTCTTCTCAGCACATGCAGGGATGAACGTATCTTCTCATTTTTTCATATCCCGGTGCAGTCCGGGTCAGATACCGTCCTCCGGAGGATGGGGCGGCGGTATACACGGGACGACATCATCTGTATCGCAGAGATGATACGAAAGGAATTTCCAAATGCACGGATCTCAACCGATATCATCTGTGGATTTCCCGGTGAGACCGAGGAGGATTTTTCTGAGACGATCGATCTCCTCCGGGTGATCCGGCCGGAGAAGATCAATATTACCAGGTACTCTGCCCGGCCGGGTACTCCTGCAGCATCATGGTATGATATGCCGGACCGGTTCAAGAAGGATCGATCACGGCAGGCTACCGCTGTTGCACGCGGGATCTTTGATGAGATCTATACATCCTTCATCGGTAAGGAGATGGATGTGGTGGTGACGGAGGTTGTCAAAGAAGGGACTGTCACCACCCGTGACCGTTCCTACCGGCCGATCATCATCAGCGAACCTCTGGAAATAGGGAGTGCCCAACGGGTCCGGATCACCGGCCATCGGTATCATTACCTGTTGGGTGATCTCATCAGGTGACCTCCATATCACGCCCGCGTTCGGTATCCTCAGGCTCAAGGGTCATCAACGGATCCGGGTAGGGGGCAAACCATGTCTGCTCTGCCAGTTCCGGGGTGCCGCTTCTCAGAATCCATGCCCGGAGGAGGGTCTTCAGTCCGGATAGTGGCGCTCTTCCCTGTCGGTATGACTCAAGTTCATCAAGGAAGAAAGCCTTCTCGTCCCGGGAGATGCTCTTCTTCAGATGTCCGAAAGAATGGAGGGCGACATTTATTTCAGAGGTAAAACGGGGAGCCCTCCGCATTCCTGAAAGGAGTATCGGTCTGTACTGACTGAAGATATCAGCAGCCGGCTGCCGCTCCCTGTTTCCCACGATGGCTCCAAGCTTTCGGAGCATCGGCTGGCTGTATGCCATGAAGAGGAGCTTATTCTCTGTATGGAACCTGATGATCGCCTGCATCGTCCCCTTCTCTTCTGCGGCACGGAGATCAGCAAGGCAGAAGATACGGGTGAGAAAGTGCTCCCGGATCCTCCGGTTCCGTATCCTCCCTTCATCCTCGATGGGGTAGTCCGTGTACCGATCCAGTATCATTCTGCCGAAGAAACCCGGCCCTTTTCCGATGGGTGCGGATTTCCCTGCAGATGGGTATCTCTTCACCTCTGAGATCCCGGAGGTCGGTGATTTATTCTTCATGATGAATCCATCCACAGTGGGCAGGCTATCAAGAAATGATGAGCAGAAGGTGGACATCTCATCGGTGAGATCCCGTTCGGTGGATGGCTGTATCAGCCTCTCTCCCTCTTCTGTCAGAACGATCCTGATCGTATCCCTGGGGATGCCAAGCCCGATCTCAACTTCCGGGCAGATCGGAATGAAGGTGATATGTGGCTTCATCGACGAGACCGCATGGCTTGTGATCATGTCTCCATTATACCGCACATGATCAAACTCGATACAACGGCTTACAACCACGACCGGCTTCTGAAAGATACGCTTCCCTGTCATCATGCTCCCTCTGATCGACTCCTCTGGCGTCATACTACAAAGAGATGATCATCGCTGGAAAAAAAGAAGTGTCGGTAACCGAAAATTATATAATCTGAAGAATGCTGTTCAGGGTATGTCATCTCTCGATGAATTTGAGATAACACCCGGAAGAGCAGAGTATCTGAAGTTCATTCTGGAGGCAGGAGGTCGTGTAACAACGATGGATATTGCGCGATCCTTTGGCGTATCCCCATCAACCGGGACGAAGGTGATCAAGGATCTTGCAGAAGCCGGTCTTCTTGTTCACGAGCCGTACTCTGAAGCCATCCTGACAGAGAATGGATATAAAATGGCTCAATTTCTTGAAAGGCGCCATAAAATTCTCTCCCTTCTCTTCTCTCACTATGGTTTCACCCCTGGTGAAGCCTGTGCTGAAGTGAAAAAATTTGAATACTATGTCTCGCGTGAGGCGATAAACCGGATCTGTGCATCATGTGGTCACCCGACAATGTCGGTCTGTGGCCGTATTGATCATGATGAGATCTGCGGTATCCCGGAGTGATCGATGATGAGGACGACACTCCTGATGCTTCTGCTCGTTCTTATCGCATCTTTCTCTTCGGGATGCATCCGGAATGATACCGTCTCTTCGGATGGTGTACTCCAGGTCGCGGTCACTATCCCTCCCCTGAAAGAGATGGTTGAGGTGATCGGAGGGGATCGCGTCTCGGTGACGGTCGTTGTTCCTCCGGGTTCTGAGCCCCATACCTTTGAGCCGGGACCCGGCCTGATCAGCAGGATATCACGTTCCGATATCTTCTTCAGGGTTGGTGAAGGCCTCTTTCCATTTGAGGATCAGCTTGTCGGACGCCTCTCCTCACAAAATCACCGCCTGCGAATCGTTGATCTCTCTCATGGCATCGATCTGATTCTGATGGATGATCACCATGATTGCGGCCAGGATCATGGGGATGCGGGATATGATCCACATATCTGGTTATCTCCGGTGAACGGGGGGGTTATGGCCGAATCGATCGCGGAATCGCTTATCATGCTGGATCCGGATGGTGAGGCATTCTATCGGGAGAACCTTGCAGAGTATCATCAGGCGATCATGGAGACCGATACCCGGCTCCGGGAGGACCTGACGGATCTCCGTATCAGGCGCTTCATCGTTACCCATGATGCCTGGGGGTACTTTGCCAGAGAGTATGGTCTGGAACAGATCGCCGTCTTCGTCGGGGGGAAAGAACCGACAGCACGCGATATTGCAGAGATTGTCAGGATTGCCCGTGAGGATGAGATCCCCATCATCTTTGTAGAACCACAGTTCTCACAGAAGACCGCGGAGGTGATCGCAGCAGAGGCAGACGCGATGGTGATCGTGATCAATCCCCTTGCAGAAGGCTATCTGAGCAACTTCGTTCATGTGGCTGAATCTCTTGAAGAGGCGATGAGGTGACGGCAGCACTTCTGATGGAGGATGTCTCTGTCCGGTATGGGCAGAATCTCGTTCTTGACTGCGTATCCTGGGAGGTATGGGAACATGATTTTGCCGCAGTCATCGGGCCGAATGGCGGGGGAAAGACCACCCTCCTCAAGGCTCTTCTCGGCCTTCTCCCCCTCTCGTCAGGGAGAATATCCATCTTTGGCCATTCCCCTGGTGAAGGAAGGCGGATGGTTGGGTATGTTCCCCAGTTTCATACCTTTGATTTCTCCTATCCGATCACAGTTACCGAAATGGTAATGCAGGGGCGTCTCTCCCATATTCCGGGTCTCTTCAGGAGGTACCGGGATGAGGATCATGAGGCGGCAGAGCGGGCGCTCGGAATGGTCGGCCTCTTCGGAGTCGGGGATCTTCCTATCTCGACACTCTCCGGCGGCCAGCAGCAGCGTGTGATCATTGCCAGGGCACTTGCAGGAGAGCCACGACTTCTTATCCTTGATGAGCCGACCGTTTATGTCGATGCCCCGACTGAAGAACAGTTCTTCAGTCTTATCGCCACTCTTCTTGACGAGATGACGGTGATCATCGTCACGCATGATATTGGTGCGATATCCGGGAGAGTGAACCGGATCGCATGCTTAAACCGTCGTCTTTACACCCATGGTGACGCGATGATAACCGATGATATGCTCATATCTGTCTATGGCTGCCCTGTTGATCTCATCGCCCATGGGGTGCCGCACCGGGTACTCAGGGAGCATGATGATGTTTGAGATACTGGGGTATGGCTTCTTCCAGAATGCGATCATCGCCGGAATAATAGCAGCAATCGCCTGTGGGATCACCGGAAGTTTTGTCATCGTCAGAAGGATGGTTGCAACGAGTGGAGGGATCTCTCATGCTGCATTCGGAGGAGTCGGTCTTGGCTACTTCCTTGGGATCGATCCGCTTCTTGGCGCTTTTCTCTTTACCGTGGGTGCAGCGGTTGCGATCTGGTATCTCAAGACCCATGAGCTTCAGGAGACTGATACCATAACTGGTGCACTCTGGGCAACCGGTATGGCAACAGGTGTCATCTTCATCGCCCTTACACCTGGATATGCCCCGGATCTCTTCAGTTATCTCTTTGGAAACATTCTCCTCGTCCCTTATCAGGATCTCCTGATGATGGGGTTGCTTCTTCTGCTGATCCTGACAGTCGTCTCGATCTTCTTCAATCAGCTGGCGGCGGTCACTTTTGATGAGGAGTATGCAGAGATTATGGGGCTCCCGGTCGGCGGGCTCACCCTTCTGCTCTTTCTTCTGATTGCCGGTACAGTCGTTCTTCTCATATCAGTCGTTGGGATCATCCTTGTCATCGCTCTTCTGACACTGCCTGCGGCAACCGCACGATTGTTCACCCGGACGCTCCCGTCGATGATGGGGGCGGCTGTTCTGATCGGGATTGGAACGGTTTTTACCGGGATCATCCTTTCGTACTCCCTCGATCTCCCTTCAGGAGCGATGATCATCCTTGTGGGTGCAGGGATATATGCTGCCGCTCTCGCAGGGCGGCACTTTTCCGGATGAGAACCATCCGCGTACCTGTTTCCCTCAGATTTCAAGGGCGTCCATCTCGTCAAGAAATGGCATCAGTGTGGTGATATACCGGCGCTCTTCACCCTCAATGACTGCTTCGCCACAGGCGATGACCTCAAGGATCAGCGGGAGTTCTGAGAGCTTATCCCGAAACCCTGGATCCTGACTGCCTGCAAAAGATATAAATGACTCAAGCCGGATAAAGGGGCGTTCATATTCAGGAACGTCTTTATATGTGGCGAGATCGTCGGAGATTGATACTTTTCTGGCGAGCTCATCCTCGAAGTACAGGTAAATGACAATATTATATCGCCTACCAAGCTCTTCAAGCTCGAGAATATCGATCTTCTCACCCGGCGTTACCGCAAAGGTGCGGCACTCTTCACCTCTCTTGGTCTCCATATGAGTATCATATCAACTACCAACGACTAAAGTCATTGGTTTGCCCTTCCATCTCTCTGATCCGGGTTGGTTCAGAGCGGAGTGCGATAGGCTGGTTGATAGACAGCCCGTAGATATGTGCATAATAACCGTTGTCTCCCCGGAGGAAGTGCCTTACACACGTTTGATCGTGAGGTCGGGGTATAAGAGGATCGCGATCAGCACATTTATGATACCCTGTGTCGTATGCGGCGTAGGTGTGTATGGTGGTTGAACGTGTGAATAGTACTGTTAGGAAGGATGAGCTCTTCTTTCATCTGATAACACTTCTTCGTGAAGGAACACTGAATTATCGATGGCGGGCTGCGGAAGCTCTTGGGGAAGAAGGTGATCAGCGGGCTGTCGGCCCTCTCATTGAAGCACTCTCTGATCCCCATGTTGATGTCAGCTGGATCGCTGCAAAATCGCTTGGCAGGCTTGGAGATCCCGAGGCCGTTCCCCACCTGATTTCGATGCTCGATGATGATGATAAATGGCAACGGATCGGTGCAGCTGAAGGGCTTGGTGGGATTGCTGATCCAGAAGCCGTGGAGTCACTTGCCACTCTTCTCGCCAGAGATCCCGATCGGCTGGTCCGGGAGAAGGCTGCATGGGCTCTTGGAGAGATCGGGGGTGATGCCGCGGAAGACGCCCTGCTTTCTGCAGAAGGGGATGAGAGTGAACGGGTCCGCAAATCGGTTCTTAAATCTCTTGAAAAGCTCAAAAAAGGGAAATAAATCTCTCATTTTTTCTCTTGAAAAAACTCACGTAGTGGTATCTTTCCTCTTTTACGTCTCTTTGTAATGATGGTAAAACAAAAAGGAATGCTAATATCCTCTGACTTCAATACAGTGAAGGAATGAAGAAAGAGATCGGGAAAGCAATCGGTTTACTGGCTTTTTTTATATTACTGCTGGTACCGATAGATCCGGCACTCATCCCCATTGAGGCACGGTATGTCCTTGCTGTGACGGTCTTGATGGCGATATTCTGGGTGACTGAGGCAATTCCCCTTGAGGTTACCGCACTTCTTCCCATTGTCCTCTTCCCATTCCTTGGGGTTCTCACGGTGAGGGAAGCGACAACTCCGTACGCGGATCCCGTCATCTTCCTCTTTATGGGTGGTTTTATCATCGCAATGTCGATGCAGCGGTGGGGTCTTCATCGACGAATCGCCCTTCATATTATCAATATCGTTGGAACCAGTCCCCGGAGGCTTATTCTTGGTTTCATGGTTGCAACCGCCTTCCTATCGATGTGGATATCAAATACCGCCACAGCGATGATGATGATTCCAATCGCCATTGCAATTATTGCAACGGTGATGCCGGGGATAAATACCAAACTTAATGAGATGAATGAAGAGCAGCGTGATTTCGCAGGCTGTCTTGTCATCGCTGTTGCCTATGCAGCCAATATCGGTGGTCTCGGGACGATCATCGGATCGCCGCCGAATGGTATCTTCATTGCCCAGATGAAGATCCTCTTCCCCGAGGCTCCGGAGATTGACTTTTTTACCTGGATGAAGTTTGGTATTCCCCTTGCAGCAATGCTCATCCCTATCGTCTGGCTCTGGCTTATCAAAGTGCCATATCGGCATCTCCCAAGGAAACTCTCCCAGGCGAAGGATGTCATCAAACAGGAGATGGATGAGCTTGGCCCGATGAGCAGGGGAGAGCAGTGGACACTTTTCGTCTTTTTGCTGGCAGCCTTCTCCTGGATATTTGCGAAAACAAAAGTTATTGGTGGACTGACCGTTCCAGGTCTTGATATCATCTTCCCCGGTATCTCAGACACCGGGATTGCGATATTTGCAGCTATCCTCCTCTTTGTTCTTCCCGTAAACTGGAGAGAAGGTATATTCACGATGAACTGGGAATGGGCAGAGAAGATCCCCTGGGGCATTCTGATCCTCTTTGGTGGTGGTCTCTGCCTCTCGGCTGCATTCATCAAGAGTGGACTGGCAACACTGATCGTTGACTCGTTCTCGATGCTCTATCTCCTCCCGATCGTTGTCATCGCCCTGATCGTTGCACTTGTCGTCTCCCTCCTCACCGAGGTATCATCAAACACCGCCATCGCCTCTGTGATGATGCCGATCATGGCAGTCACCTCCGTATCGATGGGTCTCCACCCCTATGTGCTGATGATGACTGCGGCGGTCTGTGCATCTCTTGCATTCATGCTTCCTGTGGCAACCCCGCCAAACGCAGTCGCATTTGGGACCGGCTATATCGATATCAGAACACTTGTCCGGTCCGGATGGGGATTGAACCTGATAGGTGTCTTCTTCTGGACGATCTTCCTCTTCACGGTTGTGATGTGGGCAGTTGGATTCACAGCTGATCCCCCCGGATGGGCTCTGAACCCATAACCTCTCCAACACTCTTATATCCGGAGGGGGCAAATACCCCATTTATGTCCCGTATCACAATCAATAATGGCGATTCTACTCCTGGTTCCGGGGTTGAGGGGAAAAAAACGAAGAAAGATGAGAAGATCGAGATCAAGGATGCAACCCGGAAGAAGGAATTTGGAAAGCTTCGATTCGATGGGAAGAACCAGTCGGATATCTTCGAATCCAAACCCCGCTGAAAAGTTCAGTACCTGATAATATCCCGCATATTCTGTACCGTGATCTCCCGCTTCCCCTCATAGGTTGTGAGGATACCATAGATAGTAACCTGATCTCCTATCCGGAGACCTGGATCTCCTGTTCCCCGTGGAATAAATATTCGGGTTCCGGAGACGACAGCATTCCAATGTCCCCCAGACCGGGTCTTTTGGATCTCCTCGACTGATCCCTCTATTGAGACCCTTGATCCGTCAGAAAGGGTTGGATCAAAGGGTTCTGAAAAGGTTTCTGGTCCAGTCACTGTGATCCCTGCATGGATAAGAAGGATAATGAGGAGAGATCCAAGAAGGAGGAAGAGAGCTTTTCTTTCAGGCCGGTATACCATACAGATTCTTTTAACTCCTACCTCTTATCAATCGATAGGTTCTTATGTTAACAGCGTTAACATATCTCTATGCATCCCGAGTTGTTACCTCCCTCCTCACAGAAGGTTCTCCATCTGCTTGAGCAGGGTGGTTCGATGACACACAAGGATATCGTTAAAGAGAGCTGCCTTGCACCCCGGACGGTGCGGTATGCCCTGAAGAGGCTTAAGGATCAGGGTTTGATCCTTGAGAAGTTTAACTTCAGGGATGCCCGGCAGATCATCTATGAATGCAGGGTGAGTGAACCCCAGAGGGCAACTGCATGAAGAGACCGCTCTGCGACATCATGCTCTGTGATGAACTGGCACGGAACTATCTCCCCCGTATGAGGGCGGAGCTGGTATGCCGTCTGGTTCAGAAGCAGGGTGTGAGGCAGAGCGAGGTCTCTCGCCGTCTTGGGATCTCACGTGCCGCCATATCACAGTACCTGAGCAGAAAGCGAGGATCCGGAGATCTCGAACTCTCTGATGATATGGCAGAGATGCTTGATCGATGGGCCTTTACCGTCATGAATGATGGATCCGGCAGCATCACTATCTGTGATATCTGCCGGTGTGCCAAGAAAGAACGACGTTAAATTTTTTTATCTAAGGAATCTCCTCCCGATGATGATCCCTGCAAAGAAGATCAGCATCGAGGCGGCGATCGCCGGTTTTATCCAGTCACCTTCAATGAGCGTAGGCTCCCGGCTTTGGTATCCACTTTTCCAGTCTTCGTTAAAGACTCTCAGGTAGTATGCAGCAGCCTCCGGGTGCTCAATGATCACCCCCGCCTCCCGGTTATTCATTGGAGAGTTCTCATTCCAGTTGATGCTGGATACCAGGACTGCCCGTCCATCAATGATCACCCCTTTTGTATGGATCTTGGTAATCCCGGCACGGCGGGCATCGATCAGCCGTGCCTCGAGGGGGATATCAGTCCGTTGTGCATATGCGTTGATGAACGCGACCATCTCGTCGTTGTCATTATCTCCAACGATATTAAACCAGCTTGCATCAAGAAGAATCCGTACATGAACCCCCCGGTGCGCCGCAGCGACTGCCTCATCCAGCCACGGGTTCGGATCGTTTCGGGTCCAGTTTCTGATGTATGCCTGCTGTATCTCAACTGATGTTGTTGCTTCAGTGATCATTGCCGGGACGAGGTGGGAGGTGTCGGGCGAGATGACCGGCATAACCGTCGCTTCATGGATAATGATCGGCGCGTACCGGGATGTACGGGGTGTGAGGCGGTCTCTCTCCGGGTCATTTATGGTGGCAACCGGAATGATCGGGGTGATGTCCCTTCCCAAAGCATCGTCTGCATAGACCATGGTGAAATAATCGGCAAATCTGCGATCATGAATCCATACCCCCCATCCTCTGTTTCCTTCAAAACCTGCAAACGGAATTCCACTCTCCTTGAAGTTCTCACTTGTGATGATGACGGACTCACCATCGATGATGAGGTACTTGGTGTGGAGGAACCGGTACCTGGATCGCTCCCCACCGGGAGATCCCATCATATCGACCGGAATGCCTGTCCGGTTCAGTCCTGAGAGGAGGTTTGTCTGATCGGGTGATACTCCTCCGACCGGCCCTCCCTCAAGGAGAATCCTCACATTGACGCCCCTGTTGTGGGCATCCTGGATGAGATCTGCAATTCCGGGATGGGTAAACTCATACACGGACATAAGGATCGTATGGTCTGCCGAGAGGATCGCCTCTTCAAAGACCTCATATGCAGAGTCCGGGGAGACAAAGAGGGTGGCTGAGACACCCTCGACACGTAATGGGGAGAAATCGCTCTGCCCGATCATGAAGGGGCGGGGATTCCACTCACCGTCAATTATCCGGTGAACCTGCCCTTCGCGGGACCGGAGGTCCTGGGGCCAGGTGATTGCAAACCTCAGCTCATCATGATAATGGAGTGTGATCTCATCAGCGGCATTTGCAAGGATGAATTGTCCATTTCTGATGACGTTTGGAACTGCCGGCGTTGACTCCTCCCACTCAAAGTCCGGGTATGTGCCATGGGTCAGTTTATATGCCTCCGCCTGCCGTGCAATGACAAGATCGCCATCGATTCTTCTCCCTGGTGGAAAACTGAGTGTTGCCTGATTATCCCTGATAGTCCAGCCGTCAAGCGCCCCTTGCCCTGAGAGGACAATGAACTCGTCCGGATCATTGGGGAGGTAGGGGTCCGGGCAGAAGGCGATGACGGTGATCCCTGCAGATACGGTTGCCGGGATGAGCAGAAGCAGAATCAAGAGTGAGAGGAGGCTCTTGTGCATGAAAGAGATCTGATCTACTCCTTTTTTACCGTCCCGGTTTCATTCCTGTATATGGAGGAGACTGCATATGTCATCAAGCTCGGGGGAAGCCTGCTTGATCTCGTCCCGGAACTGATCCCGGTTCTTGCCGATCATAATATCGTCTGTCTCATCGTTCCTGGAGGAGGGGCCTTTGCAGATGTTGTCCGGCAGCTTGATCCCAACGCTGATGCTGCTCACTGGATGGCGATATCTGCGATGGATCAGTATGGGCATTATATTGCATCCCATGGACTTCCGACAATCGATCGGATCGTGCGCGTGAATGAGTCGTCCGTCTTTCTGCCCTACTGCGCGATGAGGAGAGAAGACCCTTTCCCACATTCCTGGGATATCACCTCGGATACGATTGCTGCATGGGTTGCATGGCGCCTCGATCTTCCGTTGATTCTCCTTAAATCAGTTGATGGTGTCATCTCGGAGGGTGCGATGCTCGCAGAGGTCTCTTCTCCGGTCGTAACTGATACCG
Organism: Methanocalculus chunghsingensis; assembly: GCF_018132105.1. Classification (GTDB taxonomy): domain Archaea; phylum Halobacteriota; class Methanomicrobia; order Methanomicrobiales; family Methanocorpusculaceae; genus Methanocalculus; species Methanocalculus chunghsingensis. The sequence goes on along the minus strand of NZ_JWHL01000013.1, from coordinate 46,355 downwards.
TTGATCCCGCTTTCATCCCGTTCATTCTCAGGAATCAGATGTGTGCTCTTGTTATCAATGGAAGGAGCCCTGAAGCACTCAGAAGAGCATTGTCAGGTGAGGGAAAGGAAGGTACGATCATCACTGGCAGGACAGAGGAATTATAACCGAGGTATCCCAATCATATAAGGGAGTCCGACTATGTCAATGGTTAAGTGCACGTCATGTAACGCTCCGCTCGCTGAGCGTGGCGCGACTGAATTTAAGTGTCCTGAGTGCGCCGAGCTGATACGCCGGTGTGCACGATGCAGACATCAGAGCATTCCGTATGCCTGTCAGAAATGTGGATTTCAGGGGCCGTGAGGATGGGAGCTGTCGCAGTTATTCTCAGGGTAATGCCCGAGTCTCCTGAAGTGGATATTGAGGCATTAAAAGCAGCGATTCGTGAAAAGATTCCAGGTGTTTCTGATATGAGGGATGAGCCAATCGGCTTTGGCCTCGTTGCCCTCAAGGTTGCAACCGTCATCCAGGATGAAGAGGGTGCAACAGATGGTATCGAGTCACAGTTCCTTGATATACCTGGTGTAGATCGTGCAGAGATTGTTGATCTCAGCCGAATGATCTAACTTTTTTTTTATTCTCTCTCTTCGAGTGCTTCAAAGACCTGCCGTGTCACATTCCGAATTGTTTCTGTGGAGTTTCGGAACGCTTCCAGCTCATCATCGGGCAGTTTTATCGGTACAGGAAAGACACCACCGCGTGTGATACGTGCAGGAACGCCGATGCAGACACTTCCAATGTCATGAACCTCCTTCTTGATGAAGGCGGAGACGGTAAGGATTCGGTGCTCATCTTCGACAATTGTCCGGACGACCGTTGCTATTGCATCTCCAGGTCCATAGACCGTTGATCCTTTACTCCTGATGATCAGGGATCCGCTCGTCTTGACCCGTTCCATGATCTTATCTTTTGGAAGGTGCGAGAAGGCCGGGAGATTATTAATCTGAATACCGCCAATCGTCGTCGCTGACCAGAGGGGGACCATTGTGTCACCATGTTCACCAATGATCCGTGTATGTACTTCAGATACATGCACATTGAAAAATTCAGCAATACAGGATTTGAGGCGCATTGAGTCGAGATGTGTCCCAAGTCCGAAGACCCTGTGTGGTGGAAGACCTGAATACTTCAAAGCGACTGCCGTCATGATATCGACGGGGTTTGATATGATAAGAAGAAGAGCTTCTGAGGCTGTTCTGCCGATCTTTTCGGCAAAGGAGGCAACTATCTTTCCGTTCTCAACAGCGAGATCAAGCCTGCTCTGGTCTGCTTTCCGTGCAACCCCGGATGTCAGGATGATGATATCCGATCCACGGAGATCCTTTTCATCACAACTCCAGCTTATCCTTGTATTGGTTCCTCGGGCTGCAAATGAGTCAACAAGGTCCCGGGAGAGTCCTTCAAGGTACTGCTGGTTCCCATCACGGCCAAAGAGTGTAACCTCCTTGATTTGAGGGATCTGCGAGATTGCATGGGCTGCATAGGATCCAACCTGCCCTGTCGCTCCGATAATCGCTACTTTCACCATAGAAATCAGAGAATGGGAACGTGTCATCGGTCGACCGCACATACCCTCGTTCCACAGGGCTTCCTTCTCCACCCCGCTTCCCCGTGGGCGCCATACGTCCACAGTAAGTCTGCTCCCTTCCGGGCCTGAACCGATCCCTGCGGCAACAGGCCGCACTTCCCTCCGGAAGATTGGTCCCTGTCCGTTGACCTCACAGGACGAGGCTTCTACGTCGGAAGTACCTGCTTTCCGAGGGCTGCCTCAGCCTTCCTCAGACTTCGCCCCCCGCATATCGACGGTTTCGGGTCACAGGTGACGTCTAACCACCCGGGCTAGTTCCCGTAAACAATCGGTTGTTATGGGATAAATACATCTCCTTTATTATCTGCCTTCCAGCGGGTGATCACCTCTTCGACCATCTCCCGTGAGGCTTTATCAAAGAAGTCGATCACCGTGAGTACATCTTTCTGTGGTATATGGGGGGTGAGAAGGCGGTAGTCTCCCTGATATACCTCAACAGCAATTCCCCCACGTGTGGTGGCGACGAGGTGGGGTTCGCGTCTTACCGCGTGTTCTGCCATCGCCTGATAGCTTTCACGGATCTCCACGTCATCGATACCAAGATAGGCGTGGTTTACCTTGAGATTAAACGCCGTCCAGAAGGCGGCGGCGTACCAGGCATCATTCAGGATGATATGCGGGACTCCCAGGCGTGCTGCGACGATCCCAAGAGTGCCGGGGCCGCAACAGGCATCCACAAAGGTCTTTGGCTTCTTTGTGAAGACCTGCCGATCGACTGTGAGGATCTTCGGGTTTACCGGGCGTGGAAATTCAATATGCATCATTGATGTCTGTTTATAGATGACGATGGGGCCGACCTGGGTTGTGAATATATTCGCCCGGACATCGCACCCGGCAAGGAGGGTATGGGTATCCGGGAGTTCCATCGTATCTGGATCGGCTAATCCGGGGGTGATGTGGTTGTCAAGGACGACTCCCCTGACCTCAGGTATCTCAGCGACGATCCTCTCTGCTGTCTTTTCAGAGAAGAGGTCGGTCAGGAGGACAAGGGTTCGGGGTGGAAGGTACGGGGCTTCATTGAGGACCATTCCCGGATGGATGAGGGGGGTTCCAACCTCTTTCAGTGGTTCGGTTCCTGTAATCTCTCCCTCATCCTGTCCGATACGGTATATATGGGCAAATACATCATCGATGAATCGTTTCCCGCAGATACAGGGGGGTGGGGGGATGTATTCAGGTGGGGGGATCTTCTTGTCAAGCCGTCTTCCCCTGCATCGGGGGCAGGGGGCAAATATCGTCTCCATACTATTGATAATCTCGAATGCATCGGAGACGCAGTCATCACCACAGACCGGACACTTCATAAACGTCCCTTGTGGCGGAAGCTGATAAAGTATCAGCGTATGGATAGGGCGTTGTTCTGGTTGAGGAATTTTGATTTATTGCACGGTATAGGTTTATTTGTAGCAGGTCACTCTATGCGATGATGGTCATTCCTCTCTCTTGAATGGACATTATGGCGTTTCTTATGCGCGCCATAGCTGGCGTGGGCTGATTGGTGAATACTTCTGGAAGAAGAGATAAGAAATGGGCCTGATGCGATTCGAACGCATGACCGCCCGGTTATGAGCCGGGCGCTCTAACCAGCTAAGCTACAGGCCCTCTGGAAGGTGTGATACCGGTGATTACCGTATCGTAGCAATATCCATTGTTCTATGAACTAAAAAAGGTGTGGTTCGGTGATGGTTCCACCAGAGAGTGGGGTGTCTGCCACCACTCTCCGAATACCCATTATCCAATCATTTGAGGATATCAGGCAAGATCGAAGCGATCAAGATCCATAACCTTCGCCCATGCCGCCACAAAGTCCTGGATAAACTTCTTCTCTGCGTCGGCGCTTGCGTAGACCTCGGCAAGAGCCCGGAGCTGAGAATTTGAGCCGAAGATCAGATCGACACGTGTCCCGGTCCACTTCATATCTCCTGTCCTCCGATCGCGCCCTTCAAAGACGTCCGCGTTCTCAGGTACCGGTTTCCATTCAGTGCCCATATCAAGGAGATTTACAAAGAAGTCGTTGGTGAGTGTCTCCGGTCTTTTTGTGAATACCCCGTGCGGATTCTCTTTGAAGTTGGTGTTCAGCACACGCATGCCGCCAACGAGCACCGTCATCTCGGGGGCGGTCAGGGTCAGTAACTGCGCCCTGTCAACCAGCAACTCTTCAGCCGATACGGCATAGCGACTTTTCTGGTAGTTGCGGAACCCGTCCGCCTTCGGCTCCAGTACATCGAAGGAGTCCGCATCGGTCTGCTCCTCTGTTGCATCCATACGCCCCGGTGAGAAGGGTACACGTATGGTGTGGCCGGCATTCTTTGCAGCCTGCTCGACACCCGCACACCCGGCGAGAACGATCAGATCCGCCAGTGAGACCTTTATGCCGCCTTTCTGCTCCCTGTTGAACTCGCTTTGTATGCCCTCAAGGATCGTGAGTACCTTTGCCAGCCGATCAGGCTGGTTGACTTCCCAGTCCTTCTGCGGCGAAAGGCGGATGCGTGCACCGTTTGCACCTCCGCGCTTGTCGGAGCCACGGAAGGTAGAGGCAGATGCCCAGGTGGTCGATACCAGCTCAGAGACTGAGAGACCGGATGCCAGGATCTTCTCCTTCAGGGTGGCGATCTCCTCTGCACCGATCAGTTCATGATCGACGGCAGGGATGGGATCCTGCCAGATGAGCTCTTCCGCAGGGACTTCCGGGCCGAGGTAGCGTGAGCGCGGACCCATGTCACGGTGTGTCAGTTTGAACCATGCCCGGGCAAATGCGTCTGCGAACTGATCCGGATTCTCGAGGAATCGCCGGGCAATCTTTTCATACTCTGTGCCGAACTTCAGGGAAAGATCGGTCGTCAGCATGGTTGGCTGGTGACCTTTTGACGGGTCGTGGGCATCCGGAACTGTCCCGGCGCCTGCGTCGCCTTTTGGCTTCCACTGGTACGCACCTGCCGGGCTCTTTGTCAGCTCCCATTCGTGGTTGAAGAGGATTCGGAGGTAGTTGTTGCTCCACTTTGTTGGCGTGTTGGTCCAGGTGACTTCAAGCCCGCTGGAGATCGTGTCCCCGCCTTTGCCGGTGCCGAAACTGCTCTTCCAGCCGAGCCCCTGCTCCTCGATGGGTGCTGCTTCCGGCTCGGGCCCGACATGGGATGCGGGTCCGGCACCGTGGCATTTTCCGAAGCTGTGGCCGCCGGCGATGAGGGCAACCGTCTCTTCATCGTTCATGGCCATGCGGGCAAACGTATCGCGGATATCCTTCACCGCCGCAACCGGATCCGGGTTGCCGTTTGGACCCTCCGGATTGACATAGATTAACCCCATCTGCACGGCAGCGAGCGGATTTTCAAGGTCCCGATCGCCGGAGTAGCGTTTGTCATCCAGCCACTCGCTCTCGGAACCCCAGTAGACGTCCTCTTCCGGCTCCCAGGTATCCTCGCGGCCACCGGCGAAGCCGAAGGTTGCAAAACCCATCGATTCAAGGGCAACATTTCCCGCAAGGATCATGAGATCTGCCCATGAGATGCTTCTGCCATACTTTTGTTTGATCGGCCAGAGAAGCCGGCGTGCCTTGTCGAGGTTTACGTTGTCCGGCCAGCTGCTGAGGGGTGGGAAGCGTTGCTGGGCGCCTCCAGCACCGCCGCGGCCGTCACCAAGGCGGTACGTGCCTGCACTATGCCATGCCATGCGGATGAAGAAGGGACCGTAGTGGCCGAAGTCAGCCGGCCACCAGTCCTGCGAGTCGGTCATCAGCGCATGGAGATCTTTCTTTACCGCCGCAAGATCCAGTTTTTTGAACTCCTCAGCGTAATTAAACTCCTTGCCCATCGGATTTGACAGGGAAGAATGCTGGTGAAGAATCTTCAGGTTCAACTGGTTCGGCCACCAGTCATGGATGGATCTGCCTCTGCTGCTCGTGCCTTTATGTCCTTCCTTCTCTTCCGGGGGTCTGCTCTCGTCAGTCATACCATCATCTCCTATCGATGTCTGTTTTTATCGACTGTGGTTATATAATAGTTCCTCTGTGGGCCCGAGTGTCGATCTGAATCGTTCCGGGTATATCTTCCCGGATATTTTTTAAAAATGGATTTTCTCCATTTTACGAAGTGTGTACAAGTGATCTGATGATATGACCTGTCACTGAAGAATAATCGGTATGAATTCAGGGGCAATGGGTGGAACATACCGTCAGATTATGGAATGAGGGTGTCAAAGAAATGGTGTATTGTTTTCTTTATATCAAAATCAATGGTAAGATAAATAATCCCATCCCTGCCTGCAACACAATATCCCTCGGATTTTTGGAGTACCACTCCTTTATTCAAATTCGTTGTATCACAGATCCTGTATTCCCCGATTTTCCATCGTTGACCTGTATACAAACCTGTTGGTGGTGCAACAAGTTTCTTGCACTTTGCACAGCCTCTCATCAAATGCCAGATCCTCTGGATCTCCCAGTTTTCCCAGTCGATCATCCCCTTCTGCTCTTCTGGAAGGATGTATCTCGCCCGTATCGTTGGGCTTTCTGCAGGCTGCCGTATTCTCGGTGCATCTCCCCTCTCTATCGCATCGATTGCCTGTAACAGGAGTGGTACCCCGATCTTTTCGACTATCTCATGTTGCAGGTCCTGCCCGTTGCTGCCAGGGGGTATCTCAAAACTCTCCTGATAAATAATATCTCCGGTGTCCTCTCCTTCGTCAATGAAATAAATGGTGATGCCTCCTCTCTTCTCCATGGTATAATACATCCAGAAGATAGGATCTGGTCCCCGATATGAAGGTAATAATGAAGGATGGATGTTAATGGCTCCATATGGTGGGATGGATATGATCTCTGCCCTCAGCAGGTGTGACATTGAATAGATGATGATGAGATCCGGATCTATTGATCGTACCCATTCCCTGAGAGACTCCTGGTTATTATCCAGATAAAAATAGGGGATGGCATTTTCCTGACAGAGTGATGCGAGTGTACGGGTACCTGGTTTGAGAGTTGAAATGATATTTTGGATGCTCCGTTTCAATCCTGAGGGGGGGATCCGGGGGGAATCCTCCACAATTCCCGTAATATGGTGGCGAGATTGCAATAATGCATGGACTGGCGGAGGTATACCTTGCGTAATTATTATGATATTCATTCAGATCTCTTCCGGATATGATTATTACATCCATTCCCAGAATGGTGGCAATTGCCGTTATATTTAAATTTATATATTTGTATTCATGTTGAATGTAATATGATATAATATTTATCTTGATGGTGTATGTCATCAGGAATAGCAAAATTACGTTACTCTTTTATAGAGTTTTGAATCAATCCCGCCGGCTTTTTATTGATCGAGGTGTGGATCCACTTATGTCATGCAATCAATCTGAAGGCGAAATTTATCGAGGAAAAAGGAGATTCAGGCCAGGGCCGGGACTCGAACCCGGGTCAAAGGATCCACAGTCCTATAGGATGTCCAGCTACCCTACCCTAGCATAAATGCCCACTTATATTGCCGGTTCAAGCTCTTTAAATTAACGGAATGAGTCTTAGGATCATCTTCCCCTCTCCGCTTCTTCTCCTCGAAAGAATATAATACTCCGAATGCGTTATAGAGTATCACTTTTCGGGATTAATCAGGTAATCCCGGCTTTTCAGGAGGGGTATCAGATATGGCAAAGAACAACATCAGAACGCCGATCGTGTGTGTCCTCGGGCATGTAGATCATGGTAAAACGTCACTCCTTGATAAGATCCGCGGCTCACAGGTCGTAAATACAGAGGCAGGTGCCATTACCCAGCATATCGGAGCGACACTGATACCGATTGACGCAATACGAAAGATGAGCGGGTTGACCGGAAAGACCGAGATCACGATCCCGGGCCTTCTCTTCATTGATACCCCCGGCCACCGCGCCTTCACCACTCTCCGCGCACGCGGGGGTGCCCTGGCGGAGATTGCAATTCTGGTCATCGATATTAATGAGGGTTTTAAACAACAGACACAGGAGGCTCTTCAGATCCTTCGGAACTGTAAGACACCTTTTGTCATAGCTGCAACCAAGGTGGATCGTATCCCCGGATGGCGTGTTCACCCGGATGAACCGTTCCAGAAGACGTATGCGAAACAGAATGAGCGTGTCCAGGGAATCCTTGAAACCCGGCTTTATGAGATTGTCGGAGAGCTCTCTGATCTTGGCTTCAACTCCGAACGCTATGACCGTGTTCGTGACTTTGCACGGAACATCGCAATCGTTCCATCATCCGGGATCACTGGTGAAGGTATCCCTGATCTCCTGATGGTGATGATCGGCCTTGCCGAGCGGTACCTGACCGAATCACTGAAGATAACGGCGGATGGCCCCGGCCAGGGGACTGTCCTTGAGGTGAAGGAGGAACGTGGCCTTGGGATGACCCTTGATCTCATCCTGTATGATGGAACCCTCTCGGTCGGGGATGAGATCGGTGTTGCCGGTGCATCGGGATGTATCGTTACAAAAGTACGTTCTGTCCTGAAGGCACGCCCCATGAAGGAGATGCTTATTGAAGATCGCTTCGAACGGGTGAAGTCAGTCACAGCCGCGGCGGGTATCAAACTCGCCGCACCCAACCTTGACGAGGTCATCTCCGGTTCTCCGCTCCGTGTCATCAAAGGGAATCGCGATGAGGTGATTGACGCGATCAATGCGGAGATGCAGGCGGTCAATGTTAAACTCTCAAACCTTGGTATCAGCATCAAGGCAGATACCATTGGTGCGCTTGAGGCCCTCTCAAAAGAGCTTGAGGCCAAGGAGATCGAGATTATGCGTGCAGATGTCGGACCGGTCAGCCGCCATGACATCATTGAGCTTGAGACGATGCGCGAGCCGCTCCATAAGGTCATCATCTGTTTTGCAACTGATATTCTGCCCGATGTCGAGGAGATGCTCAAACATCCACGGTATGCTGATATCAAAGTATTCTCTGGTAATATCATCTACCGGGTGATCGATGACTACATCGAGTGGCGGGATGAGGAGATACGCAGGCGTGAGGCGCAACAGTTTGAAGCGATCATCATGCCTGCCAAGATACAGCTCCTTCCAAACTGCATCTTCCGTCAGAGCGATCCGGCAGTTGTTGGTGTTCGTATTCTGGGGGGTCTCCTCAGGCCGAAGGTTCATCTTATGAGCCTGGATGGCCGCTCGGTCGGGACGGTCAAGATGATGCAGGATAAAGGCGAGACCGTGACTGAGGCGACTGAAGGGATGGAGATCGCCGTATCGATTGAGGGGCCGACGGTTGGGAGGCAGATTCATGTCGGTGATACGCTCTATGTTGAAATTCCCGAGCGGCATGTGAAGGTTCTCGAGCGGGAGATGCTCTCTCATATTAACGTCAGCTCCCAGGAGGCACTCTCAGAGTACGCGCTGATCAGGAGGAGGGATAATCCCTTCTGGGGTAAGTAGTATTAACCGGGACGCTCAAACAATATGGGTACTTCGGCTTCGGAAAGAACGAGGAGTTGTTTCGATACATGGTAGACTTTAAAATTGTTATATCAGATCCAGAGACCGGCCGTTCCTACAATACGGTAGCAAGTGGCGGTGCAGCTGGTGCATTTATCGGAAAGTCGATCTCACACCAGATCGACGCTGGTGTCATCGGGCTTGACGGATATCGCATTGAGATTACAGGCGGGAGTGACAGGACCGGTATCCCTGCACGGAGAGGTCTTCCGGGATCCGCACGGCGTCATCTCCTCCTGACAGGTGGAAACGGGTTCAACCCAACGAAGCGCGGCGAGCGGCGGAGAAAGACTGTTCGGGGATCTGAGATCACATCTGACTTTGTACAGATCAATGTCAAGGTCGTTGAGACCGGCAAGACTCCTCTTGCAGAAATCTTCGCTCCAAAAGAAGAAGCAAAGGCTGAATAAGCCCTATCTTTTTTTCAGTCGGCCTCCCTCAATTCAGTCCGGCTTTTTGTCGCCTTGTTGAACAAGGCTCTTCATCAGTTCGTCGCGATAGGTTCCGGCATCGACCTGATACCGGCGTGCAAGGATCATCACTGCCGCTTCCGGCAGGAGCCGGTCGTCAAAGTGATCATGGGTGATCATATTCATTTCAGCATAGATTGCCCGTTGATCTGTTCCTGCCTTCCCGGCGATCTCAGAGACGAGCCGCTCGATCGGATCTTCCTTCTTCAGAACGGCGGTGGATGGCTTAAATCCAAGAGGTATCTCAACTTCTGCGAGATCGAAACCGGGTATATAGACCCCTTCCTGCAGGTTGATCAGCCCTGCATCACGTGCCCGTTCGAGAAGGAGGGTCGCCTCTTCTTTATTCATCCATTTTCGGTCGATTGCGATATAATAGATGAACTCAACCTTCTGAAGCCTGTTTTTTCTGAGATGTTTAAATGCGGCAGCTACAATGGTTTTGAGACTCACGAGAGGGCACCCTTCAACAGATTCTTGACATCCAGTGCATCGATTTCACCATCCCTCCCCTGGTGGATAATGAATCCCTCCACACGGCTTCCGAGATCATCGATCCTGAGGAGGAATGTATACTCCGCCGTCGGATATCTGCCTTCACCTTTAAGAAGGGTGTCGTTGATCCGAAGGATGAAATCGGCGCGTTCACTGATCTCATCGATAAATTCTGAATCTGTGCTTACCTTTTCAAAACCAGTCTTATCACAGGCTATCTCAACATGGATCTCGCGTTTAAAGAGTCCCCTGTCGGTTCTGAAATTCGTCTGCTTTCCGTCCATTCTACAGATGGATCTCACCGCTTGTGAAAAGGGAACACTATGTTCAAAGACAATATCACAGCGGTTTGGGAACTGGTATGAGACTCGACGCATATTACTCGTATATGGGATGATATGGGACTAAAACTCTATCCCCTGATCGTCCCATGTACCTGTCCTGGAGGTCTCTTCCGTACCTCCGGCACAGCGTGGCGGAATAAAAAAAAGGTATGGATTATTCGATCAGGACAGCGTTTACGACGCCATCCTGACTGGGGCGGGAAACTATCCGTGCGCTCCCGATCTCCGTCTTAATAATCGCCCCTTTTGTCAGCATCTTACGGCGGACATAGTTAGGGTTTGCGGTATTTGACTCGACGTTCTGGATAGCGACTTTCTTCGTCATCCCTGTCTTTGAATCCGAAACTGATGCAAACCCACAGCGGAGTGCGCGAACTTTTGTGTTTCCTCCGCGTGTCCGGATAATACGGTTCCGGGTATCTCCCATAACGGTCTCAGCCGGGGATCTGCCGATCTCAAAACGCTTTTTGCCGCAGGAGGGGTGGTACCGTCCGCCTGATGGCTTTCTGATTGATCTTCCTTGCCAGAGCATTGATGTTCCTCATGATGGATAGTATCTCGTCTTTGGGTATCCCCAAGTAGAGTTCTCTATATTTCACTTTGAGATGTATTTAAGGTTGGGTCTCGCATCCGGATCTGCCATCATGCAAGGATCGCATCCAGTAGTTCCTCTGATCCCTCTCCAGTCTTCAGATTTGTCCGGAATATGGGCATCATGGGGTTATACCTCCTGATATCCGCCTCCATTCTGTCGAGATCCGATCCGATGAGAGGGGCAAGATCTACTTTGTTGATGACGGCAATGTCACCACTGCGAAACATCATCGGGTGTTTGTTGACGACATCATCCCCTTCGGTCGAACTGATGACGATGATCCTCTTCTCTGCACCGAGCTGAAAATCAGTCGGGCAGACCATATTGCCGACATTTTCTATAAAAAGAATATCGATATCATCAAGTGGCAGATGATGCAGCCCATGTTCAACGAGATGGGCATCGAGGTGGCATTCTTTTCCGGTATTAGCGTTATAGGCGGGTATTCCTGTCCTGACGATCCGCTGAAAATCATCGTCGCCATAGACATCGCCTGCGATGGCTCCTCCCCGGATCCCACGCGCGGAGAGGATTGGAATCATCTTCTCGATCAGCGCGGTCTTGCCGGATCCAATTGCGCCGAGCAGATCAAACGCCCGTACGCCATGCGCCTTGAGGTGGCGGGCATTTGCTTCAGCAAGACGGGTATTTCCCTCGAAGATATCCTTCTCCATGTGAAGATCGATCTGATGCATATACCTAATTGGCGGGATCTGTTTATAGGTTCATCGCGAATGTAATAGGTATGGGAACTGAGCGGATCCTGTACCCCTGCTACTTTAATGGCACACTCACCCGTGCTGAAGGGAGGCGTATTCCAAAGTCGCTTGCTCTGAAGTCTCCAAAGATCCAGGATATTGAACGTACTGCACGCAGGATCGGGATCTCCGATGTTGTCATCGAGCCGAACTCTCATCCTGCGCACTGGTCTCATCGTGAGGGGCGGCTTCGTATCTCGTGGGACGGAAGCAAGGAGTCGCTCATCAGAAAGATCACAAAGAATCTTCCGGAGAAGCAATGACCGGCATGTACGATTATCACTGCCACACGACACTCTCGGATGGCAGCATGCTTCCGATTGAACTGATCCGGCGGATGTCCGTTCTTGGTTACAGATCCGTTGCCATCTCCGATCATGTCGATGCGACGAATCTTGAGGTGGTGATCGGGGCCGTTTCCAGGCTCAAGCGCTCTGCCTCTCTCTTTGATGTCGATCTCCTCTGCGGCGTTGAGATAACCCATGTTCCTCCTGAAGAGATTCCCGGTATAGCACGAGAGGCAAGAGAGCTCGGTGCCGAGGTTGTTCTGGTTCATGGTGAGACGGTCGTTGAGCCGGTAGCTGAAGGTACAAATGCTGCCGCAGTCTCGTCTCCCGATGTCGATATCCTTGCCCATCCCGGCTTTCTCTCACATGCTGATGCGATAATTGCAGCAGAGAATGGGGTATTTCTTGAGATAACCTCCCGAAACGGTCATAATCGGATGAATGGGCATGTACTCGGAATGGCACGTGAGACCGGATGTGGCCTTGTTATACAGTCGGATGCACATGATCCGCGTGATCTGCTGGATCGTGATGCAAAATGGCTCGTGGGCCGTGGCGCAGGAATGACTGAAGCAGAGGTTGAAAAGGCAATGCAATATAAAATGGACTCTGTCAACAGGTTCTAGTGCTTTTATACTTTTTCAAAATCTTTAAATAGTGTTGGGGACTCATATATAGTTATATAAAGTTTCCGAAATGATTCTGGAATCTCATGATTGAGGGTTTGTTTTGAAATTTGCTGGTCGAATACTTAGTATTTGCGGTCGCCGTCTGATGGTTGCCCGTTGTGATGCAGGCCAACTGCCACCGTTGTACTGTGATCTGGTAGACAGCCGCATGAAGCCGGTCGGGCAGATCGTTGATCTCTTCGGAAATATTGCCTCCCCATATGCAACAATCGTCTGTAAAACAGATTGCCGTCTTCAGGAAGGCGAGAAGCTCTATGTGAGGGAGAAGGTGAAGATATGCAGGAAATAGAGAAGTTAAAACAGCTTAAATCAGAACGTGAAGCGATGAAACTCCGCCAGAAGGCGGTGGTCCAGGAGAAGCAGAAGCAGGAGGAGCATATCCAGACTGTCTGTCCCGAGTGCAAAAGCCGACAGCTTATCCATGACTATGAGAGAGCCGAACTCGTCTGCCAGAGCTGTGGTCTGGTTCTTGATGACGATTTCATCGATCGTGGTCCTGAGTGGCGTGCGTTTGACCACGACCAGAGGATGAAGCGGTCGCGTGTTGGTGCGCCGATGACCTTCACCATTCATGACAAAGGTCTCTCGACGATGATCGACTGGAGAAATCGTGACAGTTATGGTCGTGCCATCTCATCGAAGAACCGTGCCCAGCTGTATCGTCTCCGGAAATGGCAGCGACGTATCCGTGTCTCCAACGCGACCGAGAGGAATCTTGCCTTCGCCCTCTCCGAACTTGACAGGATGGCGTCGGCACTTGGTCTTCCAAGAAACGTCCGTGAGACGGCCGCTGTCGTCTACCGTGATGCCGTTGATAAGAATCTCATTCGTGGGAGATCCATCGAAGGGGTCGCCGCTGCCGCACTCTATGCGGCCTGTCGTCAGTGCAGTGTACCACGAACCCTCGATGAGATCGCAGAGGTGTCGCGTGTCTCACGCAAAGAGATCGGCAGGACATACAGGTTTATCTCCCGGGAACTCGGGCTGAAGCTTCTCCCAACCTCGCCAATCGACTATGTTCCCCGTTTCTGCTCGGGACTGACCCTTAAAGGTGAGGTGCAGAGCCGGGCTGTCGAGATCCTCCGGCAGGCCGGTGAGCGGGAACTGACGAGCGGCCGTGGGCCGACCGGTGTTGCAGCAGCTGCAATCTACATCAGCTCGATCCTCTCAGGCGAACGCCGGACCCAGCGTGAGGTTGCCGAGGTTGCGGGTGTCACCGAGGTCACAATCCGGAACAGATATAAGGAACTGGCAGAGAAATTAGATATTGAGATTATTCTCTAATTCTTTTTCTAAGGGCTCGTAGATCAGGGGTAGATCGCAACGTTCGCAACGTTGAGGCCGCGGGTTCAAATCCCGCCGGGTCCATCGAAATAATATATATTATTCTGAATTAAATATTTCTCCACGGTGTCTGATGTACTTTTTCTTCCATCTCCTTGTGGGTGTCGCAACAGCTCTCTTCATTTCCGAGTGCTTCCGTTCCAGGAGATGGTTTTTCCCGGTTGCCTTCGGTTCTATTCTTCCGGATCTCATCGATAAGCCGCTTGGGCATATTATCCTGGCGGAGTCATTCGGCTATGGCAGATTGATAGGCCATTCACTCCTTGGTATCTGTATCGCTCTTGCTGTCGGATATCTCATCTACCGCTTTCGGGGATCGGTGGCGGGATATGGTGTCGCCGCCGGAATGTTCGTTCACCAGATCCTTGATTCGATGTGGATAAACAGAGAGGTCTGGTTCTATCCTCTCTATGGTCCTTTCCCCCAGGGCCAGTATACCAGTTACTTCATCAATTCCTTCTGGCGTGAACTGACCTCGCCACAGGAGTGGCTATCCATCTCTCTGCTTGTTCTCTTTACGATCATCTTCTATGCAAAGCCCCTCTCGGAACGCTTCGGCCTGAATATCCATCTCCCCGATCTCCAGTATCTCTTCCTGACAGGTGCCGGTGTCATATCTTTAGGGTTTGGCATTTTTCTCCTCCTTCACCTGCGGGATATCTCATCAAACATTCTCTACCCGCTTGTCAGGGGTGGAGATCCGCTGATCGGTACCGCAGCACTCATCTGGTGCGGTCTTGTCTTTCTGTATGTCGGGTGGAAGAGATCCCTTGATTCGGATCCTGTTCAGATTTTTTGAAAAAAGATGATGTATTGGTTTACGGCCTCTCTCCCTTCGAAGTCAACTACCCACGGCTAAAGCCGTGGGCTTACCCTTCCATCTTCCTGAGCGCTTTGGTTCAGGACGGAGTGCGATAGGCTGGTTGACATCAGCCCTTGATGCAATGTTTTTTGCGGCATTGATATCCGCGTTATCCGTATGTCCACATTTGATACAGAAGAAGTCAGACTGGGTTTTCCGGTTTTCCCTGCTCGTATATCCACAATGGGAACATTGTTGGGATGTATAGTGGGGATCAACGAGGTAGACCGGGATACCAGCCATATGTGCTTTATATCGGATGTACATTGCTATCTCATAAAACGCCCATTTACCGATTGCCGCTGCTAATGCCTTATAACCGGGTGTCCGATCACGGATACCTGTCAGATCTTCCAACGCGATACCGGAGTGTGTGCCTTTGGCTTCAGCGACGATCTGTTTGCTGATACAGTGGTTTGTATCATTCTTGAATCGGCGTTCTTTTCCACTGAGTTTTTTGAGATGTTTTTTTGCGTCCCATGTACCAACGGATTGAAGATCCGCTTTAATACGGGTGTATCTCTTTCTGGATTCAGTACATTTCTGCCCGGAGAAGGTTTCACCTGTCGATGTTGTTGCGATATTGGCGATACCGAGATCGACTCCGATGATCTCCTCAGGCTCAATCTGTGGTTCTTCAGGTACGTCTACCACGATCAGGAGATAGAACTGGTTCTTGATGAGGGCGAGATCAGCCTGACCCTTTACCCGTTTAAGATCGAGAGGTTGGTATCTGCCGTATGACATCGATACCATCTCTCTTCCTTCAAGTGTCAGGATAGAACAGGTATCAAGAGTCTTTATGGTCAGGATACGTTGATCATAGATGACTGCTCCATGAGGTTTAAACTCATGGTAACAGGATCGATCTGCAAGATAACTTTCAGATACCTTACCTACTAAACGGACTACCATTTGAGATGATAGGTTGAATGTACCGCGAATATCGTAGTACAGGTTCTTTTGAAGTTCGACTTTGTTAAAGATCCTGTTTCTCCACGCGAATTCAGAAACGTAGTTGCATGCTTCGTTGAAACGCTCCATTGTACGAAGTAGTTTCTGGTGTTGATCCTCGGTTGGATGGAGTTTCATTTTCACCGTTAGAAGCACTATATAGATCTATGTGTTCTATTTATTTAATGATATCTATGGCAGCATTCATCCCACGACTGAAGTCGTGGGCTTCCTGCCTGTTAGATCGTGAACAGGTGGGTATTGTAACTTGCGGGGGTGAGGGGGTGGCGCAGGAAACCCCTTACTTCAGGGGGGTGGTTCACTCGCTTTTTTTCTTCCAGTTACCGGTTTCTTCGTCTTTTTCATATTTGTTTTTTACAGCAGCCCAGGCGACCCGGTGTGCTGTTTCTTCATGAGATGCATCATCCCGCCTTTTTTCGGGATTGCGGTATTCTTCCCATGCGTTGTTAAAAGCCGCCATATATATCTCCTGAGCATGATCGGGGAGATTATCTTTTACAGCACTTGGTAAATCATCAGTTTTTTTGTATGGCACTGTTCATCAACTCCTCAGTACCTACCCTGGCACAAATTTATATATAATTTTTGTGTAAAAAAGCACGTATCTTCTTTTATATTTTTAAAAAAGTGTTTATATAGATTTTACGGCCTCTCTCCCCTCGAGGAAGGCATGTTCATTGATTGGTATGGTCTTCTGGGGGACGCACCGTCTGACCCCTTCAATAAGGGATTCAACCCTGAGGGGGATTGTGTGGGATGCGGCACCGAGAAGTGCGATATTTGCTGCAAGAGGGCTTCCTGCTGCGGTGGCGATGGCGGTTGCATCAACGATGGCTGTATGTTCGCCATCGAGCATGGTGGAGATATCATCGATGGTCGGCACTGGCTGGCCTGAGCTGAAGGCGGATGTCGGGAGGACCAGCTGATTGTTGACGATCATCATCCCGCCTTCCTTCAGGTAATGACGATACCTGACCGCCTCGAGGAGGTCAAAGGCGATGAGAAGGTCTGCTGTGCCCGGTATGATGAGTGGGCCAAACTCACCGTCGATACGTATCTGGCTCTCAACAGATCCCCCGCGCTGTGCCATTCCGTGGGTCTCAGCACCCTTCACGCTCCGTCCTTCGATGAGGCATGCCTCTCCGAGGACGTTTGATGCAAGGATCGTTCCCTGGCCGCCGATGCCGACGATCATGACGTCAAAACTCTTCTTCATCGCTTCACCTCCCTTCTGATGGCACCGGCAGGACAGATATCGGCGCAGACGGCACAGCCTGTACAGAGATCATTGATCCGTGCCACTTCATCGTGGAACTCGATGGCGGGGCATCCGTATTTTATACAGAGTCTGCAGCCTGTGCAGGTATCTGCCTCGACCATGTACTTGTGCCGTTTCCACCCCGCCCGCCGGGCGACGATGACACAGGGCTGACGGGCGATGATCACCCGGACGCCCTTCTCCTCTTTTGCCCTCTTCATGGTGTCGAGGAGGAGGGAGAGATCATAGGGGTCCACCGTCTCAACGAATGTCACGCCACAGGAGCGGCAGAGTGCCTCAAGGGATACTGCCGGGCTCTCTGTGCCGGATGCCGTGAGGCAGGTGTTCGGATTGGGCTGGTGGCCGGTCATCGCCGTGATCCTGTTGTCGAGGATGACGACGACGATATCGGCTCCATTGTAGACCGCATTGATAAGGCCGTTTATCCCGGTATGGAGGAAGGTCGAGTCGCCGATTGTACAGACGACATCCCGTTCCTCACCACTTCTGTTGATACCGCTTGCAACAGTGATGGATGCGCCCATGCAGATGGTGGTATCGACTGCACCGAGCTGGAGACCGAGCGTATAGCATCCTATATCGCTTGGGAAGATCCCGTCCTTGAAGACCTTCTTCATCGAGTAGAAGGTGGAGCGGTGCATACAGCCAGCGCAGAGGATGGGTGGCCGGACCGGAAGGTTTCCGGCCGGACTGACTGTCGGAAACGGATGAGCGGTGATGTACCCTGCGGCAAGGAGTGCATCAGCAATGATGGATGGTGAGAACTCGCCTTCATGGGGGAGATACCCGTTCTTCTTGCCATAGATCACCTGACCGCAGGCGACCTCCCTGACAGCACCTTCGATGATCGGCATCATCTCTTCGATGACAAGTATCTCTGTATGCCGGGAGACGAACGCTGCAAGCCACTCTTCATCGATCGGGTATGCCCCGATCGTCGCTATAGAGATATCATCCGGGAGGATCTCACGGATGTATTCTGCGCTGATCCCGCCTGCGATGACGGCTTTTTCTCCCCGGACGACCGCAGTGTTGAAGCCATACTCAATGAGCCTCTTCCTGATACCCGGCTGTTTCTGATTCAGCTCTTTGTGAAGGATCCTGGTGTGGGCGGGGATGACGACATACTGTTTAGGATTGCGCTGAAAGGTTCCTTTCCGGTGCCCGGTCGCTCTCTCTCCAAGCTCAATATCCCCTTTGCTATGGCAGATGCGGGTCGTCGGCCGGATCATAACCGGAAGTCCGAACTCTTCGGAGAGGTCAAAAGCCCGGATGATCCCGTCATGTGCATCCTGGATGCTCGCCGGATCGATGCATGGTATCTTTGCGAATGCTGCATACATCCGTGAGTCCTGTTCGTTCTGGGAACTGTGGGCAAATGGATCGTCTGCTGCAAGGAGCACCATTCCGCCGGTGACGCCAGTATAACTGCTCGTCATCAGGGGGTCTGCTGCAACATTCACGCCTACATGTTTCATCGTTACAAGAGCGCGGCATCCGCACCAGGCGGCTGCAAGCGCGTTTTCATATGCAACCTTCTCATTTACCGACCATTCAAGGTGGCATCCCGGTTCCGGGACCGTTCTGAGTGTGTCGATCACTTCAGATGATGGTGTTCCCGGATACCCGCTGATAAAATCGACGCCCGCTTCCCTGCATGCGTGTGCGATTGCAACATTTCCGAGGAGATATCTCTTTTCCATGGCTCACTCCGGCTTATCTGTATATCAACTCTCGTCTTCTGACCATAAATAACGGATGTTACAAAAAGGATTTCCAATTCACAATCTATAAATGTAGCGAGTGCCTATCTATTTAGGTAACATCAGGGCCCGTAGCATAGCCCGGTGGTGCGCTCGGCTGATAACCGAGAGGTCATGCGTTCGAATCGCATCGGGCCCACTTTCCTTTTTCTTTCAGACAAGATTCATATCGCTTATATCCTCTGACCATAAAGTATCAGTATGGACTCTCGGCAGAGTATACTGATTGTTGTCGGGGCTATCGCCTGCATCGGAGCTGCATTATTCATTGAAATCTACTATGCTCTCATCATTTTGGTCATCGTTGGAGCATTGTATATGACCCTCTGGATTATGCAGGATGCTGCATATATTCCCCAGGTCTCCTGTTCACTCTCTGAGGACGCAAAGACAATAATCGTGAAAAATACCGGAACCGCACCTGCACGTCGGATTCATGTCTCACTGGTTCCACTTGATATCGAGTTTGATATAAAAGAGCTGCAGCCTGAGGAGACGGAGACGTTTACCCTTGAGAAGATGGTTCGTGAGGCAAAAGCAGTTGTTCGTTTCTCCTCTGTTGATAGCGATAATGTTGTTGAGCAGTCGTACCCCCTCTCCAGCCTGAGTGGCGGGGTCTATGAACCGTTGAAGCCCACGTTCCCCCTCTTCAGCTGGAAAAAATAAAGGGGAATTACTTTTTTTCATCCAGGATAAAAGCGATCGTCATCTCGAGCGAATGTATCAGCTCTTCTTCAAGGTTCGCATAGTCGTGGAGCGCGCGGTAGAGCATATATATGACACCGGGACCATAGAAATCGATCGCTTCATCTGCGGTCAGGGGGTTGAGATAACTGTCGATGATAAACCCGTCATCTGAGAACATCAGCTCGGCGATTAACCCTTTCTCTGTGAGGACGCAGAATTGCTTGTCAACCTTCCGGGTCATGTCATCGGGTCTGATTGTCACGGGCTCCTCTGCACGTCCGATGATGATCATCTTCTCATCATAATGGATGGTGTCGTAGAGCTCTCCCTTCCCATCTTTCTTGGTCTTCTGAAGAAACTGCTGCCCAAGCGATCCGATGAGAGGGGTGGTAAGCGCGACCATCCGTGACAACAGGCCTCCAAGGTCTGATCTGATCGCCTCATCCAGCTCATCTATTTTTCCATTGTATTCTTCAATCGTCTCAGTGAGACGAACAAATCCATCTTCAATTATCTGATCCATTTTCATTCCTCCTGATAGTACCATGAACGCAGAAGCTGATGGCTCTTATCATTCACGATCAGATAAAATGTTCCTCTATAGAAAAAATGTTCAGAGGATCTGAACGAGGGTGATCTCAAATGTCAGATCTTCCCCTGCAAGATGGTGATTCAGATCAAGGATGACTGCAGTCTCGTTGACTGATGTCACGATACCATGGGCGATCATACCATTCTCCATCGGGACCTGTACCCCCGTTCCAACCTCCGCAAGCTCATCCGGGAAATACTCACGATCGATGGTTAAGAGGCGGTCATCCCGGTGCTGGCCATATGCTTCGTCGGCAGGGATCGTTACCGTCTTCGTCTCATCGACTGCCATCCCGGGTACGGCGTTATTAAATCCCGGGATGACTTCTCCTGCCCCGATGGTAAACTCAAGTGGCTCTCTACTGATGGAACTGTCAAATATGGTGCCATCAGCGAGGGTTCCTGTGTAATGGACCCTGACCGTATCACCCTCTTCTGCAACCGTTCCTCCGACACAACCCGCGGTGCTGAGGAATACGGCAAGCAGGATGAGGATGTATCCTACTGCTTTTGTGGTATTATTCATCGAAAGAGTGTTGTATCCGGTGGTTAAAGTGTTTCCCAAGTACTGAAAAAGGAATTGCTCAATCAAAAGGAGAGGGGGTTCAGAATCTCTTGTTCACCTCATCCCAGTTGACGATATTCCAGAATGCCTGGATGAATGCCCCGCGGTCGTTTTTGTAGTCAATATAGTATGCATGTTCAAAGAGATCGAGTACGAGGAGTATCGGGCAGGCTGGGAAAACATTCGTGTTATGCTTCTCGATCTGCATGATCTGTAGCTTGTGTGTCAGCGGGCATTTGGTCAGGGCGGCCCATCCGGATCCCTCCACACTCGCTGCGGCGAGGGTAAACTCTTTTTTGAAACGGTCGAAACTACCGAAGTCTGCCTGTATCCGCTCTCCAACAGCACCTTTCGGCTCACCGCCCCCGCCCGAGCCTGCTGGTGCAAGGCCGGTCCAGAAGAGCGAGTGCAGATAATGTCCACCGAAGTTCCATGAGAGATCCTTGAGGATGGCTTTCATATTGGGATCTGCTCCCTGTTTCCGGGCATCCTCAAGTGCGGTCAGGTTAGCGTTTGCACCATTCACATACGCCATATGATGTTTGTCATGGTGTATGCTGAGCTGCTCCTCTGAGATATGTGGTGCAAGCTCTCCAGCCCCATATGGTAGTGGGGGAAGTGAGTATCGGGTCTTCTCTTCCATTCTCTATCACTCCTGTCTGTGTTCACACCGGGGTGTGGATGATCAGGAGCAGGTATTGCCTGCTCCGATGATCCTTTCTCCCTCTTCATGGTTCTTGAATGTATCTGATCGGGATGATGATTGGTATTCAAAATCGGGTCCTCTGAGGATATGTATGTGGATGATGTGGCAGATATAATTTTATGTATTGTATATTATATTGTATGAACTATTATAATATCATATGTTGACTATAGCGTTTTCTATGACAATAATAATACAATCTGAGATCGAAACAGAATATCATACTGTACCATCATCCCTCAGGATTTCCGGAAAGTGCTCTCTTCTGCATATATGAAGGTCTGCTCCGGGAATGATGGGGATGAGTGTACCCTGATGAGCGGGAGACCTGATATGAGTCTGATACGGGATGCACATACGATTTATAAATATAATGACTTTGTCGATCTCTTCCTTGGTGTCTGCCGGTATGTGTCACGCAACGGGCATTCGGAGATGGGTATTGCCTCTGCACATGGCCTTCTGACAGAACATGGTGATCGTGTTGTGATCGTCGGCGGGGGCGATGGTGCAACTGCCCTCACCGCCGCGAAAAAGGTCGGCAGGACCGGTTTGGTGACGATCTATGAGGGTGGCGATCGTGCTGTCCGCCAGATGGAAGAGCGACTGGCTATCGAGGGCGTTGCCGCCATCTGTAGCGTACATCATGCCATCGTCGGCCCGAATATCGATGTCTATGGGGGGGATGCTGCTAATGCAGTCACCGTTGATCCGAAGGATCTTCCTGACTGCGATATCCTTGAACTCGATTGTGAAGGCTCAGAGATAGATATCCTGCGCTCGCTCCGGATCCGTCCACGGGTTATAATTGTGGAGATCCATCCATTCCTCTTCCCTGATGATCCATGCTGGGTGCTGGATCGGCTTGCCGCACTTGGTTATCGGATTATATATCGGAGCGGCCATGATGGTATCCAGCTTGATGATCAGGATCTCCGAAAGCTTCTCACCCGATCACGGGACTGCGGGGTAATATATCTGAAGAACGGAGCACGCTCACCCGGAGTCGTTGCGGCTGTACGGGACGAGTAGATCGGGTATCCTGATGATGAGGGCGGAGTCCCCAGGAACTGCTCCCTCAGGTTGTGTATCTTCCTCTATGCTATGGTTCTTCAAAAGGGCTAATTTGAGGGGTTATTTATCTCTGCTTGGAGATTGCTGCACCTGATAATATTATATTATTAATAAAAAACAAATAAATTTATAATGGTGTAAGTATACGTATACTCTATGAAGAGGTTGATGATTGTTCTCATAGCTGGATGTATCCTGCTGATGGCGGTTTGTGTGGCCGGGTGTCTGGATAATATACCTGGATCAACCGTCCCATCTGATTCGAAATCCGAATTGACACCCGAAACAACACTTGAGGGTACTGCGGGATCAATACCTGAGAGTACGGTTGAACCGACACCTGTGGGTACTCCTGCTCCTGATGACTCGTCTGAAGAGGTGCCTGTTTCCTCTTCGGATCCTCGCATAGAGGAGTACCGATCTGTTTTACAGGAGGCACGGACATTATATGAAAAATTTTATTCTGCACGATTTACTGTTCCAAGAGACTGGGCAGTTGATGACGACCGAAGGCTGAGTGCAGATAATGAGGTCCGAAGATCTTTACGAACCGTTAATACATTCAGCTCCGAAATTTCAGATCTGGATAATACATTTAATAATCTCAATCTGCCAGGCGATTGCCGTCACTCAAGAGTGATGTTTCAGAATGGGATTGCCGAATATCGACTGGCTGCTCTCTCTCTTGAACGTTCATATGATCTGTACCTTGACAAGGGATCGTACAAAGCTGTTCAGGTTCTTATCTACGAAGCTGAACTTCATATGGACAAGGGCCTTGAGTACTTTGAACAGGCGCACGATACCCTGCCATAGACGCAACAACCTATTTTTCCGGGCTCTGGCACCCCTTGGAACGATATTGTTCATGGGATCCGGCATACATCATTTTTACTTATAAACCGCCGATCCAAAGAGGGGAAGATGACGTTCATAAGAATAATCGTCAGAAAAGAAGAAGATGGGCCCGCTGAGATTCGAACTCAGGACCTCCGCCATGTCAAGGCGACGTCATAACCAGCTAGACCACGAGCCCCGTGTCTTCGGCCTTACAATGTTGTCGTTTGCAGTATAAAAGGATTGTTTTTTTGCCCTTCACGGGCATCGGTTCAGAGGGTTGCAAATGTTGCCGATATGATACCGGGGACGCTCCGCATCTCCTCCATCACGGCATCCGGAACTTCTGAGTCGACATTTAAGACCATGATCGCTTCATCGCCAGCTTTCACCCGGCCGACCTGCATTCCGCCGATATTGATATTGTTTCTTCCAAGGACTGTTGCCGTTGGCCCGATGACGCCCGGTTTATCGATATGGTGGGAGATGACGATTGATCCCGCAGGGATGAGATCCATTGTAAATTCGCCGATAGCAACGATCCGGACACGATTCTTTCCAAAGACCGAGCCGCTGATCGTCTCTTCGCCCTTTGTGGTCCTGATGGTGAGGCTGATGAGATTCTTGAATCCATGCGACTCTTCGGTCGTCGTCTCTGCCACCGCGATTCCGCGCTCGCGTGCGACGAACTCGGCATTGACGATGTTGATCGGCATCTGAAGGATTGGATCGAGGATCCCTTTGATCGCCATACGGGTCACCATCTTAAGATTCTGGCGCATATCAATGAGATCTCCTGCATAGGTAACCTCAACCTTTGTGATCGCGCCATCAACCACCTGTGAGGCGAGACGCCCCATCTTCTCTGCAAGGCGTGCATATGGCTCGATCGTCTCCTGAAGCTCAGGCGGGATCATCGGTGCATTGACGACATACTTCGCCGCACCGCCCTTGAGGACATCGATGCACTGGTGGGCGATGGACTCTGCCACATTCTTCTGCGCCTCAACAGTACTTGCACCAAGATGCGGGGTGACGATGACATTATCAAGGTCAAAGAGCGGCGAGTTTGTTGGAGGCTCCTCCTCAAAGACATCAATCGCTGCACCGGCAACTTTCCCACTGGCGACTGCAGCAGCGAGGGCATTCTCATCGATGATACCGCCGCGTGCGCAGTTGATGATCCGCACACCATCTTTCATTGTCGCAATCGAGTCAGTATTGATCAGGTGCGTCGTCTCTTTGATGAGTGGTGTATGGACGGTGATGACATCGGCAACCTTGAAGAGATCCTCCACCGTCATCATCTCGACGCCGAACTGCGCCCCCCGCTCGGGGGTGATGAAGGGATCATAGGCGACGACACGCATGTTGAATGACTGGGCGCGCTTGGCAACTTCCCTACCGATACGGCCAAATCCGACGACACCAAGTGTCTTCTCATTCATCTCAACGCCGATGAACCTTGATCGCTTCCATTCACCCTTCTTCAGTGATACATTGGCAGACGGGATCCTCCGTGCGAGGGAGAGCATCATCGCCATCGTATGCTCGGTTGCGGCAAGGGTGTTCCCCTCAGGTGCGTTTGCGACGATGATTCCCTTACGGGTTGCAGCGTCGGTATCGATATTGTCAACACCTGCACCCGCCCGGCCGATATATTTCATCTTCGACGCGGCCTCGATCACCCGTGCCGTGACCTCGGTCCCGGATCTGACGATGAGTGCGTCATATTCTCCGATGATTGCAACCAGTTCATCCTCGGAGAGACCGATCTTTTCATCAACAGTGCAGAACTGTCGTAATATCTCAATGCCTTCCTCAGCCAGCGGATCGCTGACAAGTACGTTATAGTTCACGAAAAACCCCATACGTATATAATCATAGCAGGTAATCATGGTTTTTCTTCGTCTTCTGCTAATCGGGATTCTTCACCCTGTTTTATGTATCCTCGGGTTGATTCATACCTGAGATTGCTATGAAGGATGCGCCGAACATTCTCTGGCTTGAGGAGATAAGGAAGGGCGATCTGCCCTCAGTGGGAGGAAAGGGTGCCTCCCTTGGTGAGATGGCATCGATTGGCCTTCCGGTCCCTCAGGCATACGTCGTTACAGCACAGGCTTTCCGCCGTTTTCTCGTTGATACCGGTCTGGAGGATTCACTTTACTCGATCCTTGAAGGACTGGATGTCGATGACAACAACGCACTTGAAGCTGCCGCCAGTAAAGCGAAGGACCTCATCATGTCCGTCCCGATTCCGGATGGTATGGCTGACGAGATACGGTCTGCTTATGACCGCATAGGGAAAAATACCGTCGTTGCAGTCAGATCAAGTGCGACTGCCGAAGATCTGCCTGATGCAAGTTTTGCCGGACAACAGGAGACATTCCTCAACATCGAAGGGGGCGATGATGTCATTGAGGCGGTACAGATGTGCTGGGCATCACTCTATGGTGCGCGTGCAGTCTATTACCGTTCAAAACAGGGTTTCGATGACCGGAGTGTTAATATCGCCGTCGTCGTTCAGGAGCTCATCTTCTCTGAGAAGGCTGGCGTTCTTTTTACCTCTCATCCGGTCACCGGTGAGCCGCTGACGATCATCGAAGGATCCTGGGGTCTTGGAGAGGCGGTCGTCTCTGGTTCAGTCTCCCCGGACAACTATGTCTTTGATCAGAGAAAACAGCGGGTCATCGATCGGATCATCGCAAGTAAGGAGACCGAGATAATTCCGGATGGTAGAAAAGGGACAATTGAAGTTGCCGTTTCTGATGAAAGAAAGAACGCGGTCGTCCTCTCGGAAGAAGAGATTGGACGGCTTGCCGCTCTTGGCAAACTCTCAGAGGATCATTATGGCACGCCCCAGGATATCGAGTGGGGCATCGTCGGTGATGATCTCTACATTCTCCAGTCCCGTCCAGTCACAACGATCAAAGCGCAGACCGGAGGCAAACCGAAAGATTCCTACACAGGATCCGGTTCCGTCATCCTTGAGGGCCAGGGCGCCTCACCCGGTATAGCGACCGGGCGTGTTGCGATCATCAAGCATATCAAGGATCAGGGATCGGTGAAGGAAGGGGATATTCTCGTTGCGAAGATGACCAATCCCGATATGGTTCCTGCGATGAGACGGGTCAGCGGGATCATCACCGATGAGGGTGGCATGACCTGCCATGCTGCGATCGTTTCACGTGAGCTCGGTACTCCGGCGGTCGTCGGAACGAAGAAAGCGACATCACTTCTGAAAGACGGTCAGATCGTCACCATCGATGGTGACCGGGGTGTCATCTATGAAGGCGAGGTGAAGGCGGCAGAAGAGACCCGTCCGGCCGATGTAACGGCGGTATCCGCACCGCTCATCACCTCGACACTCGTTAAAGTGAACGTCTCCCTCCCTGAAGCAGCACAGCGGGCTGCGGCAACCGGAGCAGACGGCGTCGGTCTCCTCAGGATTGAACATCTGATCCTCGGGATGAATAAAACCCCGCAATGGTTCATCACGAATCAGAAGGAAGAAGAATTCATCAGCGAGCTCTATGATGGCATTAAGATCATCCTCGATGCCTTCCCGGGAAAACCGGTCTGGGTCAGGACACTCGATGCACCGACGGATGAGTTCCGGAATATGGAGGGTGGCGAGGATGAGCCCGTTGAACACAACCCAATGCTTGGATGGCGCGGCATTCGGCGTGATTTATCGACACCGGGGCAGTTCCGGCTTCAGATAGAGGCATTTAAACGCCTCTGGAAGGCAGGCTATGAGAACCTGGGCCTGATGTTCCCACTGGTCAGCCATCCCCGCGAATTCATCCAGGCAAAATCCCTCCTTCGGGACTGGGGTGTTGATGTCGACGCTGTCACCCTTGGAATCATGGTTGAGGTCCCCTCCTCTGCTATCATGATCGATGAGTTCATCAAAGCAGGGATTAAGTTCGCCTCATTCGGGACGAACGATCTCGTCCAGTACACCCTCGCCGTGGACAGGAACAACGAGCATGTCGCCTCAATGTATGAACCGACCCATCCGGCAGTCCTGAAACTGATCGATTATGCCATCGGCAGATGCCGGGCGGCCGGTGTCGAATGTTCGATCTGCGGCCAGGCGGGATCCGATCCGAAGATGGTCTCCTGGCTCGTTGAGCATGGCATCCTGAGCGTATCGGCAAATATCGATGCAATTGCAAAGATCCGTGAGGCGGCTGCCAGGACCGAACAGAGAATGATCCTGAATATGGCATATTCCAAAGGTTCCAATGAAGGAGAACGGCTCTTCTGAGAAGGAACTCTTCTCATTTCTTTCGTCTGTCAGGAGTGACGACCTGTCATACGATCGGATCCTCTCATCCATGTGCACACGGCCGCATCCGGTGGCTGTTCGGGCACATATGCTCTTTATCGAGACGAATCTTGGTGATCCGGGTCTCTTCCCCGGAACGATGGGTCTTGAGGATGAGCTGATCCGGATGCTGGGCTCTCTTTTCCATCATCCGGATGCCGGAGGGTATGCAACATCCGGTGGAACGGAATCAAATATCCAGGCACTCAGGATCGCAAAGAAGCAGAAGCCTGTTGCCCGGCCAAATGTCATCATCCCGGCATCAGCCCACTTCTCCTTTGATAAGGCATGTGATATGCTTGGCCTTGAGATGCGGTCCGTTCCCCTTGATGCAACGTATCGGATGAATCCCGATACCGTCGCAGAGACTGTTGACTCTAATACGGTTGCCATCGTCAGTATCGTCGGCACGACCGAGTACGGGATGATCGATCCCATCAGGGATATTGCAGCAGTTGCCGGGGAGAACGGTGTCTTCTTCCATGTCGACGCCGCCTTCGGAGGGCTTGTTGCACCGTTCCTTGAAGGCATCCCTCCCTGGGATTTCACTGTTCCGGAGGTGTCGAGCATCTCTGTGGATCCCCATAAGATGGGGATGAGCACCATCCCCTGTGGTGCCCTGCTGCTCCGCGACCCCGGAGCGTTTGGCTGTCTTAACGTCGATACACCCTACCTCTCTGTGAAGAAGGAGTGTACGCTTGCGGGAACCCGTCCCGGTGCACCGGTTGCCGGTGCCTATGCGGTCCTGCAGTACCTCGGCCGGGAGGGTCTCTCTGCCATCGTCTCCGGCTGCATGGAGAATACACGCCGTCTCATTGAGGGGATGGAGGCATATGGTTATCCCCGTATCGTCACCCCTGATGTGAATGTCGCCACCTTTGACTGCCCCCTCACACCTGAGGGATGGCGGATCTCACGGACGAGGCAGGGGCATATGCGGACCGTCCTGATGCCGCATGTCACACGCGATGTCGTCGAATCATTCCTTTGTACAATCGGTGAAATGAATGCTTGAACAACTCAGAAAATCTTTTCAGTCCTGCCCGATTGTAAAACGGGGGGAATATAATTACTTCATCCACCCGATCACCGATGGTGTCCCGTTGGTTGAGCCTGCGCTCCTCAGGGATGTCGCATGTTCACTCTTCAAGGCGCTCGATCTCGCGGATGTCAATAAGATCGTCGTCACCGAGGCGATGGGAATTCATATCGGCACTGTCCTCTCCCTGATGACCGATATCCCCTATACCATCGTCAGGAAACGGGAGTACAAACTCCCCGGTGAGGTGACCATCGGCCAGACGACCGGGTACTCGAAGGGGACACTCTATCTCAACAGTGTCTTTGATGGTGACCGGATCGCCTTCATCGATGATGTGATCAGTACCGGAGGGACGATTCGCGCCCTCCTCCCGGCGATAGAATCGACCGGTGCAGAGATTGCTGATCTCTGTTTTGTTATCAACCGGGGCAACCCGGATATCGGCAGGCCGTATAAATCCCTGGTCAGTATCGATGTCGATTCAGAAGGCGTTCATGTCCTTGATTCCTACTTCTGAGATCATCAGGAAGGCGAAGATGCGTGGGGCGCAGCGTATCGCCTTACAGGCACCGGAGGGGCTGAAACGACGCCTCCCGGACCTGGCCGAAGAACTCAGGAGGGAAGGCTTCTCGGTCCTCATTTCGGGTGATCCCTGTTATGGCGCCTGTGACACAGCAGTCGATGCACTGGAGTGGGCAGATCTTCTGATCCATCTCGGCCACACCCCGCTCGGGGATGATCCCCGTATCCTCTTTGAGCCTGTCTGTATGGAGACAGAGATACCCCCGCTCGACCGCCTCATCTCTCTCCTGAAAGGGCCTGCTATCGGTCTCATATCGACGGTGCAGCATGCGCCATCCCTTCCCCGTCTCGCAGACGAGCTTCGGAAGCATGGGTTCCACCCTGTCATTGCCGCACCGTCACCACGGACACCCCTCCCCGGCCAGGTACTCGGCTGCACCTATGCTGCGGCACGTGAAGCCGGAGCAGACGAACTCGTCTACTTCGGGACCGGCCTCTTTCACCCGATCGGATCAGCGATAGCGACCGGCAGACGGGTGATCACGCTGGATCCCTTCACCGGTGATGCCGGGGTCGTGGAGACCGAACGGCTTCTCCGGCGTCGGTTCGCTGTCATCGAGAAGGCACGATCAGCAGATCGGTTTGGAATCATCGTCTCGCAGAAGTCCGGCCAGGAGAGGATGCGTCTGGCAGAGGCTCTCGCCGCCCTCCATCCCCGGGCCGGGATTGTTCTTCTCCGTGAAGTGAGTGGGGATCAGCTGATCAATCTTGGATTCCCCTGTTATGTGAATACCGCATGCCCCCGTCTGGCACTGGATGACCAGATCCGGTTTCCGGTTCCGGTCCTCTCCCCGCCTGAGTTTGAGATCCTCTGTGGCAGGAGGAAATGGGATGACTACGTCATAGATGAGATTGTTGCATGAAACTCCGGACACTTGAGATGAAAATGCAGCAGGTCGCCGGGATCCCGGATCCCGACCCCACAAAGGAGCAGTATCAGACCCCGGCGACGGTTGCCGCCCGCCTCCTCTTCGATGCATATCTTGCCGGGGATATTGATGGTGCATCAGTCTGTGATCTTGGATCAGGAACAGGTATTCTTGCAATTGGTGCAGCGCTCCTTGGTGCAGAACAGGTTACCGGATATGAGACGGAACAGAGACTGATCGAGGTTGCAGAGAAGAATGCGGCATCACTCTCCGTTGATTGTACCTTCATTGAAGCGGATATCACGGAGGTGTCGGGATCATTTGATACTGTCCTGATGAACCCCCCGTTCGGGGCTCAGAAAGTCCATGCCGACCGGCCATTCATCGATACGGCATTACGTATCGCCCCTGTCGTCTATGGGATCTTCAATGCAGGGACACTCCGTTTCCTCACCCCGTACATCGAGGGGAGGGCTGAGATCTCCGGTGTCGTCTCCGCCTCGTTTCCGATACCGCGAATGTTCTCGTTCCACCGACGCGATCTCCTTGAGATACCTGTCGAGATCGTCTGTATGAGGCGTATCTGAATGTTCAAAATTCCAAAGCCGATCACCGGCTATACAGCAGGACATATCGTCATTGATCTCTACAGCCCGGTGATCCCGGCGCTCATCCCCCTGCTTGTTCTCTATCCCGGGATCGGGTATTTCCTTGCAGGGCTCCTGGTGAGCGTCTTTCAAATCACCTCCTCGCTCTTCCAGCCGTTTGTCGGCTGGCTTTCAGACCGCTCCGGCTGGTCTGCTCCGATCTGGCTCTGCATCCTGACGAGCAGTATCTGCATCAGCCTCTATGGTATCGTCCAGAATTATTATCTCCTTCTCCTCTTCGCTGCCGGGGGAGGGGTAGCCCATGCCCTCTTCCACCCGTCCGCCCTCCTTCAGGTGCATGGACATACCTCAGATCATAACCGGGGTGCTCTCACCTCGTTCTTTGTCACCGGAGGAAACCTCGGTTTTGCAATAGGTCCGGTGATCGTGGGAGTTCTCATCGGTTTTGGCGGTCTTCCCGCACTTACCCTGATCGCGATCCCCGGGATATTGATGGCAGCCTATCTCTTCATGATGACGAGGCGGGAGGATCGCCCGGTTGCGGAGGTTCCGGAGAAGAAGCAGTTCGTTCCGATCGCGTACCGTCCGGTCAGCCTGATCGTCACCATCGCGGCACTCCGGTCATGGGTCATAATGGCATCGGTTGCCTTCTTCCCGGCATACCTGATCGCAACAGAAGGCTACTCGCTCGTCTTTGGGAACCTGATGCTCACCCTGATGCTCCTTGCCGGGGTGGTGGGGCAGATATCCGGCGGTATTCTCTCGGATCGGTACGGGCGGCGCGAGGTGACGATCATTGGTCTCTTCGCCTGCATCATTCCGTACGTCCTCTTCTTCATGACGAGCGGGTGGATGGCCCTCCTCCTGATGGTGGCAGTCGGGTATCTCACCTGGTCGACCTTCTCGGTGACGGTGACGATGGCACAGGAGTACCTCCCCGGCCGCGTCGGGCTGGCATCCGGCCTCCTTATCGGCTTTTCCATCGGAGCAGGCGGTCTTGGGGTCTCTGTCGTTGGCATCATCGCAGATTATCTGACGCTCTCCACCGCCCTTGTCGCCCTGACGATCCCCCTCATCATCGCCGCACTCCTCTCTCTTGCCATTCCGAAGAGGGAAGTCCAGGCGGTATGATCCCTCCATAACCTCTTTTACCTCACGGGATCATTCGTCATTGATCCGATGTTTGCAGGAATGAGACGGTACGGCCAGATTGCTGATATCCTTGTGAAGCATGGTTTTGGGATCGCTGTCGGCGAGCTCTTCCCCGGCCTCCCCCATCGTCTCCTCTCCAGGGGACCTGATGGGAGAGAGAAAGGGTACTCCGTGTATGAGCGGATACGTTGTGCGATTGAAGAGCTCGGGCCGACCTATATCAAATTTGGCCAGATCATGAGTACCCGGCGCGAACTTTTCCCGCCGGAGATGATCGCCGAACTCCTCCGGCTCCAGGATCAGGTCCCCCCGCTCCTCTTCTCTGAGATCCGGGTGATCCTTGACGAGAGCCTCCCCGGATGGGAAGAAAAGTTTGAGTATATCGATCCTCTTCCTGTCGCGGCTGCCTCTCTCTCCCAGGTGCATCGCGGGATCCTCAGTGACGGCACAGTTGTTGCTGTCAAGATTCAGCGTCCGGGTATCGGGGAGGTGATCGAGACCGATCTCCTCATCCTCACATCGCTTGCAGAACGGATTGAGCGTGTCTTCCCGGATCTCCGGGTCTTCAACCCGACCGGCATCGTCCGTGATTTTTCAGTACAGATCCGAAAAGAGCTTGATTTTACCCGTGATGGGAAGAATGCCGAGAGGATCAGAAATAATATGTCCTCGATAAAAGGCATCAGGGTTCCGAGGATCTTCTGGGAGGTGAGCTCCCGGCGGGTTCTGACGATGGAGTTTATCGATGGCGTCCGTATCGATGATACGGAATCGATCAGGCGAATGGGACTTGATTCAAAGGATATATCCGAGAAAGGATTTGCCGCCTATCTCAACCAGATCATGGTGGATGGCTTCTTCCATGGTGATCCGCATCCTGGAAACCTCCTTGTCATGGAGAACGGGGATCTGGCATTCCTCGACTTTGGCATCTGTATGCTTCTCCGTCCGGATCGGCGTGAAATATTTATCCGGCTTGTCCATGGCCTGGTTACCGCTGACGTGGATATCTCTCTCCAGGCATTCTCTGATCTCGGATTTTCCATCCCTGATGAAGAACAAGAGCTTTTCCGTGATGATCTCTATCTGCTCCTGATGGATTATTCAGATTATGAAGTGAGCCAGTATGACTTTTCAAAGGTGATCATTGAGCTCTCTGAGATGTTGAGAAAGTACCAGGTCAGGGTTCCCGGGGAATTTATGAGGTTGATGAAGGTGCTTGGGATGGTCACCGAGATCGCGCTCCTGCTTGATCCATCCTTTGTATTCAACCGGAGGGTGCGTCCATATCTCGAAGAGATAATGCAGGAACAGTACTTCTCTCCTGATGCGATAAAAAAAGAGATTAGAACAGGAATATCCTCATTACAGGCACTCCTGAGGATTCCTGATCAGGTGAATCTTGCATTGAGGCGGGTCGGTGAAGGGAAGATTCGTGTTGATATCGTTGCCGATGATATCAGAAGGCTTCAGGAGACGATCGATCGGTCAACCGACCGGATGACGATCACCCTCCTTATCTCATCGATCGTTATCGGATCATCCCTTCTTATCATCGCCTCCGATACAACGATCCGGTATTGTGGGTATATCGCCTTTACCGGGTATGCTATTGCTGTGATCGTCGGGATCTATATCATATCCCGTGCGATACGGATGGCACGGAACTCTCTTCACCGGCGCCGCTGAGTTTTGCTCTCAGCTGTGATCGAAGAAGAGGTTACAGTGACAGTGTCCGTCTGAGGCGATCTCGTCGGTATGATACCTGCATGGGCAGATGATTGCAGTGTCTGCCTCCGGCTCACCGGTCATTATCCTGCATGGGCAGTACCGTTCGCCCTTCTTCATCTGGTTCCGGACAAGACCCCGTATCACGGCATCGAGCACAACCGGATCCGGATTGAGAACCCATCCGTTCTCTTCGGCATATTGTTGCGCCCAGGAGAGGATCTCAGCACGCATCTTCTGCATAGGGGAGGATGATCACTCCTCAAATAAAAAAATTTGGTTGCCGGCTACTCTCTGAAGAAGAGGTTGCAGTGGCAGTGGCCATCGCCCCTGATCTCATCCATATGGTAGATGCAGGGGCAGATGATCTTTGCATCAACGTCAGGATCCCCGGTCATAATCCTGCATGGGCAGTATCGTTCCCCATGCCGCACCATCTTTCTGGCCAGGCCTCGGATGACGGCATCGAGCTGCTTTGCGTCCGGGTTAAGCTTTAATCCATTCGTTTCTGCGTACCGTTTCGCCCAGTCGCGGATCAGTCGTGCCGCCTCAAGTTCATCCATAACGCGCCTCCTTATGATTCTTCGGTATATGCGATCATCGAATCGAAGATCTTCTTCCCGTCAGTTGATCCGAGTATCTCCTCAGATGCCCGTTCGGGATGGGGCATCATCACAAGGACGTTCTCCTTTTCAGAGAGGAGACCGGTGATATTTCCGGTTGATCCGTTTGGATTGGCGGCATCACTGACATTTCCGTTCCTGTCACAGAACCGGAAGGCGACCCTCTTCTCTGCTTCAAGGCGCTGCAGGTCTGGATCCGGGATGATATAGCGCCCTTCTTTATGTGCGATCGGAATGCTGATGACCTCTCCCTCATTATAGAGCCTGGTGAATGGAGAGGTGGTGTTTTCGACCCTGAGGCAGGCGGGTTCGCAGATGAACTTCGGGTAGGCGTTGATGGTGAAGACTCCCGGTACCAGTCCGCTCTCTGCGGCAATCTGTGCACCATTACAGATTCCGAGAACGAGTGTCCCTTTTTCTGCTGCTCTGATGACATCTGCCATGATCGGTGTGCGGGCGGCGATCGCTCCTGCCCGGAGATAGTCACCGTAGCTGAAGCCGCCAGGAAGGATGATCGCATCGTACTCCCGGGTGATCCCGTCTTTGTACCAGATGAGGTCGCAGTCGGCACCACATACCTCACTGACCACATATGCAACATCCCGATCGCAGTTACTCCCCCCGAACTGAATAACCGCAGCCCGCATCAGAGGACCTCGATATCGTACCGGTGGATCACCGGGTTTGCAAGGAGCCGCTCACAGATATCCCGTCCAATATCCTCTGCCTTCTCCTTATCTTCTGCATCAAGGGTGATTCTGAACTGGTCGGATGTCTTCACCTGGTCTGTTGTATATCCGAGGTGTGCAATGGCACGCTGGATTGCTCCTGCCTCCGGATTGAGCATCCCTTCTTTTAAGCTGATGGTGATGATAAGATCAAACTTCATAGTTTTCCGCTCCCGGTGATTCTCCCGGTGACTGCCCGGTAGCTTTCCATGACATCTCCTTTCCCGAACCGATAGACGTCCTTGTCGAGGGATGTGTGTGTCCCTTTCTCCCAGAGCCGCATCGAGTCCATGCTGATCTCGTCTCCGAGCAGAATCCGGTCATTATATCTGCCAAACTCGACCTTGAAGTCGATGAGGTCGATACCGATGCTCTCAAAGAAGCTCTTGAGGATCTCGTTGATCCGCAGCGCCTCTGCCCTGACCGTCTGGATCTCCTCCTGGGTCATCAGACCGAGGGCGATGATGATCTCATCGTTGACCATCGGATCATTCCGTGTATCATCCTTGTAATCGATGGCGATGATGGGTTTCTCAAAGATATGTCCTTCAATGAAGGGGTATCTCCGGACGATGGATCCTGCGGCACGGTTTCTGACGATCACTTCAAGGGGGATCATCGAGAGCCGTTTTACCCTCATGGTGATCGGATCTTCCATCTTTATGAAGTGGGTCGGTACCCCGCCCTTCTCAAGAAGCTGGAAGAGAAATGCTGATACATCTGCATTTGAGGCACCTTTCCCCTCAAGCCGATCCTTCTTTCCCCCGTCAAATGCTGTAATATCGTCACGGAAGGAGACGATGAGTTCATCAGGCTTGTCTGAGAGGTAGATGGTCTTGGCTTTGCCACTGTAGAGAAGTTCACCCTGCGTCATGGATTTCGCTCCTGTATCTGTTTGTCGAGATCCATGATAAGTGGTGTGAGTGCCGGATCAAACCACCCCTTCCGGATGTACTGCGGATAGATGCAGAGCCGCTCCACAAGCCTGTATCCGTGTGTGATTTCACGCAGGCGCTCAAGTTCAGGCCATGGATGTTCAGGATTGATGTAATCGACGGTCACCGGGGAGACGCCGCCGAGATCATCGACCCCGTATCCGATGAACTCCTCTGCATCGGCGAGGTTTGGGGGGATCTGTACAGCAACATCGTCAGGCAGGATCGCGCGGGCGAGCCTGATCGTCTCTGAGAACTCTTCTTTGCCGACGGTTCCGTCCCTGCCCATCGGGGTGTCCGGCTTTGGGCAGAAGTTCTGGATGATCACCTCCTGGATATGGTGGTATCTCCGGTGAATCCCGGCAATCGTCTCGAGTGACTCCACCCTGTCCTTTTCCGTCTCGCCGATCCCGATGAGGAGGCCTGTTGTAAAGGGTATCTTCAGCCGTCCGGCATCCTCGATCATAGCGATCCTGACGTCGGGATCCTTTCCCGGTGACTCTCTGTGCGCGGGGATCCGTGCGGTCGTCTCAAGCATCAGCCCCATGCTTGCGTTGACCGTCCTGAATCGCTCAAGTTCTTCGGAGGTCAGGATTCCTGCATTTGTATGGGGGAGAAGGCCTGCTTCGATCGCCTCTTTTGAGAGATCATAACAGTAGTCGAGGATGTCGTCGTACCCGAACCGCCGGAGGAGGGGGGTGAACCCCTCCACCTCCCCGGGGCGCTCCCCGAAGGTGAAGAGTGCCTCGGTACAGCCCGTAGCAGCGCCGAGCCTGAGGCTTTCCCGAACTGCATCGGGCTCCATGATGCATCCTTCCCGCACAGGTGTCCGATATGAGCAGTATCCACAGATATTATGGCAGACCGTCGTTAAGGGGAGGAAGACGTTCCGTGAGTAGGTGATGGTGCGCACCTGCATGGTGATCGGGTTCGTCATCTATCCTCTTGAATCAGTCGTCCTTGCGGATGTATGTTACACCTTCCGGTTCAGGGTATTCAGACCGGATCACCATCGTCTCTGAGATCCGGTTTGCGAGGCGCAGACCGGTTCCCGGCATCCCGAGCCATCCGATGAGGCAGTCGAGGGGAAGGATGAATGCTTTTCCGAATGCGGAGACTGCGGCTCTGGGGATGCCCGCGGTCTCTCCTCTTCTCCCTGTCACCTTGAGGTTCATCACCATCTTCCCGACAGACTGGCCGCCTGTTCCCTCCATAATGGTCCAGTAGAAGAAGAGAAGAACGCTCCCTGACCAGAATGATGTGATGAACCAGAAGGTACCGGCAGAGAATGCAAGCTCAGATGCAGGGCTCCATCCCGTGATGGAAGAGATAAGCTGATCGATAAGCCTCATGCTCACGGAGATGAGGATGAGATCGATAAGCCATGCCCAGAATCTGGTCTCCCATCCGGCGATATGAATCTCTCCCATAGATGATCAGTGGTTTTCTGTTCTTCTCCATCATCAAGTGATACGGTTATGCGGGGTATGGTAGTACTCAGGAGTAGCCCCGATCCAGGGTCTCCTGGCTCTCCGGGTTGAGTCCTGTTACATAGACAGACTTCCCCTGCTGCTGGTACCGGTGGATCACCTTTGTGATCGCCTCAACCCCGGACTGATCCCATATATGGGACTGCCGGAAGTCGATCTCCACCTTTTCAGGGTCTCCTGTGTAGTCGAAGAAGTCCATGAATGTTGGTGTCGTTCCAAAGAAGAGCGGCCCTTTCATGGTATAGATCTTCACTCCATCGCTCCTGATGGTGGAGGTTGCATGGATGATCGAGCTTTTCCACGCAAAGATGAGGATTGCAAGGAGGATACCGGCGATGACTCCTTTTGCAAGATCATGTGTATAGACGACGATCGCCACGGTGACGAGCATCACTGCGGCATCCCCCCGTGGAATCTTGTGGAGGGTTTTGATCGAGTCCCATTCAAAGGTACTGGCAGCGACGATGATCATGACCCCGACGAGAGCTGCCATCGGTATCTGTGAGACGATATCTCCAAAGACGATGATGAGGGTGATCAAAACAAGGCCTGCAACGAGGGATGAGAGCCTCCCTGTCCCTCCGGATTTGACGTTGATGACGGACTGGCCGATCATCGCACATCCTGCCATTCCTCCGAAGAAACCGGTGATGGTGTTGGCAAGCCCCTGCCCCTTGATCTCACGATCCTTGTCGCTCTCGGTATCGGTCATCTCATCGACGATCGAGGCGGTGAGGAGTGACTCGAGGAGACCGACGATGACGAGGGTTACTGAGTAGGGGAGGATGATCAGCAGGGTCTCCAGTGTGAGCGGGATCTCCGGGATATGGAAAATGGGGAGTGCCCGGGTGATCTCGCCCATTCCGCCGACGGTGAGGAGATCAAGTTTCAGTGCGATGGCAGCAGCAGTCACAACAACGATCGCAACGAGTGCGGGCGGGACCGCCCGTGTCAGGCGGGGAAGGAGCAGGATGATGGCCATCGTTACCCCGACCAGGATGTAGACCGCGAGGGAGACTCCGACGAGGAACGGGAGCTGTGCCATGAAGATCAGGATCGCGAGGGCGTTGATGAACCCAAGGACGACTGAGTACGGGATGAACCTGATGTATCGCCCGATATTGAAGAAGCCGAGGAGAAGCTGCAGGGTGCCTGCCAGGATGGTCGCTGCAAGGAGATATTCGAGCCCGTGATCACGGACGAGGACGACCATCACCAGAGCCATCGCACCGGTTGCACCGGATATCATTCCCGGCCTGCCACCGGCAAATGCAATGATGACGGCGATACAGAAAGAGGCGTAGAGACCGACCATCGGATCGACCCCGGCGATGATGGAGAATGCAATCGCTTCAGGGATGAGAGCAAGGGCAACCGTCATGCCGGCGAGGGTATCTCCCTTTATATTGGAGAACCACGCCTTTTTTAGCGCGTTCAAATCTGCTTTTATATTAAAATTCACGGTGTATCCTCGTTATTTGTATGGTATGATGGCCATTGCTCTTCAGGGGTTTGGCATTACCATAGATGCAACACACATCGCCATTCATATACCATAAAGTACTGTCTGATTTGTGTTTTCGTGCTCCGACACTCTTATATGGTGGGGGGTTGCTCTCTTTGAAACAGATGTGCCGGTGTATTTGCTCCGGTGCGCCGATACCGGATAGAGGCTCCTTATGATTCAGACGATACTTCTTGCTATTGACGGTTCAGAGAATGCAAAGCGTGCAGCAGCACAAGCTTCTGATCTCGTCCTTGCACTTGACGGGGCGTCGCTTGTCGTCGTCTGCATCGCTCCCGAACCGCCGAACCAGTCACGGATTGTGAAGGCGAATTATGATGTCCATGCTGTTCTTGAAGAGGATGCACGTGTGATGGCAGGGATGATCCTTGATATCATCGAAAAGGAAGGGGTGTCCTATACGCTTGAGGTCGGGATGGGTGGCCCGGCAATTGAGATCATCAAAACCGCTGAGAAGGTTGGAGCTGATCTGATCGTCATCGGGAGCCGTGGGCTTGGCTCTCTGAAAGGGGCGGTGCTTGGAAGTGTCAGCCAGAAGGTGGCACAGCATGCCTCCTGCCCTGTGATGATCGTGAAGTAGGCCGGGTCTTCAAAGGATGGAGGGGTTATCCCCTTTTGATTCTTTTTTGGATAACTGCGGTAAGCTCTTCTATCTCCGAAAATGTCGGCTCTTTCATCCCATTTTTTACAATTCCACATTCGGTGGCGATGATGTGGTGATCCGGCCTTCTCTGAAGATGGTGAATCTTCTTCAGTGCACAGCAGTCAGTGCATCCGTCAAGGATGAGGAGTTCTTCTGTATGCCGGAGTACCTCATCGATCACTTCGCATTCCCGTGTTGCGGGGATGCAGCAGTCGATCTCGCCTGCGCATCGCTGATAAAGCAGAGCCGCAGACCGGGTGGTGAGTTTGCCGGTATTCGAGATGCCTGAGCAGGTGATGATGGTATAGCTCATGCTTTCCCGAAGCTCTCATCGATCCAGGTCGTGATAGCATCCCGTATCTCCCTGACGCCGGCCTGAATCTCCTCCTCGGTACCGGTTATCTTTGACGGATCCGGGAAGGTCTGGTGGATCGTCTCCTTCGCCCACGGGAAGAGCGGGCAGGTACCGGAGTCGCAGAGGGTGATGAGGAGATCCATTTCGATGCCATCGAAGTCGTCGATCAGTTTCGGGCGTTGGTCTCTGATATCGATCCCTATCTCAGCCATGGTATAAACTGCATACGGGTTTATACTCTCTACTGGTTCGCTCCCTGCAGAGAAAGCCTGAAAGCGGTTCCCATAGCGGGCGTTCATGTATCCTTCGGCGATCTGGGATCGCCCGGCATTATGTGTGCAGACAAAAAGTATCTTCTTCATAATTCACCTCACGATAAGGGTGTGGCATCCGGCACGATGGCTCACTGCCTCTGCCACCCCTCCAAGAGTTGTTCTTCTGGTTCCTGTCCGGCCGGTTGCACCCATCACAATCACAGTTGGCCGGAATGTTTCAGCAACACTGAGAATCTCGTCAATGGCATTTCCGGTCACCATCTCGGTGACGATCTGCGGGATTGCGAGATTCCTGAAATGCTCCTTAAGCCCTGCCAGCCGTACCGCATCCTTCTCATTGAAGGCGATGATCTCCTCCTTCGTCGCTGACCAGAGGCGGCGTGTATCCTGCACATGCATGATGATCAGGGACTCGGGGTTTGCAGCACTCATCCATTCGATAAAAGGAATACACTTCTCTGCGTCTTCAGAGAAGTCTGTCAGAAACAGGATCTTCTGAAAGACCGTCTTTGTGCTGAGGGTGCAGGTGTTTGGATCTCCCTCCTTCAGGATAGAGAGCCTGAGGATGAGAAGCGGGTGGGTTGCCTGGCTGAGAACATAATCGGTCTGGCTGCCAAGGAGTATTCTCGGGATGAGGCTTCGTCCATGTGATCCCATCACGATGAGGGATGGGTTTTCATCTTCTGCCGCCTCGATGATCTCAATCCCGGGGATGCCGCTCCTTACATCGGTTTTTATATCCTGGGTACCACAGGCAAAAAGCCGTCCTTTCCAGGTATTCATCACTTCTTTATCATGTTCAAGGAGGCTGGGATCTCCCCCGGTATCCCTGATATTCATCACGTACAGAAGGGTGATATCGTCCACTCCTGTTCTGGCAATCTCCTCCACAGCCGGGAGCATTGCTTTTGCTGAACCGTGGATCTCAATCGGGACAAGGATTTTTTCCAATTTCATACGGGTTCACCTCCAAATAGTCCCTGTGTTCGTAAGCATATCTTCACCAGCATCAGCATCAGCGGCACCTCGATCAGTACCCCGACGACGGTTGCCAGTGCCGCACCTGATGAGAGTCCAAAGAGGATGACGGCGGTTGCTATTGCCACCTCGAAGTGGTTTGATGCCCCTATCAGCCCGGCAGGTGCTGCATCCTCGTACGGGAGCTTCAGGTGCCG
Organism: Methanocalculus chunghsingensis; assembly: GCF_018132105.1. Taxonomy (GTDB): domain Archaea; phylum Halobacteriota; class Methanomicrobia; order Methanomicrobiales; family Methanocorpusculaceae; genus Methanocalculus; species Methanocalculus chunghsingensis. The sequence goes on along the minus strand of NZ_JWHL01000013.1, from coordinate 4,868 downwards.
GGCGAGGAGGAAGTACGTGATGATGAAGATCAGAATCGTCTGTATCGTCAGCGGGATTGCGATCCAGAGGATCGTCAATGGGTTCTGGACGATGACATCTCCTTTGAAGGAGAAGAGGAGGACGAGCGTCCCAAGGAGGGCGATGATCGATACCGGTGTTAGGTAATGGAGGAATTTCGTCTCAAACCATGCTTTTCCTTTGTACTGCAGGATCCACCGGCGGGTCAGGTATCCGGCGGCAAGGGGCAGGGCGACATAGACGGCAACCGAGAGGAGGATCGTCTCCCATGGAATCGGCATCGCAGCTACGCCGAGGAGGAACCCGCCGAGCGGCGCATAGAGGAAGAGCATCAATAGTGAATTGATTGCCACCATCACAAGGGTGAGCCCCTGGTTCCCCTTCGAAAGGTATCCCCACATCAGCACCATCGCGGTACAGGGGGCGATGCCAAGGAGGATACACCCGGCGATGTAGCTCTGATAGAGATAGACTTCACTCCCATCAAGCAGGATCTCGGTTCCCGGCAGGAAGTCAACAAAGAGATACCCGAGGAAGAAGGTGGCGATGGCAAACATCGTGAAGGGTTTGATCGCCCAGTTGACAAAAAGCGTCAGCGCAACCGGCTTCGGGGTCTTTGCCGCCTTCATAACCTCCCCAAAATCGATCTTCACCATGATCGGGTACATCATGAAGAAGAGGGCGATTGCGATAGGAATCGAGATCTGGTACACAGAAAAGGAATCAAGGGTGACGGCAATCCCGGGCGCCACCCTCCCAAGGGCAATCCCCCCGATGATGCAGAGTCCCACCCAGAGGGTGAGGTATTTTTCAAAGGTACTCAGTTGTCTGTTCTCCATAGTATCCCCCGTTGTCAGGTATCTGCTGGCAGAGCCTCCATTCTCATGGTATGGTTATCCTTTCCGTCCTGCGCCTTCCCAGGCTGCGGATACGATCGTCTCCACGTCATCGTCGGTGTACTCCTTGGATCCACCCTTCCGGATGCCGCATTCGGTGGCGATGATATGCTGATGACAGGTTATCCCTTCTGCATCGGCGATTGTACGGGCGCACTGGACCGGGCATCCGTCCAGGATGATGATCTCATCTGTTGTGGCAAGGTTCGCCTTCAGCCCCTCTGATCCGGTGGCAAGGAGGGCGACACAGGCGGCCCCGCCGTATCCTTCCTCAGTCAGCTGAATTGCGGCCCTGTTTGTGATCTGGCCGACATTGGCAACCCCGGCACAGGGGAAGATGATCCGTTTGATCGCGAGGTCATCGGTGCATCCGCATCTGCAGCCTGGCTGGTCTGCCATCAGGCACCTCCAAGGATCTCTTTCAGTTCGGCAACATCCGCAACCCTGCCCGAGACCTTCAGCTCCCCATCAACGATTAACGCGGGTGTGAGCATTACATCCCGTTCCATGATGGCGGTGATCTCCTCCACCTTCACAATATCGGCTGAGATCCCGAGTTCGGCAACGGCTTTCTCGACATTCTTTGCAAGGCGTTTGCATTTCATGCATCCGGTTCCAAGGACTTCTATCTTCATGGTTTCACCTTATGTCTGTATTCTCTCATCAGGGCAGTGCAGTACGTCTCCTCTGCTGATGGGGGAATATAGTTAAAGATTTTTGTATATTTTATAAGCTCTTCTGCGATACGGTCGTCTGATTCGAGGTTCATGATCAACACTTTGTTGATGATCTCGTCGAGCAGGACAAGGCCGACGCTGATACCCCCAATATCAATCTGCCTGATCCGCCGGAGTGCATCGGCGGCACAGCATGGCTTCTTCAGGTGTACCATCCTCTTCACCCCATTATAAGTCCATAGCCAAATCCGGCGAGGGCAGAGAAGATGATCACGATAACTGCATAGACGACGGTCTTCTTCACCCCCATAATCCGTGAGATGACGAGGAGCGAGGGGAGGCTCACGGTCGGTCCGGAGAGGAGAAGAGCCAGTGCCGGCCCTTGTGCCATCATCCCTGATGTGTAGCCGAATGTCGTTCCGATCACCGGGACCTCAAGGAGCGTCGGCATATAGAGGATGGTACCGACGAATGAGGCGAGGAGGTTTGCCTGGAGGGTGCTCTCTCCGAAGTACGGGGCAAAGGTCTCCGGTGGGAGGAAGAAGGCGAGCATCCCGAGGGCGAATGTTCCGATGAGGAGGATCGGAAAGATCTTCTTTGTAAGATCCCAGGTCTCCCATCCCCACTCGGTCACCTCGTCTCGTTCGAAGAAGTATATCAGGAGATATGCCACCCCGAGGGTGAGGGCATAGATGATCGGGAACTTGATCATCCAGTCGATCGCGGCTGTTCCGACGATCAGGATACCGATGAGAAGGATGAAGAAGAGCGGGACGATCCATTTCGGCCGCTCCTCGTCACCCGTCGGTGCCTGCGGCATCGCCGCCATCCTCTTCTTCGTCGCCTCATCATCTGAACGGAAGAGTGCCGCCATGATCAGGCCGATTGCGATTGCCAGGATGATGGCAAAGACGGCACGTGCAAGGCCGAGATCAAAACCGAGTACCTTGGCGGTATAGACGACCGCAAGGATGTTGATCGCCGGGCCTGCATAGACGAAGGTGATGGCAGGCCCAATCCCGCTCCCCCGCTTGAAGAGGCCTGCGAACATCGGGAGGATGGTACAGGAGCAGACGGCAAGGACGGTGCCTGAGACGGATGCGATCCCGTATGCGACGGCTTTGGGCGCATCAGGGCTGAAGTACTTCATGATCGCGTCTTTTTTGATAAAGGCGGCGATACCTCCGGCGATGAAGAATGCCGGGATGAGGCAGGTGACGACATGCTCGGCGAGATATTCTGCAAGTGTCGTCCATCCCATCATGAGGGAGCCGGTGAGGAGGTCTGTCACAGGCTCCTCCTCTTCTTCTCTGTATTGTTGTCCATCTCTCAGCTCCTGATTTCAAATTTTGTTGAAATGATCTCCGTGGTTGATGGCTATATACCTTTCTATTACGGAACTTTTTGAAATAGCTTTTTGTTGCTTCGGACTGATTCTATTCTGGTATTCCTGATATGATACAAAGAGGTGGGAGAAGGGAAGGGCAGGCCACTGGCAGGGCAGATGAAGATGGCTGGATGGAGCTGCCGGCAGAGATCGAATCCTCCCTCTGCGAATGCGGGGGAATAACCGGGCTGATCGGCCGGCTCCCTCCCGAAGAGGTGGTGGAAGAGGCCGTCTCAACCTTCCGGGCACTTGCAGATCCCCTCCGGCTCAAGATCCTCACCCTCCTTGCGGTCCAGCCCCTCTGTGTCTGTGTCATCCGGGCTGTTCTTGGGATCGCCGACTCCCGTCTTTCATACCATCTCTCGATCCTGAAGAATGCAGGGTTGATCGCCGGTGAGCAGAGCGGGAACTGGATCATCTACCGGCTCACAGAGGGCGGGGAGCGGGTCAGGGGGCTGTTGCCCGGAAAGAAGGAGTGATGGTGGATCTGGTGGGTTGTTGCAGTGGTTATCTCAGATATTCCTGTGAATAAAGGGAATATTGATATGTCATACTCTCTCATCATCAGAAAGAAGCGTGGGGAATCTGGTACCAGCAATGGATGCAAATGAACGAGAGGCGGAACGCTGGTTTCGTCAGGGTGAGAAGGATCTGAGAAGCTCGAAGAACAGCCATTCATCCGGTGATTATGAGTGGGCATGTTTTCAGGCACAGCAGAGTAGCGAAAAGGTTCTCAAGGCTCTGCTGTATGCAAGGGGATTTCGGAGGATTCTAACCCATTCGATCTTTGAACTCATCATCGAGATTGGTATATTTGCGAATGAGATCATGGCTCTGAAGACCGAGGCAAAACTTCTTGATAGCGTTTATATCACCTCACGCTACCCGGACAGTATTGTTGGAAATCTGACCCCATCAGAATATTTTGAAGAGGAGGATGCGATACAATGCATCAGATCAGCAGAATTGATCTACGGGATCGCAAAGAAGCTGCTCTACGGCTGAGGGACCAGGTACAGGATTTTGCAGATGCGATCCGTCAGTCAGGGAGGGTGGCAGTCGTCATTCTGTTTGGATCACTTGCCAGGGGGGATTTCCACGAGGGGAGTGATATTGATCTCATCCTGATTGGTGATTTTCCCGAACGCTTTCACCTCCGTTCGCTTGCTTTCCGTGAACTGACCGATCTTCCCATCGAGCCGATCTGTTATACGCAGGACGAGTTTAAGGCTCTGATTCTGGAGGAGAACTCCTTTATACAGACTGTGCTCAGGGAAGGTATCCGGTTATGATCTGCCATTTCTCCTGATTAGTTCCCACTGAAAAGCTGGCTCACCTGCCGGCTCACAGAGGATGAGGGGGCCAGGGGGCTGTTGCCCGGAAAGAAGGAGTGATGGTGGATTTGAGGGCTTGTGCCATTCCGGATATGGTGAATGCCCTGGTATTTTGTCCGGTCTCTGGTGAAATCATCTGCCGGCAGGGGATGTGTGTCTATTGGCACGATTCTTGTTGCGTCTGGGGGGTAAAGAGAATTATATTCGTGTTCCCTCCTCGATTATCCTGACATAGTCTACAAACATATACTGCTTATATCGTTCTTTCCCGGTAATCTCTTCAAGTATTCCAATTTTCTCAAATTTTCCCACGAGATTGGTTGCAGACTGGCGGCTTATTCGTAACTCCTCTGTCACCTGCCCGATCGTGATGATCGGGCGATCAAAGAGTGTATCGATCAGCTTTACCGCATACACACCGCCGATATTTTTCTCCAGCAACCTTTCAATCAGCGTCTCCTTGAGCTGGATAATTTTCTTTGCTGTTTCAATAGAGTTATTAGATACGTCAATGACTCCCTGAAGGAAGAAGGCCAGTGGCAATGGCGGTGTAGA
>NZ_JWHL01000020.1 GCF_018132105.1 Methanocalculus chunghsingensis | reverse complement strand
TGTTGAAATGAGCATTTTTATTCCGCCATAATTGTGCACTTTGATCCCGCCATTTACACCGAGTTCTCCCTCCCTTCATTCAGTGAAAGAACACTCTACCGTGTCCTTGAAACCCTTGGTGCCAACCGGGATGAAATCATCTCCAACATCCAGGATGTACTCTTCTCGAGGTACGATTTTGAGCATACCGACATCAACATGGACTGGACCAGCATAGTCCTTCATGGCAATGAAGCCCGGCTTGGAAAGTATGGATACAGCCGGGATCACCGGCCAGATAAAAAGCAGATCACTGTTGGTGTCACTGAACTTTCCGACCCGATCAATATCCCAATTGGGATGACAATCGAACCAGGTAATCTCAATGATCAGAGCCACTTCAAGAAGACGTATCGCCAGTCAAGGAGCCGGCTCAGAGAGGGATCTCTGGTGATATTTGACAAAGGAGCGAACAGTGTCGCCAATACCCAGATGATCCGGGCAGACAATCTCCAGTACATCACCGGAAAGAAGCTCAACAAGAGCGATGACAAGATAATCGCTGAGTTTGAAACCTATAGCCCTCAGATTATTGATTCGGAATCTGGGATCCGTGGGATTAAAATCGAGAAGCCGAACAGTGTCAATTATCTCTACTTCTCAGAAAAGCTGCAGAAAGAGCAGCTGGAATCCAGAGCCAGAAAAGTTGTTCGAGAGATAAAAGAAGCAAAGGCCATTCAGGAAAGCATTGACAAAAATAAGGCTCTTCCGAAACGCTTCCGTATAAACAATCTTCTTGTGGATGTGGACTACTCCATCCAGACAAAGCTGATTGAACTCTCAGAAGATGATGCCGTCAGGCTTCTTGAAGAGAAGTTCATCACCGGCAGAGAGGGATTCTTCTGCCTGAAATCGAGTAAGAATTTGACACTTATCGAAGCTCTTCAGACCTATCGAAAAAAGGACTCGATCGAGAAGATATTCAACTCACTCAAGAACGAGATCGAGATCAAACCATTGCGCGTCTGGACCGATAACAGCATTTACGGTGCATTAATCATTGGGTTTATTGCACAGTTGTTTGTCTCGCTGATCCGATTTGAGATCCCGGACCTGAAGCATACATCAACAAAATTCATCAAAACGGCGCTATTGAATTTGACAGTTACCGTTGATTCGTGGATGAGGAAGACAAAAAGGTTCATTCACTCCAATTTTTATGCCATTAACACGATGGTTTTACGGCATAATTGGGCGATTACATGAAATTTTGAGGGGAAAAACTTCAACTGTCAAATACAGTTTCCCAATGTAATTCTGGAGAAAATAGATCCCGATAGTGCATGCTCCAATTGGGTGGCTGAAGCCAAAGTGGCAAACTTAGGTGGTAATAATGGGTACTATCATCATAATCAATTAACCACACAAAAATATTTATTAATATAATCACCATTTCACAATCAGGTTTTAATAATGGTTGATTTTAAAAAACTGAAGGGTGGGAAAGTACAATCATTGGATTCAAACCCTATAAAAATATTTGAAAAATTAGACAAAACGGTGGGAAAAGAATATTTATGGCCACCCCAAGAATACATTTTAACAGAGTGGTATCAAAAACACCGCGAAAATATTGATACGATAATAAAATTACCTACAGGATATGGGAAAACTCTAATCGGATTATTGAGTTTATTATCCTCGCTAAAAGAGGGAAAAGGTCCTGCATTATATCTATGCCCCAATACCTATTTAGTAAATCAAACAATTCAGCAAGCAAAATTATTTGGTATAAAAACTGTAGAAACTTTACCTACTCGTGAATTACCTCGTGAATTTAAGAATTCAGAGGCAATACTAGTTACAACTTGTAATAAATTATTCAATGGCTTATCAAAATTTGGATTTGCTGATTCTCGCTCTGAAATTACTGAAATTGGTGCGTTAGTAATGGATGATGCACATAAATGCCTTGATATTATTCGAGAATCATTTTCAATAAACATAGATAGTGATGATGAAATATATAAAAAGATATTTAATTTATTTTTTGAAACTCTAAAACAACAGGAACCTGGAACTGTAAATGATATTCTATGTAAACACGATGATTGTATGATATGTGTACCTTATTGGCACTGGTATGATCAAAAGGACGCTGTTCTAAAGATATTAAGTGATAATCAAAACAATGATAACATTAAATTTTCTTGGAATTTAATAAAAAATAACCTTGATGTATGTAACTGTTATTTTTCAGGGAGAAGAATGGAAATTTCTCCACGCCTAGTACCTATTGATTTAATTCCATCATTTTCTGATTGTAAACGTCGAATTTTTCTTTCGGCAACATTAACTGATGATGCTTTTTTGATCAAGGATTTAGGAATAGATCCGAATCGTGTACTGTCACCGCTCGTCTATGATAAAGAACATTTTAATGGGGAGAGACTAATTTTAATTCCATCATTAATTGACATCCATCTTGAAAGGAAAGAAATAATATCTTGGCTGGAAAAATTAGTTAAAAATTATGGATATTTTGGAATTATAACTATTGTTCCATCTTTTAACCTTGCTAAAGATTGGAAAAAATCAGATTGTGTTCAAGTATCGAGCATAAAGGAAACAATTGAAGAATTAAATTTGCAGATTAAACAAAGAAAAGCTAAGCAGATAAAAATTTTAGTAAATCAATATGATGGAATCGATTTGCCAGATGATACATGTAGAATCTTATGTTTTGATTCTCTTCCATCTTATTCAAATTTATCTGATAGGTACATTCAGTTAACACGCCCAAATTCACCATTAATTAGACAAATGCTCGCACAGAAAATTGAGCAAGGAATTGGACGTTCAATAAGAGGCAAAAGTGATTATTCAATTGTAATAATAATTGGGACAAAATTGACAGATTTCTTATCAGTTCATAGCAAAAGAGTAGATTTCTCCCAGGAAACACAACAGCAAATAGTAATTGGAGAAGAACTGGCTATGAATATGAGAAGCGAAGGTAACGTCTTCGAAGTGATGGAAAAATTAATATCACAATTTTTAGAAAGAGATGAAGATTGGAAGGATTATTATAAAGATAAGATGTCTGACATTAAATCCACAAGTATATCAAATAAAAATATAAGTCGTTTTCTTTTAGAGATGGAATCAGAAAAAGCCTTTAAAATGGGAAAGGATTCAAAAGCAGCCATTTCCATCCAAAAACTCATCGATAATGCCAGTGACGAAAGGGAAAAAGGCTGGTATTTACAACTCAAGGCAACCTATCAATATCGACAAAGTCCATCTGATTCAAAAAAGGCTCAAATGAAAGCTTTTGAGTTAAATAATAAATTATTTAGGCCAGAAATGGAAGTAACTTATCAAAAAACTACAGCATCATCTCATAATCGTGCCAAGGAAATATTAGATTTAATCAGTAGGTATGATGATAAAACAGAGTTAATGTATTTTATCAAGTCAATCACGAATATGTTACATTTTAACCAGTCATCTGAGATATTTGAAGAGAATATATGTAAGTTGGGCTATATTCTCGGTTTTGATTCAAAAAGACCAGAAAAACAAACTGGAAAAGGTCCAGATAATCTGTGGCGAGTTGATAATAATCAGTATTGGATAATAGAATGTAAAAATATGGTTGAGAATAAGCGAAAAATAGCAAAACGTGAAGCAGGTCAATTACATGAAGCTATTGATTGGTTTAAGGCGACATTTGATAATGGAAAAGTTGGAGTCCCAATATTAATCCATCCAAATCATTTATTAGAAGACCAAGCTTTTTTTTCTGTGGAATATTGGGTCATGAAAGATGAACATTTAACAAAAATAAAGAACAATATTGAAAAATTTTATTTTTCACTGAACGACTATTCAAATGATAATCTCACAACTGAAATAATCAATCAAAAATTCGTAGAATTCGATATTAATTTAGAAAAATTAAAAAACCTTTATACAACAAGAGGAGAGATAAAATAAAATATGCACAATATAACTATTTACCCTTATACAACACTTGCCGGTTAAAAAAACACTAGCATTAACTAAAGCGAAAAACCTATCCCCCTTCCCTCCAACCTCCTATCTCACGACAATGGATCTCTCCGCATACCAGAAGATAAACACCATCATCGAACGCGACAGTGCAGATGCCACCTACAAATATGCCCTGCTCCGTGGTGTCATCGAGATCTGCCAGCAGTATGGCCATACCCGCCAGGATGACCCCTCAACTGCACGGGTCTGGTTTCCCCTTGGCCTCCTGGTCGAGAGATGGATACTCTACTATTATCCGATCTTTTCTGCCCCGGCATTCATCCCTCAGAAGAACGGGGAGCGGCCGGATACCGAGCCGGGGAACAAAGTGGCGTTTCGGAAGTACTTCACCCCTGTCATCGACTTTTATCAGGATCAGGGGGGCTTCTCGGTCTTCTACAATGACTATGCACGTGGCCTGATGCCAGAAGAAATACAGCCGGCCTTCAGGACACTTGTAAAGGAGATCAGAAACACCATCACCAGTATGCCGATGAAACATCTCGGCTTCTCACAGTCAAAAGAGCACTATTCGGTCTTCCAGTACACAAAGCCACTGCCCCGGCTGCCATCCCATTCCAGAATCGACCGGGGCTATCTCATCGAGCATGGAGGATCATTCTCGATATCCAGGGACCTCTGCACCATCTTTGAGTACTTCGGGAGCTTCATATCCGGTGAAGAGTGCATCCTGAAGAAATGGGCAGCATTCACCGCATCAGCAGATAAGACGAAGACGATCACCGAAGAGGCGGTGCTCTCCCTCCTCGGAACGACCCCGACGACTGAGCGGGCACTGGCTGATGCACGGGCAATCTACAGCTCGGTCATCGATCGGGACGGTTCTATCTCCTGTGCATGGTCGGGAAAGCCTCTCAGGGAGCCGGGGGCGATGGATGTTGATCATCTCCTTCCCTTTGCAATCTGGAAGAATAATGATCTCTGGAACCTCCTTCCGGCGACAGGGTCGGTCAATAATCAGAAGCGTGATCGGATACCTGAACCACCATTCCTTGCATCACGAAAGGAGCCCATCATCGGGTACTGGGATCTCCTGCACGATCACTGGCCTCACCGATTCGAGCGTGAGATCTCAGTATCTCTCCTTGGGATGAACTCTCTGGGAGGCGACTGGCAGGAACACGCCTTCGATCAACTCTCTGAAAAATGCACTTACCTCATCGAGATACGAGGATACGAACCATGGTCGATCTAAACGATGATAAAAAGAACTGCCCCTTCTGCGACCCCGCCTCCTCCTCAATCCTCCTCGCAAACGACCTCGCCTACGCTCGCTTCGACCTCTATCCGGTGAGCCCCGGCCACCTCCTCCTCATCCCCTTCCGGCACGTGGCCTCGTTCTTCGACGCAACCGGAGACGAGCAGGCCGCCCTCCTCTCCCTCGTCCATGATGCCCGTCGGCTGCTGGATGAGCGGTATGCCCCCGACGGCTACAATATCGGCGTGAACATCGGGGCGGCGGCCGGCCAGAGCGTGATGCACCTGCATCTGCATGTGATCCCCCGGTATGTCGGGGATATGGAGGATCCGAAGGGCGGGGTGAGAGGGGTGATCCCGGGGAAGATGGGGTATTGAGGAGGAGTGGTTGATTTCAGGGGCCTTCGACCCATGTCGTTATCTATATCGGAAATACCGTTTATGTGCGAGATCTATAGGGAGAATCTCGACCACCCGGATGCGACTCTGATCCGGGCAGATGCGAAAGATGATAGTGTACGTGCGGCTGACATGCATTCTATATATGTCGCCACCCAGCCGCTCAATGCCGGAGGCACCAGTGAGGGAACCCAGAGCTTCAAGTGTGCGAAGATGGCGGAGGATGATACGCCTGCTTTTGAGAGGAAGCCCGAGGACATACTCACAGACCGCACGTTCGATTTCAATTCTCATTCAATCCTCATTCAAGCCCCAGGCTTCCCGAGCTTCATCCAGAGAGACGTACTCTCCTTCCTCACTGACATGCATGGCATGCCTGATAATATCCCGCCTCTCCCGTTCTGCAACCAGATCTAAGATGAGCTGGTCGAATGTTTCACCCGGCTTTTTGATGAGGGAGAGCTTCTCCCAAGTAGATGGAGAGACAGGGATCCGCTTATAGGTACTTTGGCTAACCATGTGAATCACTTTTGATATATGCACCATATGATACATATGGAAACTATGTACTATGTCAACCGCAGATTATAAGAATGCTGTCACACCTGTCGCGAGAGTATCTTCACCACCGGGGGAGCATTTACTACTCGCTCGAACCATAGAAGATATCCACGTGGAGATCTTCTTCTGTATAATGACGCGGAACCTTCCGTACTCCGAGAAGCTCCTCCCATTGCCAGCGTTTCAGACCAGCAAGTGCAGCATCCTTTCCTGAGGAGAGTATCCCTCTCATATAGAGAGCAATTGTTTTCGCTCATTTAATTTTGATCCACTTGGCTCATCTAAAAGTGATCCACCCCAGATCCTCCTTCTGCACCCCCGCCCCCTCCGACATCCTCCTCGCAAACTTCCCACACCTTTCGCCCGATTCGACCTCTACCCGGTCAGCCTCGGCCAGAGCGTGATGCACCTGCACCTGCATGTGATTCCTCGGTATCAAGGGGATATGGAGGAGCCGAAAGGCGGGGTACGGGGGGTTATTCCGGGGAAGAGGGGGTATTGAACCAATTAATGGATTATATCAATAACGATGTTCACTTATATCCTGCCAGAAATGCACAGAACAAAACCGCCAGTGACAGAGGCAATGAGTTCGATAGTTCGTAAAGTTCAATTAATAAACTAAAAAAGCCCGCCCAATTAGCAAATCCAACATACCATCCTCTAAAAATTAGTTAGATCCCTCTAAAAGGGTCTTCTGATAACCAGGCAGATTCATTTTCTGCGAGATGACCCTCCTCACACCTATATAGGCGAGCAACGGGTCAACAAGGAAAGCAATCATGTAGAACATCATTATTGAAGTAAATGATGCTGGCACGATACCAAGCACGACCAGTGCAACAAAGGGTACAATTAACCCGATGTTAATGAAACATGAAATATAAAAGATATATCGGGTCTGCCCTGTGCCATAAAAGACACTTCGCAGGATAGTCCCGATTCCAAAGCCAATATATGGAATGATCAGCCACCAGAATGTTTCAACAGAATATGAGATCATGTCGGGGTTTGGATTTAGGAAACGAGAGAGATCCTCCCAAAAGAAGATTCCTATAACTGCTATTGAAAGCATTATACCGATCACAAGCACCATCGATACCTTTACGACATTCAGTAAATCAGTGAAACGCCGCTCTCCGAAGTAGTTTCCAACAACAATACTTGTACCTTCTCCAAGGGCAAGCACTGGGATCAACAGAGTCCACATAACCCACATAGCCAGACCATATCCGCCGAATTCATTCGTCCCGAGCAGATTGAGAACCAATAACAGCCCGATATAACCGGAGTTTCGGACAAGTGAATCAAGTCCAGTCCATCCACCAATTCTGAAAAGTGGAACAACCTCCTCTTTCCACTTGGTCTGAATAATTGTTACCCAACCCAACTGTAGGAGATGAAGCGTATATGCAACAGAGATAATCATGAGAACTACTTTCGAAATGACATACCCAATTGCGACTCCCTGGATACCAAGCTGCATCGAAATGCTTGTGTTTGATACCAGAAGGAGATCAAGGATCACATTAATGAAAACAGATATCGAAACAAGAATGAGTGCTTCCTTTCCTTTTTGAAGTGATTTTATTGCAATAAGGAGAATAAACGCCACAGCTTCAAAGGGTAGGGCGATAGATTTCAGAAGCAGATAGCTCTTGGTCAATTCGACAATTTCTGCAGGTGTTCCGATAGTCGCTACAAACTCGTTTGTAAAGAATACAACAATACAGGTGACGATCAGGGAGAAGAAAAGCTGTAATATAAGTCCTGCTTTGAGGATGGAGATGACCTTTTCCCTGTTGTGATAATTCTGTGCAATGAGTGCGAGAATCCCAAACGGAATGGCTTCGTTTACTATTTCTATCGTAACTGCGATAAATTCGTACTGTTCTGTTATTGCGAGTGCATCAAAGCTGATTTGGCCAATCCAGTAAACATTCGAGAGCTCGTATACCTTCGGAATTATCATCGCAAGGAGAAGGAAGCCAATGAAATGCCAGGGATAGGCGGTTGAAATTGTACGCCAATATTTTTCGAGTGGTGCAAATAAACTCATAGTTTTTCTCTTTTTCCAAAAATGGCTTTATAAGAACTTATATTTAAGAATAGGAACGATAAAGGCATCGATTTATCTCTTTATAAGAACCGTTTAACAATTTTAGTTTCGAAATGGCTCACTATTGGTCACTAAGTGCACCCCCCTCCGCCATCCACCTCGCAAACGATCTCGTCGATGCCCGCTTTGTTCCTTACCAGCCCAGAGCATAATGCACCTGCAACTGCATGTGATCCCACGTTATCTCGGGGATATGGATGATCCGAAGGGGGGTGTGAGAGGGGTGATCCCGGGGAAGCAGGGGTATTGAGAAGAGGGGGAGGGGAGGTGATATTGAAGGGGAGGAAGAAAAGATGTTGGAAGCGGCCTGCCTATCGCATTATGTGGATACGGAAAAAAATGACGAGTGAAGGAGATGCACAGCCCGAGTTGCAGCCTGGGTTCAGCAAAGAGATAAATAACGGATCTCTACTTGCCATTAATGACATAGTCTTAAGAATATACAGGTTTTCAAATAAAACTGAGATTTAAGGTTTAGACCTTCTTCCTCTGTTTCTCTCTCTCAAGTAACCGTTCTTTCAAAGCTTGAGTATCATCAGGAAGCCACTCATGTCGCTCTTTGGTATAATCCCCACTCCCAGACTCATAGCTCTGAATAAAACGGGCCATATCAATAGGTCCAAGAGCTTTGCTCAGTGCGCAAATCCCCTCTTTCCGAATCTCACTGATTGTTTTCATCATCCAACACCTCCATGAGCCATATTAACGGATTTTCGACCCGAATTGATAATTCAGGGATTTTCCGGGAGATAGCTACGAGCTTAGTATCAGTTGTAAGAAGTAAAGCTTCCCCCGACTGTGCACATGCCAGATGCAGGGCATCATAATGTTTCAGTCCCATTTTCATATAAAGGGTTGCCTGTTCAAATATACTCTCATTGTACTCAATATATTCGTTGATAAGATATAATTTCTGCTCTACTTTCAATCTCTTTTCAATATCAGGTATGAAGGAGATTTCATCATCAATGACAACACTACCTATCAATTCCCAGTCATGTAAACATCGGTCAAGAATTGCAAGCACTGCATTTGCTTCCAATGCAATCTTTTCATGCTGAAGATTGTCAAATGGTCTGCATAGACAACAGACATCCAAATAGATTCTCATCTGATTCCAAATGAAACATTATCACCAGTATTAATAAATCCTATAGTTCTTTTGCCCGGGATGTATTTACTGAGGGTAGTGTTATTAACCTCGCTCAATAGGGTTCATAAATAAGGCATTTACCAACCCCATACCTGCCCCTTCTGCACCCCCGGCCCCTCCTCAATCGTCCTCGCAAACGACCTCGCCTACGCCCGGTTCGACCGCTACCCGGTCAGCCCCGGCCACCTCCTCCTCATCCCCTTCCGGCACGTGGCCTCCTTCTTCGAAGCAACCGAAGCCGAGCAGGCCGCCCTCCTCTCCCTCGTCCATGATGCCCGTCGGCTGCTCGATGAGCGGTATGCCCCCGACGGCTACAATATCGGCGTGAACATCGGGGCGGCGGCCGGCCAGAGCGTGATGCACCTCCATCTGCATGTGATTCCGCGGTATGTTGGGGATATGGATGATCCGAAGGGCGGGGTGAGAGGGGTGATCCCGGGGAAGAGGGGGTATTGAGAGGAAAATATAACAGGTTGTGATGGGCTAAAAATCCCTCTGATATCTGACTATTGCTATTGTGTAACCTTATTAATGGAGACTTCTCATCCTGATCCTGTCATATTCCAGAACAGAAAAATGACCTTCCCAGTCATCACGTGAGCAGATGATATTCGTGATATACTCTGCCATATCACCTGGTGTCATCTGGTGAAGACGTAACAAAATAATTCCAACCGAAGGATAAGCCGTATCCTTAACTGCAAGTTCTCCAAAATCGTGATCAAATGTTAGAATAACACGGTTATCCCGATATGCAAGCTGCATAACCTCAATGTCAGAGACACCTGGCGCATCCTTACGTATCCATCGGATATCATACCCTCTTTGCTCGATCATTCTTATGACCGAAAAGGGTACATTTTCATCGGCCAGAATTTTCATCCAGTGATCTTTCCTCTGGGATCTGTGGAGTAAACCCGTTCTGAGCGGACGATTTCCTGTGCATATCTGATGCATGCGAGAATATCTTCACGAGATAATCCAGGATATTCTTCTACTATTTGAGAGTCATCCCACCCCGAAGCAAGAAGGTCAAGAACCAGATCCACCGAGATCCGTGTCCCCCGAATAATTGGTTTGCCTGCAAGAACTGAAGCATCAAGGATGATCCTTGAATCCTTTTCCATAGTATATCATAGGTGTTAGCGAGAGTATATGTATTTTGCTTCCCGGAATCTCTCAGTCTACCCTTTTTCAATTGGGTTATATCTCTGTTCCAATGATGGGATCAAAATACATGCCAATGGCGGTGTAAACATGCCCACACACCACCGCCCCCTCCGCAATCCTCCTTGCAAACTTTTCTCGCCTACGCCCGGTTCGACCTCTACCCGGTGAGCCCCGGCCACCTTCTCCTCATCCCCTTCCGGCACGTGGCCTCATTCTTCGAGGCAACCGAGGCTGAGCAGGCCGCCCTCCTCTCCCTCGTCCATGATGCCCGTCGGCTGTTGGATGAGCAGTATGCCCCCGACGGCTACAATATCGGCGTGAACATCGGGGCGGCGGCCGGCCAGAGCGTGATGCACCTGCATGTCCATGTGATTCCACGGTATCAGGGGGATATGGAGGAGCCGAAGGGCGGGGTCCGGGGGGTTATTCCGGGGAAGAGGGGGTATTGAGAGGAGGAGGAGATATGAGGGAGCATGGAGATCCAGCCATGCACATCTTCAAGGATAAAAAAGTTCCTCTACAAGTTTGCTGATTGGAATCTGCAAATGATCAGCGACGTCTTTGAGTATTTTTCGAAACGTTCCAATATGTATCGGATCATGAAGTGGAACGGTAATTGTGTGAGGTTTTCCATTCGCTATCATTTTGAGTTTTGCATGACTCCCTGTCTGGTGAACAAGCCTGTACCCTTTTACAGAAAGCAGCTGTATTAATTCAGTGCCACTGACATTCCGGGGGGTTTTCATACAACAATTAACTCATCCTTAACCTGATGGAGCCTGATAATACGGGGTCGTTCATCCTCCTCAAAATGGCAGGATACGGCATCATGAACCATTGCCTTCAATTCTTCGTAATTGTCGGCCTGAGTAAAGATAGAGTGGCCAAGTGAGTGAGCCTCATACCCTCCCTCCGGGGATTCCTCGACAATGAATATGATTTCCTTTTCTCTGTACATTGCCTTCAACAAGTTATAGTCTGTATTCCATCGTTAAGAAAGTATCACCTCTCCATCTCCACACCTGCCCCTTCTGCGACCCCGGCCCCCTCCGCAATCCTCCTCGCAAATGACCTCGCCTACGCCCGGTTCGACCTCTACCCGGTGAGCCCCGGCCACCTTCTCCTCATCCCCTTCCGGCACGTGGCCTCATTCTTCGAGGCAACCGAGGCTGAGCAGGCCGCCCTGTTGTCCCTCGTCCATGATGCCCGTCGGCTGCTCGATGAGCGATATGCCCCCGACGGCTATAACATCGGGGTGAACATCGGGGCGGCGGCCGGCCAGAGCGTCATGCACCTACATGTCCATGTGATTCCGCGATATGTCGGGGATATGGAGGATCCGAAAGGCGGGGTGAGAGGGGTGATCCCGGGGAGGAGGGGGTATTGAGAAGAGTGGATCGGTTTTTAATGGACGGAAAAACCCCTCTATAAGCCAGACAAAGAAAGTGGAGTCAGAGAACGTGGAACATATTACCCATCGTCCATCTTCTTCTCAGACTCTATCACATAATTGTAGAGATCTTCTCGAATCCAAAAATGACCGTTCGTCCGTAATCGCCTCATCTCATCTTCTAATGAAGAGATAGAGCCTTCCCTTTTTGCCTTTATCAAAAGTCCAATAATTCCTGTGAAAGCCAGATTATATGATCCGGCAACACGTCGTGCCTCACTCTCGTCAAGAAGAATTATATCATGCTCAATTTCAAGTGCCAAAGCGATGCTTTCCGCTTCACCTCGATGAAGATCATTTTCAAGAAGATGGAGAAGAGCTGTATTTTTAGGTTGGATCACAGATAGCCAGCCTTCTTTACGGAAGAGGCGAATCTCTGCAACACCAGGTCGATCATCCCCGTCTTCTACGACTTCATCCCAGACGGCAGGAGGTATAATAACTGAAGAATAACGGCGAAGAAGACCTATTCGGCCAATCAACGAAAGATGAATGAGAGGTGATGAGTTACTAATCGCTCGAACCATAGGCGATATCCACGTGGAGATCTTCTTCTGTATAATGACGCGGAACCTTCCGTACTCCGAGAAGCTCCTCCCATTGCCAGCGTTTCAGACCGGCAAGTGTGGCAGCCTTTCCTGAAGAGAGTATCCCTCTCATATAGAGAGCAAGGGCAAGTTCCTGGTGTAGGGCAGACTCTACTCCATCCGGGGGAAGGCGAAGTGCAGAAACAATCTCTTGAGGGATGGTGATAGTTATGTCAGACATACATCTTCCTCGTGGATAAGAATTGTATAGAAACCGTATAATACTAACGGATGCCGGCCAGAGCGTGATGCATCTCCATCTGCATGTGATTCCACGGTATCAAAGAGATATGGAGGAGCCGAAGGGCGGGGTCAGAGGGGTGATCCCGGGGAAGAGGGGGTATTGATACACCGGAAACAAAAGAACAGATGTACTCCCGTATCCTGCCATATGTTCCCGAAGCGGAAACTATTTGTTTCTGAAATGGAAACATATTGTTCGCAGAGCAGAAACAAATGGAAGAAACAATACTATCTGATCTTTTCAAAACCGGGGAGCGGATACGCATACTCAGATATGTATCCACCCGGCAGGAAGTCAACGCAACAGAGATAGTACAGGCACTCAGCGTCTCAAAAGCCCTCGTCTCCCGGTATATGCATCTTCTCGTTGAGGGAGGGCTCTGCACCAAAGAGGGCAGGATATATCGCTGGATTGAGAATCCTATCAGCCTTGCAATGAAGCGATTGCTCAACATACATCATCTCATGCAGGTAATTCCAGCCGGACTTCCCGAACGTGTAGAAGGGATTGGTGTGTATGGGAGCTTTGCAGAAGGGAGAAACCGACCAGGGAGTGATCTTGATCTCTATCTTCTCGTACCCGAATATGCACCGGATCTCGAGATGATGGCGGCAAGGATGGAGAAGGCAATCTCTGAGGACGTGGGAGTTGAGACACATATCCTCATCCTGACATCCAACCGATTATCAGACCTCAAGGAGACGGATACCCCGTTCTATCGTAGTCTGGTACGTACAGGGTATACACTCAAAGGTGAATCAATTGAAGAGTATTGAAGATTGCTACAAGGAGAAACTTCTCAGGAAAGTCAGGCCATCACCGGAAAAGGCAAGAGAATCGCTTATGCTTGCATCAGCATATCTGGATGAAGCACGTTTGGTGATAGGAGTTGGTGCAAACAGAATGAGTAGGTCGGGGGCGTACATGGGGTATTGATGTTTGGGAGAATGCGAACACAGAGACATGACAACCAGTATTCTTTTGCTCCTGCTCCGGCAGATACGGAGGTAAGTGCAGCGATTCTCTATGCTGAGCGGTTCGTTAACAGGATTAATCAAATACTCACTGATTAATTAAAAAAATCGGCGAAAACAATCCCCTGTTGTTCTCTTCCTCAATGAAACCGGCTTTTCTGAAGATACTTACAACAGCCAGATTTTGCTCTCTTCTGACCAGTATCCATCCCTCAATTACATGCTTTAAGTTTTCCCGGCACTCTTCGAGACTCCTGCCGGTTGCATACACCCCGGCCAGTCCCGGAACCTCCCCGTAATAAGACTCTTCATCATCAATGATCTCATATCGTGCGTGTAACAGGGCTTTTTCACGATATTCCAGAATCATGGCACTCTTCATGGATCTGTCATCCTCTGATTGAAATAATAATTGACATACTCCTGACCGAACTCTTCACGCATCTACCCGCTCATCTACCGAAAATAACGTTTATGTGCGAGATCTATAGGGAGAATCTCGACCACCCGGATGCGACTCTGATCCGGGCAGATGCGAAAGATGATAGTGTACGTGCGGCTGACATGCATTCTATATATGTCGCCACCCAGCCGCTCAATGCCGGAGGCACCAGTGAGGGAACCCAGAGCTTCAAGTGTGCGAAGATGGCGGAGGATGATACGCCTGCTTTTGAGAGGAAGCCCGAGGACATACTCACAGACCGCACGTTCGATTTCAATTCTCATTCAATCCTCATTCAAGCCCCAGGCTTCCCGGGCTTCATCCAGAGAGACGTACTCTCCTTCCTCACTGACATGCATGGCATGCCTGATAATATCCCGCTTCTCCCGTTCTGCAACCAGATCTAAGATGAGCTGGTCGAATGTTTCACCCGGCTTTTTGATGAGGGAGAGCTTCTCCCAAGTAGATGGAGAGACAGGGATCCGCTTATAGGTACTTTGGCTAACCATGTGAATCACTTTTGATATATGCACCATATGATACATATGGACACTATGTACTATGTCAACCGCAGATTATAAGAATGCTGTCACACCTGTCGCGAGAGTATCTTCACCACCGGGGGAGCATTTACTACTCGCTCGAACCATAGGCGATATCCACGTGGAGATCTTCTTCTGTATAATGACGCGGAACCTTCCGTACCCCGAGAAGCTCCTCCCATTGCCAGCGTTTCAGACCGGCAAGTGTGGCAGCCTTTCCTGAAGAGAGTATCCCTCTCATATAGAGAGCAATAGCAAGTTCCTGGTGTAGGGCAGACTCTACTCCATCTGGGGGAAGGCGAAGTGCAGAAACGATCTCTTGAGGGATGGTGATCGTTTTATCAGGCATATCTCTCCTCGTTGATGAGAATTGGGGGATATGAATTGGATAGAAGCCTTATATTACTAACGGATGCTATCCGTTCCGTTGGCGCCAGATCAAGAACGGATCTCCCCTGGCAACATGGCAATATGATTATCATTCCGCCCGACAATATCAGGATCAAGTCGATACAATGAGCCTTTATGACGAGGTAGTAAGGCAGAAGGAGGCGATCCGGCGACTGGCAGCAGCACGAGGAGCAGTGAATATCCGGCTCTTCGGCTCGGTAATCCTGGGAGAAGAGACCCCGGAAAGTGATCTTGATATCCTCGTCGAATTTAAACCAGGAACAAGCCTCCTTGATCATAGTGCACTCATCCATGATCTTGAGGATCTCCTTGGACGCAAGGTGGATGTTCTGAGCGAGAAGGGACTCCACTGGGCTGTCCGTGACCGGATTCTTCAGGAAGCTGTTCCGTTATGAACGATGATCCGGGTATAATGTCAATGGAAGCGAACAGAGAGATGCTGGGAAACCGGCAAAAGAACGATCCCATGATCCGTCAGCTTGAAGCAGTTCTTCCCCATCTTAAGAAGCGTTTTGGTGTTGCCAGAATCGGATGCTTCGGCTCGGTGATCCGGGGAGAAGATCGCCCGGACAGTGATATCGATCTGCTGGTTGAGTTTGCACCTGGAGAAACAACCTTTCTTAACTTCATGGAGTTAGTCTATTTTCTTGAAGATCTCCTTGGCCGCAATGTAGACCTTGTCACCGAACAGGGATTAAGCAAATATATCCGGCATACTGTCGAAAAGGAGGTTGTATGGTGTGATGAGAGGAATTAAGGAGAGGAGAAGTCAGGATCGATTGTGTGTTAGGGGATCAAGCAGGCTGGCAAAAATAATCATCGGCTATCTCATCGATTAATCCCATGATTCGCGCTCTTTTCGGATAAAGGCGTTAGCCTCCTCTGCACGTGCAAAACATCCTTGTCCTTTGCCAATAATGCTTGTGAATGATCGTTTCTTTCTCGTATCTGATTGCGCAAGCACTATCACATCGGCAATAGTTCCGGATTCAAATTCAGGAACATAGATCTGAATAAGTCCATCAGATTCGATTTTCACCTTTTTCCGTATGGCATGTATCACAAACAAATCCCCGTGGTGAATATCTCTCTTGGCAGATTATAAGATACCTCCCTGCTATTGTTTTCGCTCATGTAATTTTGATCCACTCGGCCCATCGAAAAGTGATCCACCCAACCTGCCCCTTCTGCAACCCCGACCCCTCCGACATCCTCCTCGCAAACGATCTCTCCTACGCCCGGCAACAGGATGTGTGTGTTTGCATGAATGGAGGAGATGAGGGGGAGACTCAATCCATTTAGGTGAAGGTGAAGGCAAAACCCCCTTTTCTGAATTGATAGGTTATAATCGACGTTAATCGGGGAATATGTAACGATAGTTAAATGGTATTCTGGAATATAGTTCCAATGAATACATCAAAAAAAGGTGAGTTTTTTATGGGATCCGCCTTGCAGATCTCATGAGTAAAGCAAGAGATAATACTGAAGTTATAGCAATAACAGGACTCAAAGGAGTCTGTTGAGAGGGGGTTGGATCAGCAACAGATGATTGTTCAGGCTGCGTCTCTATTAAAGTAGGCTCTTCAATCGGCGTTACTGATTCAGGGGCACTTTCAATATTCAGGGTAGCAGATGGAGGAGTCGGGGTTTTTAATGAAGCTACGGTTTGGCCATACACCTTATTATCAGCATAATATACAAACGAAGCCCCATCTGAAGATATCCTCACAGGCATGGCCCTTCCAGCTGTTTGTATCGATCCTATCTCCGCTCCATTTTTATCAAAAACAGATATTTTATCGAGAGTAGAAACGAGGACGTATGAACCATCATCAGTAATATCAAGATCGGAGATAGCACTTGATAAATCTGTTTTCCAGACTAAATCCCCTCGCTGATCAATCACACGAATTGAATTATCCTGATAGGCACCAACAATGTAGTTACAATCAGGAGTCGCTTTGATCAGGATATTCTCATGATCATAAGAGATTACAGGTGTGCTTCCCACCCTATATTTCCATTTTTCAGTTAGTTTCTCTGCATTAGAACCTAAAACATTATTTTTGATTTCTCCTGTTCGAGGATCAGACCAGATAATTTCTCGCATATTTGGTGGGAAAGCAATAAAATCTCTATGTGTGATGTACGGGGCCTCATACGTCATTAAAACACGACCACCTTCATCTATCCTTGCAATATCTCCGGCTGCAATCATCATAGTCCTACCATCACCACTAAATCTGGCATCCGCAAATTTTGCTGAAGTAAGATAATACTCGAAAATATCTCCTCCAAAATCAAGAATAAAAATATGTGGCTGACCCCCTATATCACCACCGACAACAGAATAGTGATCGCCACTTACAATCCTGTAACCCTCTCCAGAGCCCGCATCAACAACAATAAATTTTTGCCAGATTCTGTTGTGTTTGGAATCATACTGGCTCAATCGATTACCCGCAAGGACAGTATAATAATCTCCTAATGGAGAGAGAGAAAAACCCGTCAGTTTTGACCCTTCAAAATGAACTTCTTTAATTAAATTACCACTCAAATCACGTTCCTGCAACCATCCACCAGCCCCTATAATATACCAGGTGTCAAAGGATGATTCGACCAAATCAAAAACAGCATTAATTCGATTGGTTTCCCATTCCGCTTCATTTGCGAATACAGAAGGAACAAGCACATTCATTGAGATGAAAATTAATAGGATGATAAACATCTTTTTCATCATAGACATAATTGTATAATTGCACTATTACACGAATAATATATCGATTTGATGTTTATATGAAAAATTTAATAACTCTACAATATCAGATTTCAAATAGATTTAGCGTATTTTTTATATTTGCACATATTTATTAAATTAAAATGCGTATCAATTCAGTGCCACTGATATTTCGAGGGATTTTCATACGACAATTAATTCATCCTTAACCAGGTGGAGCCTGATAATGCTTGGCCGTTCATCCTCCTCAAAATGGCAGGAAACGGCATCATGGACCATTGCTCTCAGTTCTTCGAAATCATCGGCCTGGGTAAAGATAGAGTGGCCAGGCGAGTGAGCCTCATACCCTCCCTCCGGTGATTCCCAGGCAATGAATAGGATTTCCTTTTCAGTGTGCATTGCCTTCAACAGAATTAGATTGTGTATTCCATCATGAAGAAAGTATCATCTCTCCATGCCAATGTGTGCCCATGTGTTCACGAATCAGAAACAATCAGTTTCTGAAGTGGAAACATTTTTTCCGAAGAGCGATCGTGATCTCTATCTTCTCGTGCCCGAAGATGTGTATTCGCCGATCTCGAGATGATGGCGGCAAGGATGGAGAAGGCAATCTCTGAGGGAGGGGGAGTTGAGACACATACCCTCATCCTGACATTCAACCGATTATAAGACCTCAAGGAGACGGATACCCCATTCTATCTTAGTCTGTTAAGGACAGGGTATACGCTCAAAGGGAGTCAATCGAAGAGTATTGAACAAGTAACCGTACAAGTAACCGTACAAGTAACCGTACAAGTAGCCGAACAAGTAAAGAAGCACGGCCCGAGTTACGGCCTGAGTTGCAGCCTGAGTTGATGCAAGAGAACCAAGCGAATCTCCACGTGCCAGTAATGACATCGTTCTAAAAATCTACAGGGTTCCAAATAAAACCGAGATTTAGGGTTTAGACCTTCTTCCTCTGTTTTTCTCTCTCAAGCAATCGTTGATTCAAAGCTTCAGTATCGTCAGGAAGCCACTCATGCCGCTCTTTTGGGTAATCCCCACTTCCAGACTCATAGCTCTGAATAAAGCGAGCCATATCAACAGGTCCAAGAGCTTTGCTCAGTGCGCAAATCCCCTCTTTCCGAATCTCACTGATAGTTTTCTTCATCAGACACCTCCATGAGCCATATGAGCTTATTTTGACACGAATTGAAAAATCAGGGTTCATTCGGGATACAGTATAAGCTCATTATCCTTATACGAAGTTAAGCTTCCCCCGACGGCTACAATATCGGCGTGAACATCGGGACGGCGGCCGGCCAGAGGATCAAACAGCCACCTTTGTGTAGCATCAGAAACATCTGGTTTGAAGAAGGAGCTGGAAGGAAAGAGCTGGAGGGCGAGATTGGAAACGGTCACTCGTACTGTTACAGGCGAAGAGAGGATCATGGCCTGCCTCTTGTTACCCGGTCATATCATCAATACGTAATCTTCCAATGATCAGATCACCCTCTCGGGGAAGCTCAGATCCATCCTCGCGTAATCCCTCCAGATGAAGTTCTATTGCTTCGTGAATATTCTCCATTATCTCTTCAAAGGTTTCCCCCTGTGAGAAGCACCCCGGTAGCGTTGGGACTTCTACCCAGAACCCTCCCTCTTCAGCGCTGTGAATGATAACGGTAAAATCCATTGTAAACACCCTTTATAATATATCCCGAAATTCTTCCTCAGTGAGGCCTGCTTTTCTTAGAGATGCGTTCAATTATACATTTATCAATCGGTGGAATCAGGAGGCCACGACGGAGACGGACAATGATCCATCCCTCTATTACTTCCCTGAGATTTTTCCGGCACTCTTCAAGGGTCTTTCCGGTTGCATACACTCCAGCCAGTTCAGGTACTTCCCCGTAATAGGGTTCATCATCCTCGATTATTTCATATCGTGCATGTGACAGGTTTTTTTCAATATATTCCAGGATCATAATAATCGCATTTCCCAATTGATCCAGATTACTTCATCCAGAGCCGTTCACTTTTCATTCTTCGATATAGTTAAAAAGGTTACTGAAGGTCTGGATGACACCCGTCCGGGACGGGTTAAGACGGCTGACACGTTCAAAACTGGATGTTATGTATTGAATGAGAGGTGATGAATTACTAATCGCTCGAACCATAGGAGATATCCACGTGGAGATCTTCTTCTATATAATGAGGCGGGACCTTACGTACCACGAGAAGTTCTTCCCATTGCCAGCGTTTCAGACCAGCAAGTGCAGCAGCCTTTCCTGAGGAGAGTATCCCTCTCATATAGAGAGCAAGGGCAAGTTCCTGATGGAGGGCAGACTCTACTCCATCTGGGGGAAGGCGAAGTGCAGAAACAATCTCCGGGGGGATAGTGATAGTTATCTCAGACATATCTCTTTCTCGTTGATAAGAATTGTATAGAAACCGTATAATACTAACGGATGCCGGCCATTCCCCAAGGAATTGTATACATGCAATAACAGGATCATACGTTCGCCCGATGCGACCTCTACCCGGTGAGCCCCGGCCACCTCCTCCTCATCCCCTTCCGGCACGTGGCCTCATTCTTTGACGCAACCGGAGACGAGCAGGCCGCCCTGTTGTCCCTCGTCCATGATGCCCGTCGGTTGCTGGATGAGCGGTATGCCCCCGACGGCTATAATATCGGGGTGAACATCGGGGCGGCGGCCGGCCAGAGCGTCATGCACCTACATGTCCATGTGATTCCGCGATATGTCGGGGATATGGAGGATCCGAAAGGCGGGGTGAGAGGGGTTATTCCGGGGAAGAGGGGGTATTGATCATTGAGAGAGATTATTGAGGGGAGGTGATTGAGGGCATCATAAAATAAAATGATATAATTTATATGATATTACCCGTTGGCAATGAGTTGCTGAATGTAACTTGTATCCATTTCATAATTGCAAGATTGCGAATTGCGGAAGCAAGCCGTTGTCGTTTTTCTGCATTCGACCATTTCTTTTTCCAGGTCAGGATGTAGTCAAATAACTCTTGTTCAGATACAGAATGGCCTGTTTTTCGATCTTCCAATTCCTTATATGCATAATAGACTGTCGTCACTTCCTCTGCTTGTTCAGTATTTTTTATCCTGCTAAACAGATCAACTGTCTTCTCAATATATGGTTCAAGCTCTGTCAATTGCTTCAAGTATTTACTTCGAATTTTATCATACTCAGGACCTGTTGAAATAACGATCATGTTACCAAGTTGATGTTCGGCAATCAGGTTATTATTCGCAAAAATCAAAATCATTTGATTGACATCTTTCGACGAATATGGCCCATAGTAGCCTTTTTGGAAGTTAAATCCTGTTTTTAATCCTGATTCGGTAATAATAAAACATATTTTTTGAAAAAGCACTCTGCCAACTTTTAAGGCGTGGGTTTGTTTTTCTAATCGGTTCAGAACCTCAAGAACAGCTAGTTTATCAGGAGTTAATTCGTTATTATGGAGGTTTAGCTGATTGTAGTCGTCCAGGAGTACTTTTTGTGAAAGAAACTCTTCGCTTAATTCCTCTTTTGGAGTTCCAAATGGTGCATAGATCTCAACAGGAATATCAATTTTCGATAGTTTTTCGTACATTATTCTCCCGACAATTCGCCATTCCTGACCCCCATTCCCACAACCCAATGGCGGGAAAGCAACAGATTCTATTCCCCATTCCTTATAGTGGGTAACGAAAAAATCGAGGCCCTTGATAATATCCTCAATATATGATGGAGATCGCCAATGGTTCTTCGTCGGAAAATTTACGATTGAGTTCCCAAAAGCATCCGTATAATGATATGGTATACCAGGTTGCACAAGATTATTCTTACATCTTCGAACATAATCCTGAAACATATATGGATATCGTCTTTTAAAGAGCAGAGCGATACCTTTTCCCATAACACCAACACAATTTACTGTATTAACTAATGTTTGAGCCTGGCTTTCAAAAATATCCCCGCATCTTATCTTAATCATTTTCACCATCTCTTCACTGCCCCATATGGAAGAAGAGATCTGGGTTAATAATAATCTCCCGATCAAATCCCATGGTTATCACAAACTCCTTTAAGTCACTACTCGGTACGAAGACTCTGATGATATTCTCAGGAGCCACATTATGGGGTACTAATACTTCTGCACACATAAGACTCTTATGTTCCCACTCTTCAAATTGGTTATCTGGATGAGTCCAATATCGTGCACATATTTTATCAATATCAAGTTTGTGCTCAGCTTCAGTTGGAGATAAGAAGGTAACGTAATCACTCGCCGCATTTCGATCGGCAATGACAACGCCAGAAGATGTGAGCACAGCACCATCAATGAGTAGAATACACAGTTTCTCAGAGCTATTTCTCATGCGCTCATAGAGCATCGGGTTGCGTGCATTTATATATAAGTTAACATATTCGTGCAGCAACAAGCCACCAGGAACTTTTTTATTTTCCCTTCGGTTTTGAACTTGATCATTAGCTATTGAAATATGGTTAATCCGCGATGCCTTTCGGTGTGAAAGAATTCCATGTCTGAAAATTGAAGAGAGGTTTTCTATTGGGGCAATATAGTATAAATAGGAAATATAGAAAGACATAGATTAACTCCTATGATGTATTATAATCAATATTCATCACTCATTCTCTGAGGCAAACAATGTTTTCGTTGATAGCTAATTATTCCTGCCCTACTCTCATTATCATTCAATACCAGGGATCGATGGAGGTTCACTCGGAGTCCTGCCTCTTTGATCTGCGCAGTAAACCCGTTCTGAGGCCACAACCTCCTGTGCATACCTGATGCATGCGAGGATATCCTCCCGGGCCAGTCCTGGATATTCCGCTAATACTGAGGATTCATCCCAGCCCGATGCAAGAAGGTCAAGAACCAGATCGACCGAGATCCATGTCCCCCGAATAATTGGTTTACCTGCAAGAACCGAAGCATCAAGAATGATCCTTGAATCTTTTTCCATAATTGATGATAGGAATTGGCAAGAGCATATCTTTTTTGGTATTTGGGATATCCCCAATTCAACCCGGTTAGGTTTATGTTTCAATGGCGGGATCAAAATGCATAAAAGTGGCGACCGAAAAAGGCTCAACCGCCTCATCAGAGTTCCTCCTTACAAACAACCTCGCCTAAGGCCGCCCTCCTCTCCATCTGCACATGACCCCACGGTATCAAGGGGATATGAAGGATCCGAAGTGCTGGGTGTGTCAATCCTGGTTTCCTTCTCCCCAGCGGT
This sequence comes from Methanocalculus chunghsingensis, assembly GCF_018132105.1. GTDB lineage: Archaea > Halobacteriota > Methanomicrobia > Methanomicrobiales > Methanocorpusculaceae > Methanocalculus > Methanocalculus chunghsingensis. The sequence goes on along the minus strand of NZ_JWHL01000020.1, from coordinate 7,085 downwards.
ATCAGGATAAAAAACACCCCAATTGTCACCGATGATGTAAACATGTTCACGATCTAAATGTGCTCACTGTCCCGATCATTCCTCTTTGATTCCAGATACTGCTGGAACAGGAACAGTCAAGTATACCTATTGCCAATAGTAATACTGTAAGAGCTTACAGGCATTCACGCCGTGACTATGGTGCACAAATCCATACAGAATACAAACGTCATGGAAGTATCTTGATAAAACTGTGATAAAAAGTTTACAATGAGAGGGGGTATACATGTCAGCAAATGAAGTTGCAAGCAAAAGAATTCCTGTCACAACAGAGATCTGGGAGTCGTTATCTAAGTTGAAGCGACCGGGTCAGACGTACACCAGTCTTCTGGAGGAGATGATTGCTTTGAAAGAGGAATATGATTTTATGATGCATCTTGAAGAAATTGAAAAGAAAGGTGATTTTATCAGCCTGAAAGATGCTGCGCATGAACTTCACCTGGATGACACAGCATAATTCTACATCAATCCATCGAATGATTGTTCAAATAAGAGGATTTAATCCAGGGGATTTATGTGAATGTTGAACTTGACAGGGGCGTAATAAAAACTCTCTTACGGTTTCCAAAAGATCTCCGGAGAGAGATCTTCGATCATATCACAAAACTTGAAAAACCTGAGTCTATACCCTCCAGTGAGTGTTTATTTCCCGCAAAAAATATTTATCGCATCCATATTGGAAGGCGATACACGATCATCTATAAGATTTTGAAAGAAGCCAACACCGTTCTTGTGCTGGATCTGATGACAATTGAACAGGCACATAAGCGGTACAGACGATACCGCTGAACAAATCCCTTTTTTCGCCCAAGATAGTATCCAAATTCTCCTGTAGAATTATTTAAGGCTCTATAAGAAGTTAGAATTTAAAAAGAAGCGCATATCAATATAATTATAGCAATAAGCACAAGAATGTCTTCTTGATCCATCCGGTGCGACACAAACCCTGCCGACCGTGTCCCTGATCAGAGTAATGCCCGACGAAACGGAACAAGTGGCGCGTGCCGGACAGTATAGGCGATCAGAAACGAATGTGCTTGTATTTATAAATTGCAGGTACAAAGGAATGAGCGTAAAATGCAGGTGAACGGGTCCCTGGAGCCATGAACAATGCAGAAGATGAAGATTCTCATCATCGGAACACTCGGTACCGGCAAGACAACACTCGCAATGGCTCTCTCACACGAGACGGGCTATGCATACACCTCCATTGATGACTGTCGAACCAGGTATTCTGACGGCACGACTGATGGTGAAGATGCTGCATGGCATCATTTCCTGATAGCCTGCCGCGATCCATCCCCGGGCATCCTGGAGTTTTCAGGAGGAGGCCCTCATCTGTATGAAGTCCGTGATGCACTCCTCGGTTCCGGAATGCCGGTCTCAGTCATATGGATTGACATGCCCCACGATCTCTGTATCGAGAGGGCTTCACAACGGGAGATTGTCATCCCGGCACCTTTTGTATGGGCTCCAATCGATTATTCAGTTCCGGCAATCCATTCCGGTATTGAGATTGCCTGGGAGAGAGTATGGAGTGCCGTGCCAGAGTTTTGCGCGAGAAGAATGGTTTTTCCCCGGGATCTACCCTCCAGTGAGATCTATCTGAGGGTTCGGTCCAATCTATCAGGAGAGATCGGATCCCTCTCCCCAAACGACACCAGTTAACCCCGGACTCTCTGATCCGGTGTCTGCTGTTATTGTATCCAGGGTCAGGGATGCTCCCCCGGCCGGACTAAGCATGATCCACCGTGAAAACTGCACCATATCATTATATATAACCAACAATATAACCAGGCCCACGATGACCCTGATACATATTCTTGCTGATCCCAGGATGGATACCATCACCATGCCGGAAAATGTCCGGATAGGACTCATGCTCCGGGAACAGCGAAAAAAGTGTTCATTACAAGGATGCGATGCAGAGTTTTACGGATTTGCGTTCGGCCAGTCCCCCTTCCCCATCCCGGAACCGATATCCGATGCCCTGGTGGCCAACGCCATGCAGGGCCACTATGTTGATGCAGCCGGGATTTTCGAGGTCCGGGAAGCGATCGCTGAATTTTACCGGCGACACTTCGGCATTGTGACAGATCCGGGGAGAGTGATCGTTGGAAACGGATCCAAGGAACTGATGTTTATGATCTTTTCAATGGTGAGCGGTTCAGTCATCCTCCCCTCGCCATCATGGATCGGGTATGCCCCCCAGCTGCGGTTCCTTGGAAAACCGTTCCATATCCTCCCCACCCGACCGGTGAACGGCTACAAGATTGATCCGGGTGATCTCGAGACCCTGCTTGAGGATATTGTTGTCGGGCAGCATATCCTCCTCCTCAACAATCCCCATAACCCGAGTGGGGGGCTCTACCAACTGGAGGAACTAAACGAGATCACGGAGGTCTGCCGGAGGACGGGGACGCTGGTGCTGGCAGATGAGATCTATGCCCTTACAACCTACGATATCAAATCCTTCGTCTCCATGGGAACGGTCTATCCGGAAGGTACCTTTGTGACCGGGGGACTCTCCAAGGATCGCTCTTCGGCCGGATACAGGTTCGGAGCATGTATCCTCCCATCCACATGTTCAGAGAAGATGCTCAGGGATTTTTCCAAGCTGGCCGCAACCCTGTACACGAATATAACCACCCCGGTCCAGTATGCAGCCGTCACCGCATACTCCTCCAATGCAGCCATCGAGCAGTATTTCGAGGAGACCCGGGCTATACACCAGATGATGGGAGAGTATTTTGCAGAAGCATTCTCCTCGATCGAGGGAATAACCACCACCATACCTCAGGGAGCGTTTTACTTTCTCATGGATATGAATGGCCTGAAACCGGCCCTCCGGAAGAAGGGGATACAAACTGCCAATGATCTTCAGAATGCCCTGATAGCACATCCGCACCATATTGCCACGGTGAGCGGGGACGCGATCATGATGCCAGATGATAACTTCTCAGCCCGGATTGCATTCGTTGATTATGATGGCGCCCGGGCACTGGATCTGTACAAAGCATCGAAGCCCCGGACGCGGGAGGAATGTTCGCAGTTTGTCAGGAATGCAGCCCCACGCATGGTCAACGGTGTCGAGGCGTTACGAAGGTTTGTGGAAGAGCTGGATGAGTGAAGCAAGGGGAGGATGCAGGCAGAAACGTTCATCCTCAAGAGATGCAGTGCAGACAGAAATGAGAGACCAACATTTAATAACTCATCCAATATATAATCCCCACCAGACCATCTATGGAGGAGAGATGATGCAGGAAACCGTTCTCAACGAGCAACAGATGAAAGATTGTGAAGAGAGCAGATGGGACTTCTCTGACCTGAAGGCGCTCTTCATCAACTGCACGCTGAAGAAGACACCGGAGCTCTCGCATACCGAGGGGTTGATCCGGGTCTCCCAGGCGATCATGGAGAAGAACCGGGTTGCCGTCGAGGTGATCAGGGCGGTCGATTACGAGATCGCCTATGGTGTCTATCCGGATATGCGGGAGAAAGGGTGGGAGAAGGATGACTGGCCCCCACTATTCCGGAAGGTGATGGACGCCAACATCCTGGTGCTCTGTTCGCCGATCTGGCTCGGCGAGAAGAGCTCGATCTGCCAGAAGGTGATCGAGAGGCTGTATGGGCAGTCCGGCGAACTGAATGAGCATGGGCAGTATGCGTATTACGGGCGGGCCGGCGGCTGCCTCATCACCGGCAATGAGGATGGAGCGAAGCATTGCGGAATGGGGATCCTCTACTCCCTCCAGCACCTCGGCTTTGTCATACCGCCGCAAGCTGATGCTGCATGGCTTGGAGAGATCGGCCCAGGGCCATCATACCTGGATCCCGGGTCCGGAGGTCCGGAGAACGACTTCACGAACCGCAACACCACATTCATGACGTGGAACCTGATGCATATGGCACGGGTACTGAAGGATATGGGGGGCATCCCGGCACACGGCAACCAGAGGAGTGCATGGGCGGCCGGATGCAGGTTCGATCATCCAAATCCTGAGTACAGATAGGAAGGGAGTTCCCCGGCTCCTGAATCAGGGGTTTTTCTGGAGGGAAAGCCGGAAACCCCGTACCTCACCACTTTTTCCATAACCGGAACCATCGACCCCGACGCAATATTAATCCCCAAATTAATATAAAGAGAATGAGCAATAGTCTCACTGATGGCCCTTGATGTGCTTCTGATCAACCCCCCTGATCAGAAATCCAAGTACAAGAAGTACCTCAACATCAGAATACCACCCCTTGGTATCCTCTATATCGCTGCAGTCCTCGAAGAGAACGGGGTCTCCGTGGAGGTGATGGACTGTGCTGCAGAGGATAGTACATATACCGATATCATCAGGCGGGTGCAGGGGAGAGAACCATTCATCGTCGGAATCACCGCCACCACCCCGCTTATCTCTGAAGCGCTCCGGTCTGCCGAGGCGGTCAGAGATGCGGGAAGCTCGTATGTTGTACTCGGCGGACCCCATGCCACATTCATGCACACCGGGATCCTCAAGGAGAAGAGTGCAGTCGATTTTGTCATCAAAGGGGAAGGGGAGTATACATTCTTCGAACTCTTCCAGACCCTCCGGTCCGGGGGGGATCCAGGTATGGTCAGGGGGCTTGTCTTCCGCTCAGATGGAACGATCATCGAGAATGACGACAGGCCACATCTCGAGGACCTCGGCAGACTCCCCTATCCTGCCCGCCACCTCCTCCCAAAGGAGAACTACCGGATCTTCGATAGCCACCTGCCGATTGCCACCATGCTCTGCAGCCGGGGCTGCCCGATGCAGTGCTCATTCTGTGCATCATCCGCCCTCCATGGAAGAACCATCCGGCAACGCTCTCCCGAAGATGTCATCGGGGAGATCCGGCATATTCAGGAGACACTCGGAATCTCACGGATCGCCTTTATGGATGATACCTTCACATTGATCCCCGGATGGGTGGAAAGGTTCTGCACCCTGCTCATCGGGGAAGACCTGCATATCGAGTGGGGCTGCACCGCCAGAGTGGATCGGATCGATGCCGATCTGATCCGGCTGATGAAGAGAGCCGGATGCAGGACGCTTTTTATCGGGGTGGAGTCAGGCGATCAGGAGATCCTTGACAGAATCAAAAAAGGGACACGGATCGATCAGATCAGCGAAGTCTTCAGTGCCGCGTATGAGAGCCGAATGAGAACAATCGCCTCAATTGCAATCGGTCTCCCGGGAGAGACGAAAGAGACGGCGAAGAAGAGTATTGCACTGGCCAAAAGTCTGCAGGCAAGTTATGCCCTCTTCTCGGTTGCCACACCATATCCGGGAACAGAGTTCTTTCACCACGCAGAGGATACAGGGGGTATGCAGCAGGATTGGTCGAATTTTGATCTCTTCTCACCCATTGTGGAGACGATGACCCTGACACTGGACGAGATACGGAGCCTTCAGAAGATGGCATACAGGGAGTTTTATCTCAGGCCTCTTTATATTGTACATACCCTTGCAAAGGAAGGGCGGCCATTTCTCCATGCGATGAAGGTACTGATCTCTCCGTGATACAGAGATGATGATAATGCATATACAAAAAGGTGTAGAGACCGCGTTTCCCGGTATCGGGGTGACGGAAGGAATAATCGAACCGCTCGCTATTCAGAGAGAAGACCCTCTCCTCGAATCCCTTAAGGAAGAGATCATACATGAGATACAGGCCCGGTACACCCTTGAACGTATCAAAGACGAACCCCTCTTCCGGGCATACCGTGACTTCTTCTGGAGCGTGGGCGTCGATCCCACAAAGACCCGACCCGCATCCGAGGCTCTGGTCCGGAGGATTCTCGCAGGAAAAACACTACCAACGATCAACACCGCCGTCGATGCCTATAACCTGGCATCGGCCCGCTCCGGCATCCCCATCGCCGCCTTCGATGCCGGGCGACTCTCTGGTGATCTGACGATGCGATTTGCCGGGGAGGGGGAGGAGTTCGTCGGGATTGGTATGACAAAGCCGGTCATCCTCAATGAGAACCAGGTCATCCTGACCGATGCAGAGGCGATCATCGCCATCTATCCCTACCGTGACTCGGATGCAACAAAGATAACAATCGCAACGGAAGCGATCCATCTCGTCGCCTGCGGTGTGCCGAAGGTGGAAAGTGGGAAGGTGGCGAGGGCGTATGAGATCGCCGTCAGATACCTGAACAGATATGCATCAGTGCCAAGGAAGAATGAGAGATAGAAGACTACCCAAATCCTTATGTATGTACTCTTCGCAATAACTACTGTTATCAATGAACCCATCTGCAGTATGTGGCACAGATAAATCCAAGTGGATAACTATACCCATTGAGGAATATGAGTCCATGAAGCGAACTATTGAAATTTTATCTGACGCAGACCTAATGGCTCAGTTACACGAAGGGAAAAGAAAAAATGCTCCCTGCAGAAGTTTTGAGGAACTCGCCCAAGAATTGGATCTCTAAAAATTATCTTTATGCCATATCGCTTCAATAATAACCTCTTTTTTTTCAAACTCAATGGTATAAAGGATCCGAAATTTCCTCTCAAAATATAACTCCCAAATTCCATGAAGAGATCCTCGTAATGGCTTCCCATAAATATCTGGTTGTGTAGATAATTTTCTGATCTTTTTTGAGAATCGTCTCTGAATTTCCTTATCAAACGTCTTGAATGTATCTTCAGCAGATCTTCTAATGACGATTTGATACATACGTTCTTAGATTTTTTTCATTCAATGATAAAATATCCATCTATTTGATCGGGAGTTTTCGCATATTGTAGTATCTCTCGAATGGTACGCTTCACTTTCACCCTCCGCTGCATGCTGCTATATACCCTGCGGAGAGAGTAGTATCTGCCAGAGTGCCAGGGACAACCGCACTCCCTGCTCTCTGCACCAATACTGCAACAACCCCAATTTCGACCCCCTCTTTTCTTTTATTCAGGGCAATCACCAGGAAGGCGTGAGAAAAGGTACTCTTCTCAGAAAGAATCGTACATGAAAAAAGGTACTGCATCCGCTCTTGTTAAATAATCATAAGAATAAACGGC
>NZ_JWHL01000006.1 GCF_018132105.1 Methanocalculus chunghsingensis | reverse complement strand
CCTGCCTGTTAGATCGTGAATGAACCATAGCGACCCACCCGGGCGTCATCATCCGGGGTTTCGGATCAACATCCGGAAATGCAGAACCTCTGATCCTGTAGTATCCTCCCCTCTCTGATGATGCCCGTTCATTTCCTCATCGCTTTTTGAATTGTTTACTCTATCGCTTCGGGGGGCGCCAGTGAGTCAATCCCGGCATCGTCAGGAATGAAGATATACCATCACTACATACTTTTTCTGTATGCACTATCTCCGTATCCTCCCCCCTCTTCTTCTGGTCCTGATTCTGGCACTCTCTGCCGGATGTACCGCACCCGATGAGCTTGTGGATGAGGGAGACCAGCAGGTATCATCAGGTGGTGAGGTACCACCGGATATACACCTTTCAAACGTCCGTGCTTTTGAAGGGGGACAGGCCTATAGAACCGGTTCAGATCTCTACCATGTTCTGCACCTCTCAGGATCATGGATGGAGATGGGGCGGCAGTACGGTGGCCTCGTCGGGGATGAACTCCGGCTCTTTCATGATGAGATTGTTGATGATATAACGTCCCGTGGTATCGATGAAGCAGACCAGATACGGGAGGCCAGGAAATCATATGATGGCTACTCCCCGGAACTGCAGGAACTTCTTGGGGGCATCAGCCAGACCTCCGGTCTCTCGATGGATGAGGTCCTTGTTCTCAATGCAGGGATGATGCTCCTCACCGATGCGATCCTTGAGGGCGATCATCCGGGTGCGTGTAGTGGAGTTGGCGTCTGGGATGGATATACCGGAGATGGAACACTTGTTTTTGGCCGAAACTGGGATATCCAACGGGAGTCTATGCAGAAATATATGCGATACCTCTCGGTGGTCGTCTATCATCCGGAGGAGGGGTATCCGGTCGCAAACATTCACCCTCTCGGGAACGTCTATCTTGAGACCGGTATGAATAGCGAGGGTCTCTTCATAGAACTGAATAACGGCGGGCATTCCGACCCGGTATGGTATCCCGAACGAGAAGATACATCCTCGGTTCTGATCAGGGTCCTGACAGAGAGCCGGACGGTCGATGAGGCAGTCCGGATGCTTGAGAATACACCCGCAGATCTCTCCTATATCCTCCAGATTGCTGATCCCTCCCATGCAGTCTCATTGGAGAGAGCGACATTTGATACCAGGGTACGGCCATCCGATGATGACGGGCTGGTTGTTGCAGTAAATCACTTTATACCAGACTATCCACCGCACTGGGAAGGGATCGTCGCACCACCCCGGCCAGCCAGCGTGGACCCCCGGTATGATAACCTGATCAGGATGGCTCAGTCAGAGGAGTATCGAGGGCACTTCACCCCTGACCTGATGATGCAGCTCCTTGAGATTCCGATAGAAGAGGGGGGAGCCACCTTCGGAGGGACCGTCTATCAGGTTGTTGCAGTTCCGGAGACGAGAACCATCTGGCTGCGTGCCATTGATCATGCCGACTGGGAAGAGATCCCGCTGGCGCCACTCTTTGGCTGATATCCTCCTTTTTGAGTGCCATTGTGGAACCGTCGTTATCAGTGGATAGATGATCTCTTCTATTGAGCCGGGATTAAGGCTTCGGAACGGAGAGATGGCTGATCAGAGAAGGGGGGTGTATCATTCCGGCCTCCCCTCATCAGACTCATCATCATCAAGCCTGCTCCCGACTGCCATCTCATAGGCCCTCTTCCTCACCACCGGATAGACCGGGAGAAGGATGGCTGCGGGATCAATGCCACGGATGGTAAAGGGGGCCTCGCCGCAGAGCCGCAATGCCGCAAACTCCGCCTCTGATCCACCGGTGATGGAAAAGGCGATCTCAGCCGGCTCACCCTCATTCTTCCAGAAACGATCCGGATCTATCGGGGTTCCTGTAGCCACCACCCCATCCCCCTGAGAGGAGGAGAGAGAAACATCACCAGAGACGGGAGGTTCTCCGGGGATCGCATCAGAGACCTGTCTCCTCCGGGCCTTAAGTCCTGCCAGGACCTCCTCCTTCGTCTTCCCCCTGAGAGAGAAGATCAGGAACGGGTCGTCATCAAACCGCTCGGCGAGGAGATAGTAGGCAGCGGCGATATGCTTGCAGGGGTTCTCCCAGTCCGGGCAGGAACAGTCCGTCCTGATATCCTTCACCGTATCCGGGAAGAGCGGGAGGCCGGTCTTTCCGACGATCTTCTCGATCTCCGCCGGGACCTCCCCGGCGAGGAGCTGGGCTGAGTAGAGTGCCTCGGCTGCCATCGCATCAAGGATACGGGTCCATTCACCTTCAGTGAAAGACCGGAGCCGGATCGAGACCGAGTACGGGGATCTCCGCGACCCTTGGACCTTCGACTCCACGCAGCCATCCTGTATCAGAAGGCTGATCACCTGGCCTTTCCGGGCATATGAACGGCCACGCTGGAGCCGGGCAGCATTCCCCATCCGCTCAAGGGCGGAGATGAACCGTTTCGACCACCATTTGTCTCCGATTGCACCCCTCTTGCTCTTCGCCTTAATACCATTCTTCACCGCAATCGGCGAGGTCTTCTCATATGAGGGATACCAAGGACTCATGAGAACGCCTCCGTCCTGAGCGTGAGGAGATCACGGAGTTCATCATCAGAGAGGGAGGCGATCCAGTCCTCCCCGCCGGAGAGGATCGATCCGGCCAGTTTCTTCTTCCCTTCGATCACCTCATCGATCTGCTCTTCAAGGGTGCCTCCGGTGATCATCGTCCTGACCTGGACATCCCGTGTCTGGCCGATCCGAAATGCCCGATCGGTCGCCTGGTTCTCGACCGCGGGGTTCCACCAGCGGTCAAGGTGGAAGACATGGTTTGCAGCCGTCAGGTTCAGACCGGTACCACCCGCCTTCAAGGACAGAAGGAAGATTGGGGGTCCTCCCTCCCCCTGGAACCGCTGAACCATCGCATCCCGCTCCTTCTGGGGGGTACCCCCGTGGAGGAAGAGAACAGGAACATTGCACCGCTCAGTGATGAGATCGATGAGCCGTTCGCCAAACGAGGGGAACTGGGTGAAGATGAGCGCCCGTTCCCCGGCATCCAGCACCTCCTCCAGCATCTCAAGGAGCCGTGTGCATTTCCCTGAGCGATCCGGGGATGCCATGGTATCCTGCTGGAAGAGTGCCGGGTGGTTGCAGATCTGCTTCAGCTTCATGAGAGCAGAGAGGACAAGCCCTTTTCGTTCGATCCCATCCCGGCCTTTCACCATACCAAGGAGCTCAAGCACAACCCCTTCATACAGGCTCGCCTGTTCGGGGGTGAGGGTGCAGTAGACCTTCATCTCCATCTTCTCCGGGAGATCGGAGATGATCGCCTTATCCGTCTTCATTCTCCTCATCACAAAGGGACGGATCAGGGTCCTGAGCTGGCGGGTTCGTTCGGGGTCATTAAACCGCTCAATCGGTGCGGCATACTGCTCCTTAAATGCCCGTAATGACCCGAGGTATCCGGGATTTAAGAACTCCATGATGGACCAGAGCTCGGTGAGACGGTTCTCAACAGGCGTTCCGGTGAGGGCGATTGCATGATCCGCCTTCAGGGATCGGACCGCCCGGGACTGCTTTGCCTGAGGGTTTTTGATATTCTGCGCCTCATCAATGATGATCGCCTTCCATGAACGGGATCTGATCTCCTCGAGATCCCGGACGACAAGCGGATAGGTGGTGATGGTCACATCGGCATCGCCAAGAAGTGCGGTATCCCTTGATGATCCATGGTGCGTGATGATACTGAGATCGGGTGCAAACCGCTGGATCTCCCGCCGCCAGTTGCCGACAAGCGAGGTGGGGCAGATGATGAGGGCTGGCAGAACCTCCTCCTCCCAGGCGAGGAGGTAGGCGATGATCTGGATCGTCTTTCCAAGCCCCATATCATCGGCAAGACAGGCACCGATCCCGTTCCGGGTGAGATATGAGAGCCAGGCAATCCCCTCCTCCTGGTAGGGGCGGAGGGTTCCCCTGAAGGAAGAGGGCACAGGTACCGGTGCCATCTCCCCTTTCTCCGAGAGGAGCCACCCCATCCAGCCGTCCGTATCAACGATCTCAGCCAACGGGAGATCAGGGTCGGCACCTGAGGAGAGCCGGAGAAGCTCGCCAACGGTCATCGTCCCGAATCTCTTCTCAAAGGCCCGCTTCGCCATCTCAATCCCGGATTCATCGATGGAGACCCATTGGCCATGCATCCGGATGAGCGGAATCTTCTGCTGTATCAGCTCATCAAACTCTTCCGGTGTGAGCTCGGTATCACCGACTGCAACCTTCCACGAGTACGAGGCGAGACTCCTGAGCCCGAACCGCCCCTCCGATTCGGTCTTTGTAACCGAGACCTTCAGCGAGGGTCTGGACCCGGTCTTCTTCCACCAGGCGGGAAGGATGACGGAGTACCCGGCATCGATGAGAAGAGGGGCTGCATGTGTCAGGAAGGTATATGCCCCGTCGGTATCAAGGGGAAGAGCTGTCGGCCGTGCAGTCTTCAGGCCTGCCTTCAGCTCCGGGTAGATCCGGGCGGCCATTCCGAGTTCTGTGAGGAGGATATCCGCAGGATCATCTCCTGAAGGGGTGGTGACGTTGCCATTCCAGATATCTTCCGCAGGGATGAGCCGGGACGAGGTCTCCGAACCGGCAAGATTGAAGGTGAGTTTCCACCGCCTCTTCCCGGGATCCGGATCCTCAAGCAGGAAACAGCCCCTGAGGATATCATCATCCTTGTGCGTTTTTGAATGGAGGGAGCCTGAATTGATCCACTCCCGCACCGTCCTTCGGAAGAGTTCGTCTTCATCTGCTTCATCCAGAAGGGAGACCGGAGCACCGGAGAGATGCACAACCCAAGCCTCTTCGGGGAGAGGGATGCTCCGCTTCCGTCCACGTTTCGGGGGGAGGAGTGGCCGGTCCCCGATACCCGAAGAGACGATCTCATGCACCGCATGATTGAGGAATGAGGTGATGAGGATCGCATCATCCATCCCGTCCCCGGCCCAGATACGACAGGCAGGGGGGAAGGTTCTCCGGAGAGCATCAAGCTGATCCATATCAGGGAGAGCCGCTTCCCATCCGTCCGGACCGGGAAGAAAGAAGCCATTAATGGCGAGATCGGCCGCATAGCGTGCCGCAGCCGACCAGAACCGGAGAGTCCTCCCGACCGGCAGATGGGATGGCAGGTGTGCCAGATCCGGTAGTGAGAGCGGGAGAGAGAGGAGAGGGACGGTGAAAGGGGCAAGGATCGCAGAACCCTCCGGACCACCCCCGCATTCAGGAGAAGGGAGGGGAGAGGAGCCAGATGAAGGAAGAAGGATGGTGGCAGACCCGGTCTCAGCTTCAGCTGATTCACCGGACGGGTACCCGGTTCCGGGTATTGTCCTGCAGAGCGATTCCATATCTGCTGCAAACGGGTGCGGGCGAACCGGAGGAATCTTCGGCCGCCGCCCCCGCCTCTTCTCCCCCTCGCGTGGGGCGGCGGTGTCTTCGCCCCATACCCGGATGGTGCCGGGGGAGTCCGGTGTCCAGAAACCATGGAGGATAATCATGGAGAAGACCTGATTCTGTCAGTGTGACCTTATATGAGGAGGTGATTCCGGGTACCATACCCGGAATCATCCCCATCTTCCTTCTTACTCTTCGGTGAGGGGTGATAAGATCTCTGGAAAGGAGTGCGGGAGAAGGGGGGTGATGAGCAATTGTCGTGCGGATTACATTCCACCATCTGTCTATAAACGGTATTGCAAGCCCCGCTCTTTAGGGGGGGTAGTTGGCCCATAACCAACCAGAAACGCAGGTATGGGAACGACCTCAATCCTGAGCCCATCCACTTCAATCGTCTTCTGCTGGTGTTCGGTGATGATCGTTCCTCCAGGCAGGCCGAATTTTTTACAGGCCATGACGATCCCGGCAACCTCCCGGTTCATATTCCGATCATGCAGTTCATAGCAGACCTGATACGCAGCCGTAATTCTGCCCATCTCCTGCGTGATAAAATCACATTCAACCCCGCCCTTCCCACCTTCATTGAGATAGAAAAGGCCCGTTCCCTGCCCCCGACGGATGAATTCATTATAGACGATGTTCTCGTATAACCTGCCGATATTCTCGGAGAAGAGGAACGAGACGGCATTGACAAATCCGGTGTCGATACAATAGTATTTAACGTCACTTCTCAGCTGTTTCTTCAGGGAGTAATCATAGTTCCGGAACTCTGCTATCATGTACGTTGCTTTGAGGTACGCGATATAATCGGATACAGTGGCGTAGTTATATCCAAGTGCCTTGCTGATACTATGAACGCTGTTCTGTTTTGTATCATTCGTCAGGATGTATTCAACGAGTTTCTTCAGCATATCATAGTTTCTCAGGCCATATCGTGCCAGAATATCATGCAGCAGGATTGTGTTGAAATATGAGAGAATCTCTTCCTTTTTCAGATCCTCGTCAACAAGGACGACTTTCGGAAAGCCGCCATATCTGAGATAATCAGAAAAAAGCTGATGTATCTCCCTCCTTTTTGCTGAGTAGTCGGCGATATTCCGGTATTCAAGGTCATTGAAAGAGAGGAATTCCAAAAATCTGAGAGGATAGACAGTAACCTGAAGATATCTTCCGCTGATCGATGATGCCACCTCGCCGGAGAGGAGCTTTGAAGAGGATCCGGTGATATAGATCGTCGCCCTCTTCAGATCATGAGCAGTTCGAACCCACTTCTCCCAGCGGTCTACATATTGCACTTCGTCAAGGAAGAGGAAGACCTCGCCGTCAGGGTTGATCGCTTCCCTGTACGTCTCAAGAAGAAGATCAAGGGTATCCGGATCTGCATCTTCGGAGAGTCTGGGATCTTCAAAGTTGATATACAGAAGCTCTTTCTTATCCCTGCTCTTTGCAAGGTGCTCCATCTCCTGTTTCAGAAGCGTTGATTTTCCGCTCCTCCGAATTCCTGTCAGGACGATAATCTCATCCGATCTCCTGTACCGCTCAAGGATAGAGCTGTATGCAGGACGTTGCACATAGGTCTCAAACTCCCGATTCCAGTAGTTCCATTCCTGAAGGATCTCAAGGATCGTAAGTTTTGATAGTTCCCGCATCATGTACCTCTACGATACCATTGTGCCGGGAGGAGATAAAACCTATAGTATACTGAAAGTTTTTCTCGCTTTTTGTTATACTATACTATATGTCGACTCTCCGAACCCCTAATAATAATCATGATGAAATTCGATGACAGGAGAGAAGAGCTCGGGCTGATGAAGCATCTCTCTGCACAGAGCCCCTCGTATCTCATCATCACCGGCAGGCGGCGGATTGGAAAGACGGAGCTGATCCCGGAGTTTTCACCATCTCCCCTCGAAGCCCCAACACATTAATGAATACTGCTCAGCCGAAGATCCAGCTCAAGAAGCCCTTCTTCTGCTCTTCCATCATCGCCCGTTCTTGAAGGCGGCGTTGCTCCTCCTCCATCGGGCCAAGCTGCTCAAGAAGGATCTTCGAGAGTTCCGGATCCGTTGAAGAGCTGTTCTGGATGAGCTCGCGAATCTCCTCTATCCGCCGCTCATTCTCTTCTGCATGTATTCTGATCCGGTCTGCTGCCTCCCGGTCCCCTCCGAAGAGCGTACGCATGATGCCGGATCGCCTCTCCATTGCCACCTCATCACTCCACTGGGCATTGACCGAGGCATTGTACTCTCGGGCGTTTTCAGCAACATGCGGACCAATACCGGTCATATTTTCAGCAGCTAATAGGCAGAATACAGCGTTTCTGACCTGATTCTCATGGATATACCGTGCCCGTGCCTGCTGTGGGAGGATCTTCACCTCTTCTTCCTGCATCTCCTGCCGGGCGCGGATAAGGTTTCTCAACCCTGCTGGATCCACAGAGGCGTTGATTCTCTCTTCCCGAACAGTTTCGCGGACTCGTTCACCCTGCGATTCATCCGGAGGACCTGCCATCACCGGGGATGCGGGGTTTGTCACCGGAGGACCCCCGGACGTGTTCCCCGGTTCAACAGGCGGCCCTCGTGTTACCGTCGCCTGACCGGGCTCGCCCCCCTGCTCTGCGGCTATAGCAGGAGCTACGGCTGCGAGGAACAGAAAGAGACAGATGATGATCGATAGAAATCTCATATCAATCTCCTACACTCCGGAGATGATAATCCTTTTCCGAAAGAGGAGATGAGCGAGTCGATGGCAGAACAGCGGGGGAGGTGCAGGATTTCACCGTCAGGCTCGATTGGAGGTAGCATCACATGGGAGCAGGGAGTCATCCCTGCTACTGCAATTGGAAGGAACGGTGATAAACGATGCCTCCCAGCCATCCCAGAGTGATCTCATGCGAGTGGCAGGATTCGAACCTGCGAACCCCTACGGGAACCGATCTTGAGTCGGGCACCTTTGGCCTCTCGGTAACACTCGCCCTGAAGGAAGTATATTCGCTCTCCACTGCAAAAAAGGATTCCTCGATCTACATAAAATCCGCAAGACCGAGCTGAACCTTCTCCTCCTCCCCGAAGGTGGAATTGATCGAGGCGTCGATCACCCGGATCCGCTGTTTTGTATACTCTGAGATGGCAAACTGCTCACAGATAGACTGGGAGGCGGCGAGATACTTCTTCACCGATCCCTCAGAGACGGTGGCGATGATCCGCCCGCCACACCGGCACTTCCCGGCAAGCGGCATCCTCCGGAATTTTGCAGCGCAGCGTGGACACCGGAACCCCTGTTTTGAGAAGGCATTGAGGTTGCCGATCATATCGCGAATAAAATGAGTCGTCAGCACCCGCTCAGCGAGATCATCCTCATCCACCGCACGTATCTTCCGGGCGAGGAGGAGTTCGGCATCAAGTTTATCCACCATCGATCCGAGCCGGGTGTACATCGTCGTCTGAGGACCTGCAGAGATATCTGTTGTATCATGCGTAAACGAGAAACCCTCATACTGGGCAGGCGTCCCGATCCGCAGCTCCACATGATCCACCTCCTTCTCGAGATCCTTCGGGGCAGCATACCGGAGACACCCTTCATAGACCGAGAGCGGATACCTGCTCACCAGATCGACATTAAGTGTCTCCTTATCCACCTCCGCCGGATCGATCCGGCTCGTCAGGACCAGGGGGGCGTCCATCGATCCGCCACGGGTCTCCGGGAGGAACGAGCGGGAGAAGTTAATCAGGCCGTCAAGGAGGAGCATCACACAGTCCTCATCACCATCGCACTGGCCGGTGAAGATCCCATTTGCATGAAGGGTGTGATCATCTGCCACGGTCAGGCAGTAGACACGATCATCAAGGCATGGGGTAGGCTCAGCGATCCTGATCGTATCTGCAAGCACCATCCCCCCTTCCATCACCGCAACCCGGTCTCCCGGCTTCACCTCAACAGCCCGGATCTTCCGGAGATAGGTACAGTCCCAGACCACCATCGCATGATCCGGGGTGACGGCGAGCTTTTTCCCCCGTTCCGTCTCAAAGAGGATGAGGTGGGCGGGGGCACGGTGGACCGAGACCGAGGTGATCCGCCGCATCTTCGGTGTCCCGGTCGTATCGATCGCGATCGTCATATGGGGTGTTGCGGGATCTGAGTAAAAGGTCCCGATATGATCGATACCGGGGGAGGAGAGATCAAAGTTCGCGACGACAAAATCACGGATCGGGAGTTTTTTCCAGCCATCAGGACCCCGGACCTCAATCTCGGTATCCCCATGGAAGCAGTTCCGTCTCTTGGCTGCATGGAAGAAGGGATGAGCATACCCAACGAGTGCCTCTGAAAAACCGATCAGCCGTGCCAGCACACCCGCACTTGTGTGGGGAGCAAGCCCTATCAGGAGCTGGCCGACGAGATCCGCAGGAGTTTCGGCATTATAGTACCGGGGAAGCCCGTACACCCTCTCAAGGAGATCATCCATAAACCCTGCCACAGCCAGAAGGTACTCCCCGCAGTCACGGGAGACGAGGATATCCTGCGGCTTCAGTTCAACCGTCTGATCGAGACCCACCAGATCCCGGCCGTCCATATCCGTCTGATATCCAAGCTCACGGAGACGTTCAGGGGAGACACCGATCTCACGGGGCCGGAAATGCGTCAGGGGGAGATCGATCATATCATACCTGACCGTTCCATCCTTGAAAGCGAAGAGATCCCGGACCGCACGGAGGATACCCTTCTCGATCGGCTCTACCGCCCGGTTGCGGGACTTCAGCTCCTTGAGCCCCTTTAAGAGTTTCAGAGCGTCAGGAAGGATACCAAGACGGGCAAGGGCGTCATCATACTCTTTCCTGATATTGAGATCAACCTCATGCTGGCAGGCCGTCGGGGCATCACAACGTGGACAGCGGTCCTCACGAACCTCCTTATTACAATGAACGCATCGGAATACCGGTTCGGTATGTTCGCCGCACCCACACCTGTTCCAGTAGGTCGTCAGGCCGCAGCCGGGACATTTCCTCTCCCCGAGCTGAATACTGACCGTTCCGGTTGTCTCGATCTGCATCAGGAGATCCCCGTCAGGAACGGTTCCGCCACTCTTCTTTGCACCGGCCCCCTGAAACGATCGCCTCGCACCACCACCATCTCCTACCGGGAAGAGGGCATGGGGTGCAGACTTCATCTTTCGTGGAGCAGATTTTCCGGGTCTGCCCATTCGTGCACCAATCCGTGTTCCCGCCTTTGAGCGGATCATAAAGCCGCTGAGATGGCGGGCAGCATCAAGGCCGTTCCCTGAAGCAGGGAGTGTCTTCCACCCATCACGTCGGGAGAGATCCAATGAGAGACCGAGGCAGGCGATGAAGGAGTAGTAGCTCCTGATGACGATATCGTCACCCTCCACGGTATGGGGAATCAGGATCTCCTCAAGGAGATGTTTGATCTCGGGAGTATTGCGTATCCTGAGGAGATCAGACTCCAATCTTCCCCCTGCGACCACCATATCCGCAAGTAATCGAAACTCCTCTATTGTGAGATCATCAAAGAACCAGGTATAATCAGGGTGGAGATACGCACCATCCATCGCAAATCCGATCGCTTCCATCTCATTCTCCGGGTGACGGGGGCCGCCCTCCTGGAGCCACCACTCCTCGCAATACGATGGGGGGACAAGGGGATGATTATTCTCAAGGAACTCTCCGAAGCTGATGAGCATTTCACCGACATCAAGGATCGCCTCTATATCAGAGACGAGTGCCACTGCATCCCCCTCACGGTCTATCCGCCTCACCTCACCTGAGGTGAGAAGGACCGTCGGCCCTTCGATGGTATCGACCGGAACCACACCAGCTGCTTTTCCAGGCCGCTCAACCTTCATCTGTGTTCCCGGTGAGAGGTATTCACCGAGGATAAACATCGTCGCCGGGTTCAGACCGCCCGCCGCAAACCCGCTGTTCCTTCCACGGCCGAGACGGAGCCGGAACCCTCCCTTTCGCATGGGATAGGCAAAGACCGGCCTGCCGGCGATAGCATCCTTGAGATACTTATCCTTCGGATGAACACCTGGCTCCTCGTCACCTCCTGACGGGGAGGTCCCGGCAACGAGGGTGTCAAGCCACTCCCACCCCGACATCTTCATCTTTGCCACATTCTTCTGGATCTTTGGCGCCTTCAGCGCAAGACCCTCGGCGATGACAAGGGCCATCCCCCCACGTACCGCATTCGTCTCCACACGTTCCAGATTGCGGTATCCTGAGACCTCATCCTTCTCGGTCGGCTCACCATCGATACAGACCGGGCAGTTTTCGATGATCAGACGGAGCTCTGCCTCTGTTGGAGCGTACTGAAGACTCAGGATATTGTTATACTGGCGTATCTCCTCTATATAGCGTTCAATTTCAATAGGACGCGGAATATACCGGTTGATCCCAAGCGCCCGCCGGACATAGTCCCCGACGAGGACAGAGAGTGCCTGTGCTGTCCCTCCTGCGGAACGGATGGGACCTGCATAATAGATCCTGAGATATTCAGAACCATCATCATTCTTCCCAAATGTCACCTTCGCGATCCCCTCGGTCGGTGCAGCAACGACACCTTCGGTCAGTAATGCCATTGAGCAGCGGATCGCATGATCGACCACCTCCTCACGTGATGTCTCCCCAAACCGGCGTGCCACAAAGTCGTCACCGATCCGGAGCGCCGCCTCCTCACGCGACATCTCTGCTTCAAGTTCACGGATACGGGCGGCAACACCCGGAATATGGAGGAGGGCCTCGACACGATCAGCAAGGTCGTTTGCAATCGGGATCTCGGGGGTTGTTGAGGGATCGATACCACGCGAGCGTGCCTCCCGTGCAATGGAGAGGGCTTCCTCGAGGGAACGATTCATGGAGGAGAGATACGCCTCCATCGCAGGAGACATCGCAGGAAGGCTCATATCAGTTACCTCTCTTCTTCGGAAAAGAGTGCCCCGATCCCCTCTTCACCCATCCTGAAGAGGACGAGCTCGGCACAGGTGCGGAGGAAGGGATCATCCCCTTCGGCTGCCTCTGTCAGGCCGGGAATGGCAGGCTCCCCGATACGGCAGAGCGCCAGTGCGACTGCTCCACGGACATTGACATCATCATCTGCGAGATACCTGATGAGATGCGGGATCGCCACCTCACCGAGCGATGCCAGGGATCCGGTGAGATACCGGCGGACATCCGGATCCCCGGCTGAACGGATCGCCTCGATCACCGGCTCAACAGAAACAACGCCCATCCTGACGATGGCACGGGCAAGGTACCATCGCATCGTCGCCTGTGACTCCTCTAACGCTCCGACAATCTCAGGGATGGCTGACGGGCCGATCGCGGCGAGCGCCAGTTCCGCTTCTCTCCTCGCCTCGAGATCCGGTTCTCCGACGGCTCTGAATAATGCATATATTTCTTCTTTACCAGCCATGTGTCTCACCTGGTTTTGGACCATGTATATTTTCCTTTTTTTCAATCTCCTGATAGGGGATCTCACGAATTGGGGGAGGCTCTTTGACACTCTTCATGTCAGCCTTCAGGATATTATTAAACCAGACCTCCTGTTGGGGAAATGGTATCTGGATGTCATTCTTCTCAAGTTCAACTTTGAGTTTCCAGAGAAGTTCGGTCCGGAGCCCCCACCAGTAGAGAGAAGGGGCCCAGATCTTGACGACAATATTGACGCTTGAGCTGTCAAGCATGTCAACATACACAGATGGCCCCGGACTTTTTAAAGCGTAGGGCTGTTTATCGATCATATCCCTGATGATCGAGATCGCTTTTCCCGCATCATCCTTGTATCGTATTCCGATGATATATTCAAAGCGTCGTGCAGGATGGATGACAAGATTTGTGATATCACTGGTGAAGAGTTTTGAGTTTGGTATCCGGATATAGATTCCATCAAATGTCCGCACAATCGTTGACATGATCTGAATATTCTGGACCGTCCCTGTCAGAGTATTTATCGAGATATTATCACCGATCTTGATCGGCCGCTCGAACATCAGAAAGAGGCCGGAGACCAGGTTTGCGACGATATTCTGGGTAGCAAAGGCCAGAGCCAGTGCGATGATACCTCCGGCGACGAAGAGACCCGAGAGGTCAAAATGCAGGTATGGCAGTATGATGAGGAAGGTTGCCAGATACAAAAGATATGTCACAACCGTTGACATAAAGTCGAGATCCGACTTCGGCACCCGATCTCCGAAGGTTCGTTTCAGCTGCATCCTGACGACCCGGATCAGGGTCATTGCAATAATGATGATGATGATGACCCATACGAGATCGAGCGGTGTCGTCTCCCCGAGGATTGGGTTTGTCAGAAAGTTCAAAATCGTCTCATCAGACTGAGTGGCAGCTTCTGAACCGGTGACAATCATCTAACTGACCCCCTCTTCCATGGTATAGTATACTGCACGCTCAACACCGGGTATCTTCCTTGAGTAGTAGAGTTCAAGTGACTTCTGCATCCCCTCCCTGAGCGGCTTATCGACGAATGAGGTCTCAGCTATCGTTTGCTTGATAATCTGCATATTCCCTTTCATTGAGACCAGTTCCTCGTCAAAGTAGATCTTCATCCCATAGTTCTCAAAGACCGCACGGGAGACCTCGACCCATCCTTTGGTTGTATTATGGATGGTGAGTTCAAGGACACCTTCATACCAGGGATCCGGCAATGGGCGGTGGAGATAGACGGCACTCCAGTAGTACCGGGTGATCACCCCGGTATCTGTCGGTCCATACAGCGAGTACTTCTGGGGCATCCGGGAGAAGACATCTATTAACTGGATTGCATCTGATTTTCCAAGGAATACCCCGATCTCGATCGGAAATGTCAGGTAGATCTTCCGGACAGTCTCTGGTTCGATGAGGATTGGCTCAAACCGGATCTCAAGATAGCGTGTCACCTCGTCAGGGAGATTCAGGGGTTCAACCGGGTTGATGTACACAGTCCCGGAATCGGATGCGACGATCCGCTCCACCGTCTTATCACCAAGGCCCCGATAGTACCTGATGAAATCCTCGTCTTTTGAGAAGCAGACCTTTAAATCACCCTTTTCAACACAGAACTGATACCCATACCGGCCGTACATCTGATGTGATCTGGTGAGGGAACCCCAATAAAGATTACCTCCTCCATGAAAGGCCATCAATAAGCCTGCCAGGAGAGGGGACCTCTTTATTCAGCTCCTCGATGAAGACGGAGAGACGGGGATCGCCCGACTCCAGAAGTGCCATCGCCAGTTCCCTTCTCAGATCCGGATCAGCCTCCTCGATCATCTCAATAAGCGGACTCACCGCTCCGGGATCACCCGAAGGGATGAGGAGAGCGGGACGGCGATCCGGGGGTGCTGTTCGTATCACCTCGATAAGGGGTGGGATCACGGATGATCCGATTCTTGAAAGGGCTGATATTACCTCGGATCTCACCCGGTCATCGGGATCCAAGAGGAGGGAGATGAGCGGCGTTATTGCCCCCCCGGCCCCAAGATTGCCAAGGGCAGAAGCAGAGGAGGCCCTGACAACCGGATCCTCTGATTGAAGAGATCCAATCAGATCTGATAAGGCTGGTTCTCCGATGGTTGCCAGGGCAAGCGCGGCCCTGCTCCGGACATAGGAATCGGGATCCGAGAGGAGGGAGATGAGGGGATCGATCGCCCGGGGGTCGCGAATCTCACCAAGTGCAATTGCGACCTTCCACCTGACATCCTCATCCCGATCTGAGAGGAGGGAGATGAGGGGGCCGACGGCAGGGGATCCAATCCTCGCAAGTGCCTCGGCCGCCTTCCATCGCAGGCCGGAATAAGCATCGCTCTTTAGACTCTCGATAAGAGGTTCGATGGCCCGTGTATCCCGGAGCCGCCCAAGAGCATCAATCGCCGCATACCGGGTATCCATCTCTCCAAAGGTGAGGATGGCAAGGAGGGAAGGAAGATCACATTCCTGTCGCATACGAATGATATCCTTCTCAGAGACCATTCGTGCACGAACACGGCACATACTATTCTGGATAACCTCACTGACAGGTATCTCAGCCCGGAACCCTGAAAAAAGAGCCGCAGAGAGGATACCTGCTGCAATAAAGGAAGCTGACCTGATCATAGCATCGCTGGTTACCGATCCGGTCAGGGCAATATCTGCCATGATATGAATAATACCGAGGTATCCTCCGACAGCGACCCCCCAGAACCTGAAGTAATATGCTGTGACGATGATCACCAGGTAATAGATATGCGTATATCCGGTGACGAGCCCGGCTCCGGCATGATAAATAAGCTCGGCTGCTGTTGCGATGAGGAGACCGAGAAAGATGATCACTACCGGAAGGTGCCGGTACACGGAATGCATAGCGAAGGTATCGCCTGATACAATAATAGTCTTCTCTATCAGGACACCTTGAGTGTCTGCGGCATCCGTTCGGTTTCAAAGTCAAAACCAAATGAGTCACGGAAATTGGTTCCATCTCCGCACATTCTTTGGCGAGGAGTCATACCTCCCGAAGAGACTAGTATAGTATCAGCGAGCGGGTGAGAAAGGGAGAGCACCCCGAACGGGATGCAGAAACGATCAGAACCCTGCTCGCAAAACGGAAACAGTACCATGCAAAAGAGCGGTCAGGCAAGATGGAGGGTACACTGATGGGTGTACACAGTTCTATCAAAAGCCTCCATCATCGGGATGATGGAGAACGGAGGGAGGCGGTTCGTTCCTTCCTCAGAGGTGCAGTACGATCGGATATCCGGCTCTCCGGAGACGGGGCATCAGAGCCATACGGAGGGGATAACAGGTAGGTTCAGCATACTGATCTTTGGATTCAGGTACACGGAGAACCTGAAGACGAAGACAGCGACAATAACCACTCAGCCATCGGTTATCAATCGAAACCTCATCCAGAACCCGTTATTCCGGCAATACATACAATATATTCACCAGCCGGACAGGAGATCTCCGATTACCTCTTTTCCATTGTTTGGTTTTTGACTCTTTTACGAACATTATTCGGCACCACTTGATACTGACCAAACAGAAATAAGTACAACCAACCAATCTTCACAGAGGTATCTTCGTCTATGCATAACCATCATCATGGAGGAAAACATTGTTCATCAGGCACAGACAGAAGAACATGCGTGAGCAACCTTTCACGAAAGGCAGAGGATTATCTCGAAGCTATCTACCGGGTTGTAACCGAGAAGGGATATGCCAGGACGAAGGATGTTGCCCTTGAACTTGGAGTGCAGCCCTCAACCGTCGTCGAGATGTTTCGGAAGCTCCACAGCTTTGGTCTCATCGAGTATAGAAAGTATGAAGGTGTCGTCCTCCGCCCTGAAGGTGAAAAGATCGGGCGATCGGTCCATCTCCGCCACCAGACCCTCAAAGAGTTTCTCCTCCTGCTGAAGATCCCGGAACGGATCGCTGAAGCTGATGCCTGTTTTATGGAGCATGAACTCCATCCTGAAACGATACAGCAGATTCGCCTCCTCCTCGACTGTATCGAATCCAACCCGGATACAGCGGGGACGCTCAGCCGCCACCTGCTGACCGCCCACCTTTCCCACTAAAGAGGCAACCTTTTTCCACTCTCCTGTCTCATCTCCCTGTATCCAGCAAGGGATATGATGCAGAATGGAGACCGGTATTCTCCTCGTAATCCTCGTCCTCACAGGAACAGTCATCCTCTTTATCACTGAACGGATACGGATCGATGTTGTGGCAATCCTTGCCGCCATCTCTCTTGCATGGCTCGGACTCGTCACCCCGATGGAGGCGGTTTCAGGATTTGCATCCAACGCCGTCATCGCGATGGCATCGGTGATGATCCTTGGGTATGGGATTGAGAGGACAGGGATTACATCACGGCTGGCTGCTGCCATCGTCAGATATGCAGGAACCGGGGAGAGGCGGGTCAATGCCACCGTCTCCATGACGGTTGGTCTCCTCTCCTCGGTGATGCAGAATATCGGGGCGGCAGCACTCTTCCTCCCGGCGATGAGAAGGATCAGCAGGCAGACCTCGATCCCGGTCTCACGGCTGATGATGCCGATGGGGTTTGCCGCAATCCTCGGGGGAAGTGTGACGATGATCGGATCCGGACCGCTTATCGTCCTCAATGATCTCCTCACCCAGGCAGATGCGGAGCCTTTTTCACTCTTTGCCGTCACCCCAATCGGCCTTGCCCTCCTTATTGCCGGAGTTGGTCTCTTTGCTTTCTTTGGAGAGCGTATCCTCCCGAAAAAAGAGGAAGAGAAGAGAGGGCCGACGGTCGCCGAGATATGGGACATCGATCATCCGATATGGACCTGCACCATCCCGCCAACCTCCCCGTTCATCGGAAAGACCAGGGAAGAAGCCTTCTTTAAACTCAGGTACGGACTCGATCTCCTGGCCGTCCGGACCTACAAGGAGATCACCGTCGCTCCATCACGCTATACACGGCTTGAACCCGGCCAGGAGCTCGCCTTCCTCGGAACAAAGGAGGACTTTGAGAGATTCGTCAGTGACTCCGGATGCAGTCCTCCGGGATCTGTGAGCAGACTCAGAGAGACGCTTGACGGGGAAGGATATGGCTTTGCGGAACTGATCGTCCGACCGAAGGCATCCATCGTCGGCCAGAGTATCAGGGAGATCGGGTTCCGGCAACGATTCTCAATTGAGCCGATCGTCCACCAGAGCGGGGAGACCGAGACGAGAGCGGACTTCTCTGATACCCCTCTCACTGCAGGAGACACCATCGTTGCCTTCGGCTCATGGGATGCATTACGGGTCCTTGCAGGGAACCGTGATCTCCTCCTCCTCACCCATCCGGAGGTTGAGACGATCCGTCATGACAAAGGAGTACGGGCGGTCATGATATTTGCCGCCGCTCTTCTTCTCACAGGCACCGGCGTCCCCCTCTCACTTGCACTCCTCACCGGAGCAGCAGGAATGATTCTCTTTGGGATCCTTACCCCGGATGAGGTGTACCGTGCAGTGGAGTGGAAGACGATCGCCCTCATCGGGGGGCTGATCCCGCTTGGGATTGCCATGGAGAAGACCGGGGCGGCGGCACTCGTCGCCACATCACTCACCGGAACCCTCTCCGGAACCCACCCGATCATCATCATGGCCGCGGTTGCCATCCTTGCGACGATCCTCTCTCTCATCATCTCAAATGTCGCCGCAACGGTTCTTCTTGTACCGCTCGTCATGCTCACCGGAGCAGGAACAGGGGTCGATCCACGTGCCCTTGCACTTCTTGTTGCGGTCTGTGCCTCGAACTCCTTCATCCTTCCGACACACCAGGTGAATGCACTCCTGATGGCTCCAGGCGGCTACAGCACACGGGATTACCTCAAGGCAGGGAGCGTCATGACGATCATCTTCATCGGCATCGCCGTAACACTCATCTATATCCTCATCGCATAGACGACTGATCGCCTATGATCATTCACCAGTTCTTCATACCAGGAATAGCCCATAGTTCATATATCGTCGCCGGGGACAGGACCTGTGCAGTCATCGACCCTGCACGCGATGTCAAACGGTATATCAGGGCAGCAGAAGAGATGGGGCTTGTAATCACCCATATCCTTGAAACCCATCTGCATGCGGACTTCATCTCCGGCCACCTGGATCTGGCAGACCAGACAGGCGCCACTATATATGCCCCAAAGGCAGGGAACTGTGCATTCCCCCATTCCGCTGTTGAAGAAGGAGATATCATCGCGCTTGAGAATATCAGGTTCTCGGTCATCGATACCGCAGGCCATACTCCCGAGCATATCTGTTACATCGCAACCGATACAGGCAGGGGGGAGACACCGGTTGCACTCTTCTCCGGTGACACCCTCTTCGTCGGTGATGTCGGGAGGCCCGATCTCTTCCCCGGCCGGGCAGAAGAGCTTGCAACATCCCTCTACGAGAACCTGCATACCAAGATCATGACCCTCCCGGACGAATGCGAGGTCTATCCGGCACATGGTATGGGGTCCCTCTGCGGACGGGCGATGGCCGCCAAACGGACGAGCACCATCGGATACGAGAAGAAGTATAATTATGCCCTCAGGATACAGAGCCGCGAAGAGTTCATCCGTGCCCTCACATCAGATATGCCGGCAGCTCCTGATCACTTCGCACGATGCTCGGAGATCAACCGGAAAGGGCCCGCACTGATGAAGCATCTCCCGGTGGCAGCCCCGGTCGATCCAAAAGCCTTCTCTGATACGATCAGATCCAACGGCGCAACCCTTCTTGATGTCAGGAGCTACCCGGCATTCTCAGGGCTTCATATACCGGGATCATGGCATATTGATCTTACCGGGAGCTTTGCCACCCAGGCGGGCTGGGTTCTTCCGGCAGAGAAAGAGATCATCCTTGTAGCCGAAGGGAAGCCACAGGCCGAAGAGGCGGCCCTCCACCTGCACCGTGTCGGATTCGACCAGATAACAGGGTTCCTCAAAGGCGGAATGCTCGTCTGGGGAACTGCAGGACTCCCGATCAGCCGGGTTCCCGTCATCTCCCCGGAGGAGGCAGACCAGCTCATCAGAGGCGATGAAGCGGTACTGATCGATGTCCGATCTACTGAAGAGTGGGATATCGCCCATGCAACGGGATCGGTGCATATCCCCTGGCATGATCTCCGGACCAGGTATACCGAACTGAATCCGGAGAAGCAGTATATCGTGGTGTGCCGGGGTGGCCAGCGGGCGAGCATCGCCGCAAGCATCCTGAAGATGCATGGTATAGAGAGGGTGATGAACCTTGGTGGCGGCTATACCGCATACAGCCGGGCCGGGTATGCACCTGTTCCGTAAACGAGTTTATCAAACGGAGGAGAAATGATCGAATGGTTTACAGCGGCGACATGGTCGCCCTATATTGTCGGAGCAGGAATCGGGGTACTGATCTGGACGGCGTTCCTCCTCTCGGACCGGCCCCTGGGATGTTCGACGGCCTATGCAAAGACCGCAGGGATGGTAGAGACCGCCGTATCGCGTGAAAAGGCTGAAACGATGCCATATTACCAGAAGTTCACCCCAACGATCGACTGGCAGTGGATGCTGATCATCGGGATACTGATAGGAGCGTTCATCTCGGCATATATCTCTGGTACCTTCTCGCTCCTGATCGTCCCCCCGGTCTTTGCCGAAGGGTTTGGGATCGATCCCCTCCTCAGGGCAGGTGTCGCCCTCATCGGAGGGATCCTGATGGGGCTTGGAGCACGCTGGGCAGGCGGCTGCACATCAGGCCATGGGATCTCGGGAACGCTCCAGCTCTCCCTGGCAAGCTGGATAGCGGCAATATGTTTCTTCATCGGGGGTATCGTGGTTGCAGGACTCATATACGGGTTTCCATTCATCTAGGAGGGACAGAGATGACATTTGATACTCTCAGATCCGATACAAAAGCCCAGATGGTCCTCGGCCTCCTCTCCGGCATCGTCTTTGGATTCCTCCTCCAGAAAGGAGGGGTGACCGAGTACGGGGTGATCATCGGCCAGCTCCTCCTCACCGACTTCACGGTTGTGAAGGTGATGCTCTCAGCCGTCCTCGTCGGGATGATCGGTGTCTATACCCTGAAATGGATGGGGCTTGCCAATCTCCATTACAAGGTGGGATCTGTGGGATCCACCATCATCGGCGGTCTCATCTTCGGTGCAGGTTTTGGCATCCTCGGGTACTGCCCGGGCACAGCAGCCGGGGCGGTCGGATCCGGGGCCATGGATGCCGCCATCGGGATGATCGGGATTGCCATCGGTGCCGGTATCTTCGCCCGCCTCTATCCCCGGCTCAACCGCTCGATCCTGAATAAAGGGATCTTCCCGGCAGAGACGATTCCGGAACTCGTCGGGATCCGATCAGAGGTTCTGGCCGTCGGGATCGTGGCGGTGCTGGTCGCCGGGATCCTCTATCTTCTCCATGCCGTGGGGCTCTGAAGAGCCTGAATATTTTTTTGGAGCATCAGGATCAGCGTAAAGATTAAGGATGTCGGGGAGATACAGGAGTATAATCCAAAAACGATAGATCCTCAAATGCTGATAAAGCATATACTCCGACATGGATTAGATGCGCAAGCAAAGAGTGTGGTGGATGGATAACCCGCATTCCTCAGACTGTAATATGGATGGGTTTGGATCAGCCATCGTCAGTCGATGTACCAGGTGATATATGTGCTTCGAACATTCAGAGCCCGGATAAGAAATAACTATATCGAATGGGATAATGACACAGAAAGTCAGATCCCAACGGATGAACAGATACCCGTATTTATCACAATATTGAGTGATCAGGAGAGAGCAGATCAGAGCACCACTTTGATCGACACGAAGAAATCATTTAAAAAAAATGACGCAGAACGTGGAAAAAAGATGGGGGATGCGCTGAAACAATTGGCAAAAATGAATGTTTTTGGGGAGATCCACGATCCAATACGCTGGCAACGTGAACAACGCCGAGATAGAAAGTTGCCAGGCAGATATGATGCTGATTGACAGTAATATTATAATCTACGCAATGAAACCTGAACATGAGGAACTCAGATTAATAATTGATAAGACTGCACCATATGTATCTGCGGTCAGCTATGTGGAGGTCCTTGGCTATCATAAGCTGAAAGAAGACGAAAAACATTGTATTAGAGATTTTTTTAGGGCATCCCTTATTCTTCCGATCTCTCAAAAGGTTCAGGATAAAGCAGTTTTCCTCCGTCAACAAAGAAGAATGACATTAGGAGATGCACTGATTGCCGGAACCGCACTGGTATTTGATCTCAAATTAGTGACCCGCAATATAGGGGATTTCCAGTGGATTGATGATCTTACCCTCATCAATCCCTTTGATGAATCCAGCAACACCTGGCAGTCAATGGACCTCGACTAACGAGATGGACTTGAAGCGGTTGGGCGAGACGGACTCGTTACTGTCTCCTCAATCTCCACCATTTGATAAAATTGAGAGGTTTTTGCCCATCCTCATATCTCCCCGGGATCCTTTCGTGCCTCGATCTCAATCCTGTGTACAGGCACTGAGATCCCGCCCTCGGTTGAGGGGGGATAGAGGAGGGTGTACTCACCGATGATCTCCCTCGTAAAGAGGCTCTTCTGATCATCAGGGACCTTTTCGATCAGGCGGGACCAGAACGCCCTGACCCATCCGGCAAAGAGATCGTCATCATTGAAGAGGAGGGATCGTGACAGGTGATTCAGCCTGAGGGTATAGAGCCCCGCATCTTCACAGCACTGCATCATATCATCCGGAGCGGGGAGAGTGTAGGGGAGGGTATATCCGTCGAAGTACTCATTCCAGGGGCTTGTTCTGATGAGTGCCTCAATCCGGGAGAGAATAAGCTCCGTCGGCCCCGGTCCCTCCATCTGGATAAAGAGCCTGCCACCCGGAGCAAGGAGACGTGCTGCCGCTGCATAGAATCTGTCTGGATCGCAAATCCAGTTCATCATATCCAGAGAGACGATACGGGTGAATGCCCCTTCGCCATCGATCCTGTCGATATCGTCTCCCAGAAAGCTGATGTTATTATATCGGTTCGAGGGGTAGGCATCCCGTGCAGACCGGACCATCGTATCCGAGGGATCGATCCCAAGAACACTCCCCCGTGGGAGGCATGCTGCAATGGCTGCGGTCAGCTTCCCGTCTCCTGATCCGATATGGAGGACCCGCTCATTTCCTTTCAGGGCAAGTTTCAGGATCAGTTCCCGCGCAAAATTCTCCGGAGATCCTGACCGTCTCCCCATCTCCTCTGATACTCTTCGATCCATACTACCAACAACACTCATTATTCTGAGAAGTAATAAAGGGGGGTTATTCGGTCGCCACCCTGACACACTCTTCAATGGTCCCAAGGCGCGGAAGAACACCGCACATCGTCGGAAGGTAGGTGAAGGCCTTGCCGGAGTTTGTCATCACGGAACCGAGGGTGTCTGTCGCAGGAGAGACGACCATACAGGTATCAGGGTAGACAGATGCACCCGATTTTTCGATGGTTCCGACGAGATCATGGTGCTCATCAATCATCTCCTTTGAGGCAAAGACGAAGAACTCCTTCTTCACCTTCTTTCCGGAGAGGAGCCCGGCAAGTGTCCGGAGTTCATCCTCTGAGAGATGCGGACACCCGACGGCGACAGCATTCACTTCAATTTCAGTGAAAAGGGCATTGACGTCCGCAACCGGAATGGTAACCGTCTCCTTCTGATCGAGTGTAAATGACTTTTTAAAGAACGGAACCCTCGCCTCGGGGGTGATGTCCTCAACATGATAGAGGGCGACCGCCCCGCTTGCTGCCATCGCCGCTCCGAGTGATTTCAGCCGGTCCCGGTTTGGACGGATGGCTCTGAAGCATGGAATCCTGTTTCCGGCCTCTTTTCCTGCAAGGTAGCCGAGCGCACCATACTCAGCAGATCCCCACTGCTTTGTTGCATCGGGATCATCCACCTCGATGACGAGATCCGGAATCCGGTTCCCGACGATATGCAGCCCAAACTCCGGCGTCTTTCCGATCAACGCGGATGCAAGGGCAGACGGGCCACCTTCACGATTCGTCCGTGCACCGATGACAGAGTTGGCATATGAGACAGCCGACGACTCGGACCAGGCGAGATGATCGCCATAATGAACGAGCTGATGGTAATACGGAGTGCATGTACAGGAGAGGGAAATGCCCAGCCGACGGTACGCATCAAGGATCTCCTGCTGCTTCTCTGCAAACCCTTCATCAATCTTCATCTTTCTCCAGTCATCCCTCGGCATCCCGATGGGATTTAAAAATGCCGGAACCACTGCACGTGCATCCAGGTTCTGTAGCCACTCCAGTCCGGGATCACCGATCGTCTTGTATGATGCCCCGGCAACCTGAACACTGGATACCGGAATAAGACGCTCTGCTCCGTATACCTTGCCGAGAGCGACAAGAATCTCCATACATATTCGCCGTGTCTCTCCGTACTCCCCTGCAAGGACCTCTTCATCTGATCTGTCAAGTTCCATTACGCATCCCATCCTGCTCGTATAAACTCATCTTCTCTCCCCAGCGGGATCGTCGCATCCACCCCGACCTTCACATTCATGCCATCAGCAATCCGGGAGGGATCAAGGGATGAACCACGAACACCACTCACCACCATGATATCGGTATCCCCCCTGAGACGGGTTGCAATTGCAAATTCGACATCCTCGGGATTATGGATATCGATATCGGGATCGACGATGACGACATGCTTGAGTGAGGTATGTGCGGCAAAAGCTGCCATGATGGCGTTCTTCCCATCACCCTCCGTCTGCTTCTCTATCGAGACGACGGCATGAAGATACCCGGCACCCCCCCGTGTCAGCAGGACATCCCGCACCTTCGTCACCCCGGCGACCGACTGATAGATCCTGGGTTCATATGGTGCACCCATCAGAAGGCGATGTTCAGCACCTGCCGGAAGGATCCCATGGTAGATCGGATCCGGCTTTGCCGCAATCCCGGTGATCTCGATCACCGGCTGGGTTCTGATAGGATCATACGTCCCGGTGATATCCACAAAAGGCCCTTCGGGAGCGGTCTTCGCTGTAAGATACCCTTCAAGGACGATCTCCGCATCCGGAACCCTGACACCGTTTCCAAGGGTTCGAACACCAATATCCCCCCCGAGAAGCTCGGCTGCATACGCCAGTTCCCTCCCCTGGGGTACACGGGTGCATGATGCGAAGGTGACCGCCGGATGAACCCCGATCGCAATTCCTATCGGGAGCTTCTCTCCTGCCGCATGAGCAGCCTTCATCAGCTGATAGGTATGCCGACCCTCGACGATACGGGCAGTGAGCTGATCCCTGCCCGAGACGAGCATCCGGTGTATCGCGGCATTCTCAACACCGCCATACGAGGAGAAGACGATGCCCGCAGTGATATAGGGGCCTGCATCCAGTGGAAAGTGCGTCATAACCGGAACTTTACTGAGATCCGGGGAATTCGTCTGAATACTCCCCTCATCAACGATCGCACCGTCGTACCTGCATGCGGCAAGCTCCGGGACCATCCTGTTGAGATCCTTTCGAAGGGCAAGAGCGAGGGTCTCCCTGCTCGCTGTCAGGTTCATGACACCACGGTGCCCGCCACTGAGGTTGTGGAAGAAAAGGGGGCGATCGGTTCCATATGCTATCTTCGGTGCGTCATAGACGATATCCACTTCATCCTCATATTCGATGAGGAGACCCACCTCCCTGAGACTATCGATATATTCACGCATGGTAGCCACTCCATCTGGTTCCTATTGCATGTTCTATCCGGAGGTGATCAAGGATCCGGGAGACGATCATATCTGCCAGATCAGAGATAACCTCGGGCTTCTGGTAGAAGGGGGGGGATGCCGGGAGGATAAGCGCCCCGGCATCATGGGCGGCGAGCATATTGACGAGGTGCACCCTGGAATATGGTGTCTCCCTCGGGACAAGGACGAGCGGCCGCCTCTCCTTGAGACAGACATCAGCAGCCCGTGCAATCAGTGAATCCGAGATCCCATGAGCAATTCCGGCAAGCGACTTCATCGAGCAGGGGACGATCACCATCCCGTCGAACCGGAACGATCCGCTTGCGATGCCGGCTGCAAGATCGCTGTTCGTCTCATGAATAACATCGAATCCGGAGAATGACACACCTTCAAGCTCTGCGATCATCTCTGCCGTCTCAGAGACGATCAGGTGTATCCGGCACCGTCCTGCCGTAACAGCGAGGAGCCGTTCCGCATAGATCATGCCGCTTGCGCCGGTTACCCCGACGACCAGTTCTTTCACGTTATCTACCCTCCACTTCATCTGTATCTATTAGGAGCTTATCTTGTTTTGTGACCGGCCTGAGATTAAGAACCTCGGCCGCAGCAGCAGCGACCCGATCCCGGTGTTCTGCCGGAGCATAGACCCCAAGCCGCCACTGGGATCGCCGTATCTCATTCATTCCCCTGATTAATGGAGATATCTCATCAAGTGAGACGATATCATGGTGATTTTTCACCGAGACCCCTATCATCAGATCATGGGGAAACGATGGGATATCAACCGCTACAGACCCGGAATCAACCCCTGCTGCGGCGGCGATCTCCTCAGCAAGCCTGAAGGAGTCACGAAGATCAGGTTGCGGGATGCGGGCACGGTTCAGGGACCCGATTCCGACATAGGCCGCCCTTTTATACAGATCCCGCGTGAGAAGGCGGTGAATGATTGAACGGGCGATCCCGCTCTCCGACTCCCGTAACGCCATAATACAGGCGGGATCATCCATCCCGACCAGCTCTTTCGGATCGCCCCCGTCTTCACAGTGCGCCATCGCACCGATCAGAAACATCCGCTCTGCGATCCGCGAGACATGGTGATAATAGACGGCGGGCCGCATCAGGGTCCTCGCAACGAGGAGTGATTCTGCCGCCTGAACCCCGGACTCATCAAGGACGAGCCCTGTCTCTGAGAGAAGTGTGCTTCTGATGATCCGGTGGGCATCAACCGCACCATAAGGAACCCCGGTATAATGAGCATCACGATGAAGGTAGTCCATCCGATCAACATCCAGTTCGCCATGAATCACCCCGGCAAGCCGGTGCTTGCCAGCAATCACCGCCGCCACCTCATCGGGATCGAGATCCAGCCCGGCAAGTGCGGAAGCGGTTGCCGGATCATCAAGGAGATCCCGGACACGGTCATGTCCATGGCCACAGAAGACCTCCATCACCGGCTCGGATGCATGGGAGAACGGGCCATGGCCGATGTCATGGAGGAGGGCAGCAGCCCGGAGGAGGTGTGTCTCCAAAACGCCAAGAGAGAGATGGCGGCAGAGATGGGTTGCCAGGTGCATCGTCCCGAGCGCATGTTCAAACCGGGTATGATTCGCACCCGGATATACAAGGAACGAAAAACCGAGCTGCCGGATCATCCGCAGCCTCTGGACAGGAGGGGTATCCAGGAGGCTCTCTATACCGGCATCGACCTCAATATCGCCATGGACAGGATCTTTGATTATCCTGCCGGGCGAGGCCGCAACCCCGTTCCTAAGCATGATCAGATCTATGATGCAGGAGGGGTGATATATATCTCCTTCCGCCACCGGTCATGTGGGACCCGGATCCGAAACCCTGCACCACCCATCTGCGAGGGGAGAGCTTCAATGGATATACCGGTGATGGAAAGAATCTCACGTATCAGCAGAAGACCAAGTCCGGATCCTTCCCTCTTTCCATTGAGGAAGAGGGAGGGTATGAGGGTGGGATCAAAACCTGCACCATCATCCTCACAAAGGATGCAGAGATCACCATCATCTTCGATGCAGGTTATCATGATCCTGGATATCCCCTCTCCACCATGCTTTCTACTGTTATCGATGAGGTTGTAGAAGACCTTCTCAAGGAGGGGATCGGCGTAGATCCCATAGCCACCCGGATCCATCTCGAGGGCCACGGACTCCGGATCCCGTATCATAAACGCACGCCTTACAACCGCATCAAGGTCCTGCCAGACCGGACCGTTCAGGCCGACGCTCTGGTAATCATAGGTGAATCCGGCGATATCCCGGATCCGGTCGATTGCCCTCTCCATCTCCGCACAATACCTGGAACATTCGGTATCTGTGATACTGTCAGAGAGGAGGGAGGTATAGGCAGAGATCATCATCACCTGGTTGAGGATATCATGCCGGGTGACGCTCTGCAGAAGGTTCAGCTTCTCATTGGACCTGGAAAGCTCCTCCTCCATCCGGTGGCGATCAGTGATATCATAGATTGCAGCCTCGATCATCAAACGACCATCGCCCCCGATACGGTGCTGGAGCATCTCATGCACCCATCGGACCCTGCCATCTCGTATGATGATCCGGTAATCTTCATCGAACCGATCTCCCGGTGTTGCATATAATGCTGCATAGCGTGACCGGATATGGGCGAGATCAGCCGGGTGAATGAGAGATTCCCAGAGGGGGTTTCCGGTTTTAATCTCCTCGGGAGTATACCCGGTGATCTCCAGAACAGCGCCATGAAGAAAGACAGGTTCTCCCTCAATGCTCCTGTAGACAATCCCCTGAAAGTGCTGCAAAAAGGACCGGTGCATCTCTTCGCTCTCTGAGAGCCTCTCTTCTGCCTGCCTGCGGAGTGTGACATCCTCGATCATTGCTATATATCCAAGACCCCCCTTCACTCTGAAGGGTGCGACGTCCGTCTGTGTCCAGATCTCGCCTCCGTCCTTTCTGATGTACCGTTTTTGGATTCTGTAATGATCCAGCACTCCTCTGGTAAGCTCCTGTATCCCTGCTTCATTGCCGGGGAGATCATCGGGATGGGTGATATCCCGGAATGTCCGACCGATCAGATCAGGTGCCGTATAGCCGGTCATCGTCAAAAATGCGGGATTGAGATCGGTTATCCGGAGATCATGATCTGCGATGACCATCCCGAGTGGTGCTTGTTGGAAGAGACGCTGGAACCGGCTCTCACTCTGCATGAGGGCATGTCGATGGGCTTCGCCTTCCATTGCAGCCCCGATGATCCTTGCTGCCGTCTCGAGTGCCAGAACCTCAGAGGAACTCCAGACCCGATCATACCGGCACTCATCAAACCCGATAACGGCCGAGACCATACCCTGCACTGCAATCGGGACGATCAATATCGAACGGAGATCCGGAGAAGCACGGAGCGCCGTCAGACCGAAGGGGCCGAGGGCCCCGAGAGGCCCTCCGATCGTCATCCCGGAGAAGATCGCTTCGACAGAACCCTCAAAATCCTTCTCATCGAGATATGGGGGCGACCCTGCCTTTACCCCATCCGCGGCCCACTCAGCCACGAGATGAGCAGAGAGACGGGGCGAGCCACTATTCATCTGATAGAGATATGCACGGGAGGCATTCGCAGCACCGCCGAGCCTCCCGATCGCCCCCTTGATCCGGTCCAGCCATTCTTTTCCGGTGAGAAGTTCGGATGCCATATAGGAGGTTGCTTCAAGGATTCTGTCACGGGAGCGGAGATCAGATTCCTTCTGCCGCTCCTCTGTCCTGTCGCGGCCGATCCCTTCGACAATGAAGTATCCACTCACGGGATCACGATGAATCACATTCTTCGTCTCGATGAACCGAATGTTGCCATCCTTGCGGATGAGACTGAGCGGCCAGACACACTCCACTTCACCGCCATCAATCGTTAGAAAGAGTCCGCGCTCTTCGGGGGGAAGAAGGCTGAAGAGAAGAGACGGATTCTGGTAAAATTCAGCGGGATCATATCCAAGGATACTCCTGACGGATCGTGAGATGTACAGCACTTCAGGAGTGCCGTCAGGGGAGATGCGGAGCCGGTACACCAGATCCTCTGTCCTCTCCGCAAAGAAGGCCAGGTGCGAGTCCGGATTGTTCTGCATATCAGAAAGGGTTACTATTGATAGGCAGGTGAGACGAGACGAAAAATCTACCCATTCGATCCCTTTGATAAGACTCATCTATCCTGAGACACGATGTTATCACCATGATTACCCTTCTCTCGGGTGGAACAGGGACACCAAAGCTGCTTCGCGGAATCCGCCAGGTGCTCCATGACAGCGAGATCACCGTCA
Organism: Methanocalculus chunghsingensis; assembly: GCF_018132105.1. Taxonomy (GTDB): domain Archaea; phylum Halobacteriota; class Methanomicrobia; order Methanomicrobiales; family Methanocorpusculaceae; genus Methanocalculus; species Methanocalculus chunghsingensis. The sequence continues at coordinate 55,010 of NZ_JWHL01000006.1, read as the reverse complement.
TCGTCAACACTGCTGAAGACCTCTGGATCTCAGGAAATCATCTCTCCCCGGATATCGATACAGTGCTGTACCTCTTTGCCGGAATTCTCAATACCGAGACGTGGTGGGGTATCCGGGGGGACAGCTTTGAGACGAACAGGTACCTTGAGCGGATCGGAATGCCCGAATCGATCTCCATCGGAGACCGGGATCGCGGCATTCATATTGCACGTGGGGAGCTTCTCAGGCGGGGAGAGACCCTGACTGAAGCAACCCGGGCAATCGGATCTGTTCTCGGTGTCGAAGCGGAGGTTCTCCCGATGTGCGACACACCCGTAGCAACGCATGTGCAGACCGCAGACGGGCCGATGCATTTCCAGGAGTACTGGGTGAAGCATCGGGGGAATGTCGCCATCTCGGGGATCAAACGGGAGGCAGAAACGCCCCCGGTTGCAACGGATGCAGCCATTGAGCGGATCAGAAAGAGCGATGCGGTGATCATCGGTCCGTCCAATCCTGTCACAAGCATCGGTCCAATCCTTGAATGTGAAGGAATGCAGGAGGCGCTGAGAGAAGCTTTCGTCATCGCCATCAGTCCTTTTATCGGGAGCAGACCAATCTCGGGGCCGGCAGCAGCGCTGATGGAAGCATGGGGATATCCCCCGGATTCACAAGGGACACGCGATGCATACGGGGATGTCATCGATCTCTTCGTTCAGGATGTCCGCGATCCCATCGAGGTTCCGGGGAGCCTCCGGCTCGACACGATGATGACAGGGGTAAAGCAGAGCGAGTCCCTCGCCTGGGATCTCCTCTCGATCATCCAGGGGCGCCGATGAGGAAAAATTAACTGTAGATAAAAAAGAGTAAATATATACAATCCGTCCACCGATACCAACATACAGAGGAAGTCTATGGGTTTTTTGAGGAATCTCAGATCACGAATTGGATCAGACAGTCAGAAGATTGAGGAAGGGGGGGAGGAAGAAGCGCATCTTCCAAGGCTATCTCTCGATGAGACCCTCGGCAGCCCGGATCCCGAGGTCCGCCTTCATGCAGTCTCGGCGATTGGAGAGATCGGCAAGGCAGCAATACCCCTCCTGATCACAGCCCTCCATGATGAGAGCTGGAGGGTCAGGAGGGGGGCAGCTGCCGGGCTTATCAGGATCAGGGAACCGGCAGTCACACCAATGATCCAGACATTTGAGGGAGGGAGAAGCGATGTACGAAGGGAGCTGATCAGAGCCCTGCATCTCATCGGCGATACCACATTCCCCTCACTCGTATCGGCACTCAACAGCCCGTCCCCGGCGATCAGATCAGGTGCGATTGAGACGATCGCCCTGATGGGCGGGGAGAGACGGATTGAACCCCTGAATAAAGCACTCAGTGACGAGGATCCGGAAGTCCGTGCCGCGTCTGCACGGGCATATGGATATCTCCCTGATGATCGTGCAATACCAACACTCCTTCTTCTTTTTGGAGATCATGACGAACGGGTCAGAAATGCTGCCATTCATGCCTGCACTCAACTTGGAACGACCGCTGTACCACCCCTCATTCAGGCACTCCAGGAAGCTGATCCAGAGATCAGACTACGGATAGAGGAGGCGATGACACAGATCGGATCCCCTGCATGCGGAAAAATCATTCCACTCCTTCAGCATGAAGATCCAACAATGAGAAAGACCGGGATTCGCATTCTCGGCAGAATCAGGGATCTCAATACTGTTCCGCACCTCATCGGAGCTCTGGCTGATCCTGATCCGGAAGTCAGAGACGGGGCGATCATCGCCCTCGCGGCTTTCGGGAATGCTGCCCTCCCCGAAGTCACGGCAGCCTTTGAGAGCCGGGAGAGCAGAATCCGTGAAGGTGCAATGGAGATTCTTGCCGGAATCGGAGAGCCGGCAGTACGAACGTTGATCACCTACCTCAGGAATGAGGATCCCGTCGTCCGGAGGCAGGCAACCACCGTTCTCGGCGAAATCGGAAGTCATGAGGCTCACGAGCCACTCACCGATCTCCTCCGCGACAATGATCCTTCCGTCCGGAGGGAGGCCTTTGAGGCACTTGAACGCCTCAATAAATAATATCCTATTTTTGCTTGCGCCTGACCTTCATCGCATTGATCCGGGAGCTGAGGAAGCCCGATCGTTCCATAGGAAATACCCCCTCCTTCACCGATCGGACATCCTCCACCGAGTAAAAAGCAGCCGGATTGAAGTGCTTGATCAGCTCGATCACCTCAGTCAGGCGGGAACGGTTTATCACAAGGAAGATGAGCTTCACCTGACCGGTCGCCCCTTCAGCATCAATGGTGGTGACACCGTAATTCCCCTGCTTCAGCATCTCGACAAGGACGGATGCATCCCGTTTGGTGATCACACGGACGATAACCTGGCCGATTGAGAGGCGATCCTCTAGCAGAATCCCCAGATAGTTTCCGAGAGCAAAACCAAGCCCATATGCAATATATGCCGCCGGATTATTCAGGTTCTTCATGATCTCACCGATTGCGAGCAGCCAGATGATCACCTCAAAGAATCCAAGCGCCGGGGCAAGGAACCGGTATCCACGTGATACGAAGATGATCCGGATCGTTCCGATGCTCACGTCGATGATCCGTGCAACGACTATGAAAAGGGGAATGATTACCCATGTATAGAGATCGACGAGAGGAATACCAGCGATCTCCATCTCAGCATCATCCCCTTAAAAAAGAAATTGCAATGAAATTAAAGGACAAAGACAGCAGCGGCGATGACGGTCACCCATCGGCCTTCAGCGTCGCCCTCAGCCGACTGGCAGATATGTGTCGTCTCGATGATCTTACCGCTCGCCTTATAGATCTGCTCCCGCTCCTGCCATGCCTTATCCGGATCAAATTCGATACCAAGTGTCGTGGCAAGCATCGTCGCGGCGAGATCCTCAGCATACTCACCGGATACAAGTGCGGTCTCACCATATGCATGATGCTCTGAGAGATATCCGTACTCGTTGGCATCCCTTGGAAGTGCAAGTCCAATGGCAGCTGAAGAGAGCCTGTTGGCTTCCTTCGTCTCGTTACGTGCCATGACGCAGTACACGATCTCGCCTGCATTAAGCTCTTTTAACCCTTCCTCACGTGAAACGGTTGTGGCGTTGGGTGGAAAGATGCTCGACACATAAACGAGGTTATATTTCTCGATGCCTGCCTCTCTGAGGGCAAGCTCAAAAGAAGCGAGTTTGTCCTTATGGACGCCGACACCCTTTGTAAAGAAAACCTTCTGGGGAACAACCATAAGCATCATTCGTTTTCGACGGAGTTTAAACTTTGTCAAGGGATACCGGCTCCTCATCCCATGTGAGGTGACTTCCAACCCCGATAGGTATGACCGTAAGATGTTTTGAAAAGGCGATCGTCGCTGGGAGGCCGGTACAGTGGCAGGGATAGATCTCCGGTATCCCCTCCTCCGCGCACCAGTCAGCAACTCCGGCAATTCGTTCAGGAGATGCTGAATAGAGATGAAGCCCCCCGATAATAGCCGCAACACGTTCATCCCCGCAGATTTCACGCGCATATGAGACGGTATGCTCAATCCCTGCATGGGTGCAGCCACAGATGATGACAAGCCCCTCATCCCCGCAATAGACAAGTGCGGAGTCCTCGGTCACCGGATCCGGAACCCACCCGGCCGGGCTTTCAACAGAAGCGGTACTCTTCTGGGTTCGGGAGGGATCGGTACGTGGTATCTCGCCAAGGAACCAGATACGATCACTTATCCTGAGAGGGCGCTCAGAGAGGTGCAGGTCCCCGATTGCGGCAAGCTGATCTCTCGTCACCGGACAGCCGACATCCCCCTCCTTTTCTGAAACCTTCCGTCCGAATGTCGCAGGATGCGTGATGATGGATGGCCTCGTCCCGGGGGTATCCCCATCCGGGATCGCATGGTAGAATCGTATGAGCGGAATGAGACCCCCGGTATGATCGATATGGCCATGGGAGAGGACAATGCTGTTGATGGAGTTGAGATCGACTTTCATTGCATCTGCGTTTGCGATGAAGAGATCAGAATATCCGCAGTCAAAGAGGATCCTGGTGTCGCCATCCCGGAGTATGAAGGAGAGGCCGGGCTCAGCCCGATAGTATCTGTCGATGAGGGTTGTGTTATCAACAAGAACGATCAGTTGCATAGACCATAATAGAACTCAAGAACGAAAGCATCTTTCATCTCCTGCGATGATGATCATGTATGATGCGGGGAATCATCTCTTGTGCAATCCTCATCCTCCTCATCCCTTCAGCAGCAGGATTTGTCGTTCTGGATTCTGATGGAATTCCGGATGGATATCTCATTTTGGGAGATGAAAAGACTGTTCTTGTCAATCTCGGCTTTCCTGGACTCGAACTCCTCTCCTTCCCGTCAGGAGACATCCTGGAGCTCCAAACCGATCTCACGAATCCGGAATGGACCGTGATCCTGAGAAGGGGTGGGGGAGAGAGCACGCTCAGGCAGTCGGTGAGATCCCGGGAGAGGATATCCGGGTGGGAACTCTCATACCCGGCAGCTGAGGATGTCACTCTCTCAATCAGTCTCAGGGGAACGGTTCCTGGAAACGGCTCAGATGCACCGCTATCCATCATCAGGGTGCGGCAGCTTGACGGATCCTATCAGCTCCGGGAAGATAATGAATACTCGGTCTCACAGATCGTCTCTCCATCAGGGATCATCCCCTCCGGAGGGATACCGGATCCGGTCATCATTGCACCACCCCCGCCGGATCTCTCCGCCTTCACCATTTCACCCCGATACACCACTCCGGCAGGGGAGGTGACACCCGGGGAGACAGTTACCCTCAGAACCCGGCTCTCCTTCGATCGCCTCCGTTCAACATCGTTTCCTGGAACAGATACCCTCCGGCTCAGGTCGGCACTCATCGACCCGGCATGGGAAGTGACCCTCATCCGGAATGGTGCGGAGATGCCATCATCAACACGGAGGAGCCCTTACTACACCATACCCGGCTTTGAGCTCTCCTATCCACAGCGGGAGAATGTCGGCCTCAGGGTTGCCGTCACCGGAGGGGTTCCTCCAGACGCAGGTTTTCCCCTCCTTGAGATCAGCCAGTGCGGCCCTGACGGGTACGCACGTGAAGGAGCAATCTTTATTCATCCGGCATCTATAGCAGATCTGTTGGAAGAACCTGAAGAGATACCCGTCATACCCCCTTCACCAACTCCGGTACCAACGACCGATACGACACCGGCCCATACCCCGGATCCCCTCCCTGCACCAGATGATACCGGGGGAATATATCCTGATCTCATCTCATTTGAAAAGATTGGGGCCCTCATCGATTCCTTCATCGAATTTATTGTACCACATATACATCGGATCATCTCAGGAATAGGAGGGTAACCGCATGAACGGAGCGATACGGGATCATATCCTGAAGAGCAGGTACCTCCAGCCGGGAGAGAAGAGCTTCTCTGATATCTGCTCCCGTGTCGCATCTGCCATCGGAAAGGATGAGGCTGAGCGTGAGCAGTTTCTCCACATGATGGAGGATCTCCTCTTCCTCCCAAACTCTCCTGCCCTGATGAACGCAGGGACCAGAAATCCCCAGCTCTCCGCCTGTTTTGTCATTCCGGTTGGGCCCACCATCCCTGAAATCTTCAGAGCATTGCGGGAAGGAGCGATCATCCAGGTAAACGATGGCGGAACGGGGTATTCATTTTCAGAAATTCCACCCTGCGGAACTCCCATTAAAGAAGGTGGGGGGATCTCACCCGGACCGGTCCGGATTATGGAGATCTTTGACACCGCGACCCGTGTCATCCGTGAAGGCGGGAGGAGAAGGGGAGCGAACATGGGTGTCCTCGATATCGCCCACCCGGATATCCTCTCCTTTATCACTGCGAAAAAAGAGGAGGGGGTGCTTGAGAACTTCAATATCTCGGTGATGATCCCTGATCGATATATGCAGGCGCTTACGGAGGGATCTCATGATGAGATCCTCACCATCCACCCAATCTCCGGAGAGGTGATCAGCGTCCGGGAGGTATTCTCAGCAATTGTTGAGGGGATCCATCGGAACGGGGAGCCTGGAGTTCTTTTTGCCGATACCATCAATGCTGCAAATCCGACACCGGCACTTGGATCGATGAGGGCAACAAACCCCTGTGGCGAGGAGCCTCTTCTCCCGTATGAATCCTGTATCCTCGGGAGTATCAATCTGCCACTTTTCCTTCAGAATCAATCGGTTGCCTGGGATAAGCTCGATGAGATCACCCGCCTTGCAGTCCGTTTCCTGGATAATGCCATCGACCAGACGACCCATCCCCTCCCTGAGATTGCAGAAGCCACAAGGAGGACGCGAAAGATCGGCCTTGGGGTGATGGGGCTCCATGACACCCTCCTTCTTGCAGGAATCCCGTATGATTCAGAGGAGGCACGAACCTTTGCTGAAGAGGTGATGGGATTCATCACGGCGACTGCAATCGATGAGTCGAAATGCTGTGCAGCAGAGCTGGGGGTATTTCCAGCATGGGAAGGAAGTATATGGCATGAACCGATCCGAAATGCAGCGCTGACCACGATTGCGCCGACCGGGACCATCTCCCTCATTGCCGGAGTCTCGCCGGGGATTGAGCCGGTCTACTCTTTTGTCTCTATACGCCGTCATACGGCAGGGCGGGAATTTGAGATGATTCATCCGGTATTCAAAAGAGCACTCGATGAAGAGATCGCCAGATGCGGGTACACAGAGAGTGCAGCAGAGGTGAAGAGAAGAGAGGTGATCGATCATATCAGAGCGACGGGGACACTCCGGAATATAGACTGGCTCCATCATTCTTTCCGGAGGCTCTATCGTTCTGCCGGGGATATCAGCCCGGATGACCATCTCCGGATGCAGGCGGCGTTTCAGCGCCATACCCATGCAGCCATTGCCAAGACAATCAATCTCAGATCAGATACAATAATGGATGAGATCACCCATGCTATCATATCAGCCTGGACTCTTGGTCTCAAGGGGGTGACATGTTATCGGATCGGAAGCAGGCGGGATACCGTATATAGACCCCATGGCTGTTCTGTCTGTGGCACATATGAACCTGAAGAATAATTGCAACCTTTTAATAATATGTAGTATAATAATGCAAATATGCGTGGTGACCCTGAGCCCGGCGAGAAGAGCGGTGACACCGAGAGACTGATCCTTTTCGTCGATGATAACCCGGCCCTCAGGTTGATGATCCCGGATGTCCTCAGCCAGTTTGGATATCATGTCATGACAGCTGGCGGTGGAGAAGAATGCCTTGAAATCCTCTCCGAGACGATTCCCGACCTCATCGTCCTGGATATTATGATGGAACCGATGGATGGATGGGCTACACTCAAAGCAATCCGGAACGTGCCCGCATATGAGGATATTCCGATTCTCATCCTCACCGGCAAGGTCTTCCTCCCGATCGAGATGATCAGATATGGACCTGAGATCGTCGGTTGGATCAAGAAACCGGTCCGTATGGGAGAGTTCATCAGCTTATTAAACAAGGTCTTTGCAGATCTCCGGCAGGATATGACTATTGCAGAGAGGATGGGGGACTCTCTCACCCCTGAGGAACGCCGCCAGATCGCTATTCATCACCGCAGGCTCAGGGTCCTGCCACAGGTCTATGATGGTATCATCTGCCAGTGCCTCTCACCCGCGAGATCCATCTCTGCAGGATGGGGGGATGAGACGAAAGATATGGAGAATCTCATCGCCGAAGAAGAACGATGGTGCCGGGAGCATGGCATCCTCGTAGATGATGGATAAGGTTTCTTTCTCACCATCATCCCCTGAAAGGCTATGATAGCCACGATGGGTTAACCTCTTTGCCTTGTAAGAGATACAAATACTCGATTTTATGCGCATACCAATACAAGAGGTCACTCCTGATCTGGAGAAGGCAACGATAGCCGGATGGGTACATGAAGAGCGGGACCTCGGCGGGCTCGCATTCTTCCTCATCCGGGACAGAACCGGTATCATGCAGGTGACTGTTCCCAAGAAGAAGGTTCCTGAAGCGGTCCTTCATGCCATCAAAGAGGTCTCCCGCGAATCGGTTGTCAGGGTGACAGGGATCATCAAAGCGACCGAAAAGGCCCCCGGTGGCCGCGAGCTCGTCCCGGAAAGCTTTGAGATCCTGGCAAAGGCGGCCTCACCCCTGCCGCTCGATGTTGCAGAGAAGGTGCCTGCTGAGATTGATACACGCCTTGATGCCAGGTTCCTTGATGTCAGGCGGCCGAGGATCGCCTCGATCTTCCAGATCCGGTCCCGGGTGATGGAGGCAACACACTCATTCCTCTTCAATGAGGGGTTCATCAACATCACCACCCCGAAGGTGGTCGCTGCAGCAACCGAAGGGGGAACAGAGCTCTTCCCGATTGCATACTTTGAGAAGGAGGCGTTCCTCGGCCAGAGCCCGCAACTGTACAAGCAGATGATGATGGCCGGCGGCTGTGAGAAGGTCTTTGAGATCGGCCCGATCTTCCGTGCCGAGGAGCATAATACTGTCCGCCATCTCAACGAGGCGACATCGATCGATGTCGAGGTCTCCTTTGCCGACCATGAAGATGTGATGCAGCTCCTCGAACGGCTGATGAGAACGGTCTATCAGGCAGTCGCCGACGACTGTGCTGACCAGCTCGCCCACCTCGGGGTAACCGACCCTGCCATCCCTGACACAACGCTTCCCCGGCTTCCCTATGCCGAAGCGATCGAAATCGCGGCGAGGAAGAGCGAGGATCCGATCGCCTATGGCGATGATCTCGGGACGGCAAGTGAGCGGATAATCGGCGAGGAGATGGGAGCCCATTACTTCATCACCGAGTGGCCGACGGCCATCCGCCCCTACTATGCGATGCCAAACGAGCGTGATCCCTCCATCTGCAATGCCTTTGATCTGATGCATCCCCGGATGGAGCTCTCATCAGGAGCCCAGCGATGCCATATCCATGACCAGCTCGTCGAGCAGATCAGGAGCAAAGGACTCTCGCCGGAAGGATTTGAGTTCTATCTCAAGCCATTCCGATATGGGATGCCGCCCCATGCAGGCTGGGGTCTTGGGGCCGAGCGGCTCGTTATGACGATGTGCGGACTCCAGAACATCCGTGAAGCGGTCCTCTTCCCGCGTGACCGCCACCGCGTCACCCCATAAGCCATGTCTTCGCCTCTATTCGATCCCGGTATGATCCTCCCGACGACGGTCGTCGGGAGCTTCCCTGCAGTGAAGGGGACCGGACTTGGCGCGATCATCGATCCCTATCGGCATGCGGTCCGGTTTGCTGTTGCCGAGCAGATCCGTGCGGGCATCGATATCATCTCGGACGGACAGGTCCGTGAAGGGATGATCCAGGCATTCGCCGGGAAGCTGCCAGGGATCCGGGATGATACCATCATCTCCCGTATTCTCCCTGCGGCATCCGGGATCACGGTCGGGGATACCAGATATGCACTCTCACAGGCAAAGTTGGTCAAAGGCATCCTCACCGGTCCCTCCTCCATTGCCCATGCACTCAGGATCAAAACGCCTGAGTACAGGAACAGAGACGAAGTTGTCCTTGATATCGCCGCTGCCCTCGCCGCCGAGGCGCAGGCGCTTGCACGGGAAGGGGTCTGTATGATCCAGATCGATGAGCCGATCCTCTCGACGGGAGCCGCCGATATAGCAACCGGGACGGAGGCGATCGGGATCATCGCAGGCGCAGTGGAGATTCCTGTCTGCGTGCATGTCTGCGGGCCGCTCGCCGGAATCATCGATGACCTCCTCCGCCTGCCGATCGCAGTCCTTGATATCGAGGCCGCAACCCAGCCGGAGAACCTTGGGATATTCAATGAAAAGGATCTCCGTGGGAAGATGATCGGGTGCGGGTGTGTGGCATCTTCAGACCATGACGTTGAACCGGTTGGGCTGATCAAAGAGCGGATAGAACGATGTATCGATGTATTCTCACCTGAGACGATCCTGATCGACCCGGACTGCGGCCTGCGGATGCATACCCCGGAGGGGGCGGCTGCAAAGCTCTCCCGGATGTGCGAGGCGGTCAGGCTGGTGAGAAGGGAGTATAAATAGAATGCGGGGGCTGAAGATCAAGAACAAACCAAAAGTATTCATACTTACAATACTTACATTGCGTTCATGTCAGCAGTAAAACGGATCCCGGTAACAGAACATGTCTGGAAGGAGCTTGCTGAAATGAGAGCGGCAGGTCAGACCTATACAGATCTCCTGTCAGAGATGATCGAGGACCGAAAGAGACGCAGGCTTGAGGAAGATGTCAGTACCTGGAGCAGTCGTCGGAAAGATAGCTATGTTTCATTATCGGAGATTAAGGATTGACATTTTCCCTTATTCTCTGGCATGAGTTGGCTGATGAGATCAATCATCTCCCGGAAAAAACCCGTAGAATCATAAAAACTGCTTTAATGCGGCTGGAAGAAGATCCTTTTCCAGGAAACCATGGAGATAAAGAAAAGCTGATTCTACGGGGCGGCGTTGTCATATACCGGCTTCACATCTCCCGCAGGTATACTGTTTTTTACGAGATCGATAAAGAAGAAAAACTCGTAATTATCCATGAGATCCTGCCGATCGAACAGGCTCATAAAAGATACGGTTATTAGAGGCTTCGCCGTCCTTGATGATGAGGCCGCAACCCAGCCGGAGAACCTGAAAATATTCAATGAAGGTGTTTCGACACCCTCATCTTATATCATCTCGTTTCTGCTCCACAAGACACTGATAAGAGATCACAATGCTGGGATCGCCCCTACATAGAAATAGGCGATCTTTGCCGCATCGGCTCCTGTGACCTGGGCACCACCCATGAGCCGGGCCTCGGGATCATCTGCGATCAGGCCAACTGCCATATACGCAACTTTTGCCACATCCCCGATATCGATTCTGCCATTTCGGTTGAAGTCTGCACGAAGGTGGACGGAGATGTAGTCCTGTTTGTGTTCGGTGGTTTCTCCATGCTCGTTGGATATGGTGAGTGTCACATTGTTTGTCCCGATTCGGGTGTAGGTATGGAGCGGATCCTGATCCGTGCTGGTTCCTCCGTCACCGAAGTCCCATAGCCAGGAGCCGGGTGTCCCGGTGGAGGTATCGTTGAACTGAACCGCAAGCGGGGCATATCCGTTCGTGGTGTTTGCAATGAAGTTCGCTATTAGAAGTACCAGTGGATCAACAGTGATGTAATCTTTTTTCGTCTCGGTGTCGGTACCATCGACATTCGTTACGGTGAGACTGACGGTGTACGTTCCAGCTGACGTGTAGGTGTGCATCGGATGTTGATTTGTGGAAGTGTTTCCATCACCGAAGTTCCACTGCCATTCTGTCGGAGTGCCTGTCGACTGATCGGTGAAGCTCACAGCAAGAGGGACTCTTCCAAAGGTAGGAGTGGCGCTGAAGTTCGCGCCTGGAAGTACCAAGGAATCAACGATGATATAATCTGTCTTCGTCTCGGTGGCGGTACCATCGGCATTCGTTACGGTAAGACTGACGGTGTACGTTCCAGCTGACGTGTAGGTGTGCATCGGATGTTGATTTGTGGAAGTGTTTCCATCACCGAAGTTCCACTGCCATTCTGTCGGAGTGCCTGTCGACTGATCGGTGAAGCTCACAGCAAGCGGGACCTGTCCGGTAACCGGGGTTCCGGTGAATGCAGCCACAGGCGGATTCGATGGAGATGAAGTGATAACTTTGAGATAGAAATCACCGCGAGGATATCTCTCAGTTGACCAGCCATTCAATCCACCATCCCATGCAACCTTCCACCATGTATGCACAACACCCCCAATGGGGGCCCGAATTGGCCCTTCAAGTATCGTACCTCTATCGCCATTATGCACCTCTCCAAGGATTATTGTCCCATGGCCCGGGGAATCACGGACATTTAACCCAGAATCGGAGTTTTGCACATATACACTATCACCTATCGAAAATATCGGAGAGATAAGCCCGTTACCGGTCTCAATAAAATCGATTAAAAAGCCATAAGCAGTACCACTACCACCGGTTTCTAGTCGTACCTTTATTGTATCAGTGGTATACCATTCCGACCATAAATCTTCATTCGCTCGGGAGCCATAATACGTGGTAAGTAACTGGTTGCCGCCATCATAGAGCCTTACCCTATCAACAGAATCATACAGCCCGAGTGTATCGAAATGTATACGCATCTGGTCGGCACCAGGCTGTGTTATTGTCCAGGTGTAGTCATAGTTATTCGGATATGGGTGGGGAGATTCAACCTGAATAACCCGTGAACCACTTATCTGTCCATCCAGAGTCAGGGAGTTATCAGATAAGAGGAGGATGTCGTCATTCTGATGTGGTTCATCAGCAACAGCAGGTGGCACAAAAAGAACCATGAGGATGAGCAGTGCCATTAAGGAGAAAATACGATGTTTCATAACCTTCACGTCCGATTCGCCGATCCCTCCGAGGAGCTGTAGTGGTCTCCCGCTATAGCATTTGTATCGTGATAAGGGGGAGGATGGCCCTTATCTGTTCCATGACATCTCTGCGGTATGATCTGGTATGTGAAGTATCGACGGCAGACGTTGCTTGGTTTTTCCAGCAATAAATATATCTAAAAATATTATAATTAATGAATAAAAAAATATACAAATAACCAGAGATAAGGATTTATATCAGTAGAATTTTTAATATTCCGGCGAGATAGTGCATAATCGGGTCAGGCATTCCGGCAACGCTGCAGGATATCCAGCGAAGTCAATGGGGATGTATCAACCAGGTGGATTGTATATCCGACCCAGATATGAGCAGGAGCCCCCAAATGCCCTTCTCCTCACACCACCCTTGATGTCGTCGAGAGCTCGATGCCATCCCCGGTGAGGATGAAGGGGACGGTCCGATCAGGGATTCGCATCCCCCGGTACTTCATCACCTGGAGCCGTCGTTCCACCTGGGACTGATGAACCTCTGTCCTGAGATAGATGACAATATCCGCCTGCCGGAAGATCAGGATCTCTTCATAGGGGGTATGCAGGCCTTCGTACAGCGTACAGAGGAGGCACCCCCCTTCTGATCGGAACGAATCGGTAGCGATGGTGAGGAGACGGATCGCCTGGGAGATACCCCTGTCAAGAATCACCGACGAGAGTGAGTCGAGGACTGCGGACGGCCCCCTGATATCATGAGCAATATCCTCGACCGAGAGGCCTGCTGCGGCGAATGCCTGCCCGACGGGCTCCTCATCAAGGCTCAGGTAGACACCTCCTGTCGCCTCTGCAAACCGGGCTGCAAGTATCTCAATCCCGGAGAGGGGAGATCCATAGACGATGATCCGGGCACCAGTCCGGTACCCGCCACCGAGGACCGGATCAAGGCCCGGCACACCGCTTGTTCTCATCAGAGATTCATCCATCATCGTATCCTACATCAGGGGTACGGCAACCACCATAATGGCGAGGAGCGATACCGCAGTGATAACAATCCCGTCAAGACGGCCAAACGAGATCGGATCCGGTTCAGCCTTCCCGCGTCTGTATCCACGCATATCGATCGTCATTCCAAGGGTATCAGCCTTTCCGAGAGAGTTAAAGATGAGGGGGAGAATAACAGGCCGGAGTCCCCTGACCTTCCCGATGAATCCGTCTCCGGGGGAGTACCCGCGTGCAAGCTGTGCCTCGCTTATCCGGATTCCCTCCCTCTGAAGCGTTGGAATGAAGCGGAGCGCGATGAGGAACATCAGTGTGTAATCGATCGGCATCCGGAGCTGGCGGAGCGTCATGACCAGCTCGCCCGGCCTGGTCGAGATGACCAGAAGCTGGAATGCAAAGAGCATCACAGAAAACCGGAGGGCAAGGATGGTTCCAAAAAGGAGTGCCCCGCTCGTCACCGGAAGCGCACCACCGATCAATGGAACGGCAGCCGGGATGAGCGTCAGGATCACCTCGCCCCCCTGCATCGTCAGGACGGTGAAGAGAACGAGCATCCCACCGAGGATCACGAGGAGCGGGATCTGCTCTGTCAGACCACGGGAAAGTCCTCCCACCAATGCAGCAAGATAGACCGCAATGAGGAGACCGGAGAGGATGAGAAGATCTCCGGTCAGGACGGCGAGCCCGACAAGGATCACGGTAAATACAAGCTTTGTCAGGGGATGGATCCGATGGAAGATGCCATCACCCGGGATATACTGCATAATCTCCTGCATCGTCAGGCCTCCTCGATCGATACGATCCGGCCGTTGTTCATCCTGATGACCCGATCCGCGTAGGTTGTCGCAAGTCCGGGATTATGCGTGATCATCACGATACCATGGCCTTCATCGGCAAGCCGCATCAGTATCTCCATAATCTGAAGCGATTCCACCGGATCAAGTCCGGTTGTCGGTTCATCCAGGACGAAGACATCCTGTCCCATCGCGATGACACATGCGAGGGCAAGACGCTGCCGTTCACCTCTGCTGAGATGGCGTGGATTAACCTCCTCTCTGCCTCCAAGGCCGACCTCCGCAAGGACCGCCTCGATACATCCGGTATCTCTCCCGATATTCTTCAAACCGAAGGCGACCTCCTTCCGGACAGTATCCTCAAAGAGCATGGTATCCGGGTTCTGAAAGACGAGGCCGGTATGCCGGGAGAGGAGAGAGACCGACTGGTCATGGCACCGGGTCCCGGAGATGAGTAGCGATCCTTCAGTCGGGCGGAGAAGGCCATTCATATGCTTCACAAGAGTCGTCTTGCCGGAGCCGTTCTCCCCGATGATCGCGATGATCTCACCACGCCTGAGTGTCAGATTCACGCCATCAACGGCCCGGAGATCCCCATAACAGTGGACGAGATCCTGCATCTCGATGAGGCGGTCCCCATTCGCAGTTGTTGTACGTCTCCTGACCGGATGAAGTGATTCCTGTATCCGGCGTGAGACCTCTTCGGCTGATCCCGAAGCGGTGATCCGCCCATCCTCAAGGAGGATACAGGCATCGGCATATAACGCGGCTTCATCGATCATATGCTCGACAAGGATGATCGTCTTCCCTTCATCAGCAAGCTGGCGGAGGAGGGAGAAGACGACCCCTCTGGCGGCTTCATCAAGTTCTGATGTCGCCTCATCGAGGATCAGGATATCGGTTCCGAGTGCCAGCGTTGCGGCAAGTGCCGCCTTCTGTTTCTGGCCACCCGAGAGCGTATAAGGGGGGCGATCAACCAGGTCCTCGATCTCAAGAAGACCGAGGATCCGAACCAGCTCCTCTTCCGTCGTACTCCGGGAGAAACCCCGATTCCGGAGACTGGTCGAGATCTCCTCGCCGACGGTTGTGAAGATCAGCTGGGCATCGGCGTCATCAAAGACCATCGAGACCTCATAATAAAGCTCTTCGACGCCGTCATACGCCATAATATCCTTTCCTTTGACGGAGATTGAACCCTCGAGCCTGCCCGAGTAGAGATGGGAGAGGATTCCTGCCATCGCCCGGCAGAGGGTGGTCTTCCCGGATCCTGAAGGGCCGGTGATGACCAGCATTGATCCTGCGGGGAGAGAGACGGAGATATCGTTTAGAACCGGCCTGTCCCCTCTCAGGTATGTGTAACTGAGATTCTGAATATCAATAGGCATCGATCATCTCTCCAGGATTCTTGAGGCTGACGGATAGAGCATCTGGACGATGATTCCGTTGACGAAAGCGGTGAGGACAACAATCGGAACGATTGCCATGACAAAGCCGGTCAGCGTTACTGCCTTTGCAAGCATTCCGGGTGCTGCCAGGAGGAGGAGAACAACAACCCCCACGAAGGTAAATCCAGATGCAAGCGTTGCAACAGTCGCTGAGATACCCGGAGCCCCGATTTTGATCCGATCCTTCACTATCATGAAGACGAGGATACAGACGACGGCTCCGACGGGCTCTGAGATAAGATTTGCCGGCGGGAAGATTGAATGGCTGATCAATGCGGATATCAGGCCGGCGATCACCCCGATTCCAAGGGCTTCATTCACCTTCGGAACAACAAGGAGGATAGCAAGTGAATAGAACGCGATGACAAGGTTTGCGACGATCGGGCCCGGGATGACAAGTGACATAAACCGGACGATGGCCCCTGCCGCAAGCAGGATGCCGACGATTGCTATATCTCTGGATTTCATGGTATTTGCCTTAAATTCTTTGAATACGTTTCCCTGAGACTCTTTCTCATCAGCTTCCAGCCATTGACCCGCGGCAGGTGATCGACGATCTGCACCTCACGCGGAACCTTGTATCCTGCGAGATACCGACGGCAGTAGGCGATGATCTCTTCGATCCGGATGGAACGCTTCGGAACGACCGCCGCGACCGGGATCTCCCCCCGCCGTGGATCAGGAACGCCGAATATTGCGGCGTCTGCGATATCGGGGTGGCTGAGGAGGACGTTTTCAACCTCTGTGGGGTAGATCTTCCAGCCGGACATGATGATCATATCCTTCTTCCGGTCGGTGATCGAGAGCATCCCGTTCTCATCCAGGTATCCGATATCACCGGTCAGGAACCATCCCGACGGAAGGAAGACCGCCGCCGTCTCCTCGGGCATCCCATAATAGCCGAGAGCGACAGAAGGACCGCGAAGGGCGATCTCACCCTCCGTACCTGCGGGGAGGACCTGTGATGGATCCTCTGTATCAACGATCCGCACTTCGGAGTATCCGGCAGGATGGCCGACAGAGAGGAACCGGTCAGCGAGCGGATAATCATCTGCACGGATAGCAGTCCCTGTCCCGACGACGATCGTCTCCGAGAGGCCGTAGGCGTTGATGATCGGAATGCCAAACCGCTCATGAAAGGGTTTCCAGATATCAGGGTGAAGCGGGCCGCCCCCGGAGATGATCTCCCGGACCGATGCAAGCCTTCTTTCCGTTCCTGGTGGGGAGGTGAGGAGTGAATGAATCACAGGGGGCATCCCTGCAAGGATGGTCACCCGGTACTCTTCAGCCAGTCGGAGATATGTCTCCAGATCAAAACGCTCCATCACAACGAAGCTGGCACCGGCCTTCAGGGCGGCTATCCCCCAGGAGATGCCGACATGGCCCATCGGGTAGATACCAAGATAGATATCATCCGGGCGGAGGGTGAGGACCTCAGCCTCGGCATCGAGTGCTGCCATCCATCCCCCCTGGGTGAGCATCGCACCCTTCGGCCGTCCGGTGGTTCCGGAGGTATACTGAATATGGCAGAGGTCTGAACCCAGACAGTTGGCAGGCTCAATCCAGACCCTTTCATCGGGGAGGAGTCTCCATGGGACAGTTCCTTCCAAAGCCTCCCCCCCTGCGACGATGACAGTGACGCCCGGGATGGAAGATGCCATCTCTGAACCTTCGGGGTCGGTGATGATCACCCGGCTCCCTGAGTCCGATACGGCATAGGCAAGTTCCTCCCTCGTCGACACCCGGTTTGCCGGGACAGCAACGGCACCGATCCGCCATGCGGCAAAGTATGAGACGAGATAGCCTGCAGAACTCTCCAGGCAGATGGTGATCCTCTCCCCCGTTGAGACTCCATGGGAAAGGAGGATCGATCCAAGATTGCAGGTTGCATCAAGGAGATCCCGCATCGTATAGGATTCACCCGTTGTTGGAAGAATCAGAGCTGGATCGTCTGACCTTGCGGCACCGATATCAAGAAATGTAGTGATGTTTGGCATCTCCGGCTCCATGGAAAGAATATCTGTTCTCTGATGTATATATTTGTACAATAGTCATTTAAATTGACCGATCACCGGGAGGAGAAGAGCAGGAACTGGCGAGTCGTCTTCGTTCTGCGATGCCATATCCGCAGATGACGCGGATCGTTTCAGGAAATGCTGCATCACAGAGACGATCACCGGTATCAATATGGAGAAGAGGCGTTCCTCTGAGTTTTTCCGGTGTTGCCACGACGATAATATTCTCCACACCTATCCGGGAGATTGCAGCCGGGGTGATCACCTGTGTCCCACGGCCGATGATGAATCCCTGGGATCCGATCGGGCTGATGATAAGGCGTGCATCCGGGTGTCTCTCCAGGAATGCAAGGAGGGAACGTGCATCAAGATCGCCTGCAAAGCGGGTGCCTCCAGCATACGCATCAATACCAAGGAGGGTCTTTGGGAGCACCATCTCATCTGCTATCGCCTCTGTCGTCGATCCTGCACCAAGGATGAACGGACGGCCTGAGGAGAGGACGGCTGCCATAAAGCGGGCTATCTCTCTCCTCTGCCGCTCTTCATCTCCATGAGTTGCGTACGTCTCCTTCGCATGCTGGAGAAAGCCGCTCCTGTAAGGAATCCTCGCAATGCCATAGAGACGGGTGCTGAGCCGGCCGGAGCGGTATGCCACCTCATCGACATCAAGGACCTCTGCATCCTGGAGCGGGAGCGAACCGATATCCCGGATGAGAGGGGCGGCCGCCTGCGGATCTGTTGCAAAGACCGCCGAGTACATCTTGACCCCTGCCGGGATGCCAAGGATAGGAATACGGGTGCCGATCGCGGCAAGGACGTCCCTGGCGGTTCCGTCACCACCGACAAAGAGGATCAGGGCTGCTCCCGCCTCTGCGTATCTCCTGCATGCCGCCACAGTATCCTCCGCAGTCGTCGAGGCATTGCATTCATAGAGGACCGTATACCGGGAGATTCCGGCATTGCGGAGGGCATCCTCACCCATCGAACCGGATGCGGTCAGAAATTCGATCGGTTCATTTTGAAGAAGGGAGAGGGTCTCTTCCGCACGAAGGAGGGAGCGGGGCTCTGCTCCCCGCTTCAATGCCTCTTCAGAGAGGCCGTCTGTTCCCTTCAGACCGACAGTCCCCCCAAGGCCGGCAATGGGATTGATGACAAGCCCGATCCTCTGCATCACCGAACCTTCGGGAGATGGGAGAGGGATTCCCTGATCAGGTCGTCCGGACATTCATAATCGATGATCTCGCCTGCATGGTAGGCATCATATGCCGTCATGTCAAAGTGGCCATGGCCGGAGTTGCAGAAGAGGATCGTCTTCTCCTCACCGGTCTTCCTGCATTCTAGGGCGACATCAATCGCCCCTTTGACCGCATGGGCAGCTTCGGGTGCGACGATGATCCCCTCAGTCCGGGCAAAGACCTCTGCGGCGGCGAAGACCTCATTCTGGAAGTACGACACCGGGGTGATGATACCGTCATGGACGAGGCGGGAGACGATCGGGGAGTCTCCATGGTACCGCAGTCCACCTGAGTGAAGTGATGGCGGGACGAACTCGTGGCCGAGGGTGTACATCTTCAGCATTGGTGTCAGCCCGGCAACATCGCCATAGTCATACTCATAGAGTCCCTTCGTCATCGTCGGGCAGGCGGCAGGCTCGACACCGATGATCTCCGTCCCTTCCGCCTTCCCGGTGAGGATATCTCCAGCAAATGGAAACGCAATCCCTGCGAAGTTCGATCCCCCGCCGACACTGCCGATGACGACGTCCGGGTAGGAATCAACCGTCGCAAGCTGCTCCCGTGCCTCAAGGCCGATCACCGTCTGATGGAGGCAGACGTGGTTTAGGACCGATCCAAGGGCGTAATGGGTGTTTGCATTGATCGCGGCATCCTCAACCGCTTCAGAGATGGCAATGCCCAGGCTCCCGGTCGTCTCCGGATCTTTTTCAAGGACCGCCCTTCCTGCTGCGGTTTTGGTGCTCGGGCTCGGGATACATTCTGCACCCCAGACATGCATCATCGATTTTCGGTATGGTTTATGGGCATAGCTGGATCTGACCATGTAGATGGTACACTCCAGATCAAAGATATTCGTTGCAAAGGCAAGGGCTGACCCCCACTGTCCGGCCCCGGTCTCTGTGGCGATCCGCTCAATCCCCTCCTTCATATTGTAGTATGCCTGGGGAATGGCGGTATTTGGCTTATGGCTCCCTGCCGGACTGACTCCTTCGTACTTGTAGTAGATCTTTGCCGGGGTCTTGAGATACTTCTCAAGCCGGTGTGCACGATAGAGCGGGGCAGGCCTCCAGAGTTTGAGGATCTCCCGGACTTCGTCAGGGACCGGAATATCCCGCTGCTGACTCATCTCCTGAAGGATGAGTTCCTTTGGAAAGATCGGGGCGAGATCATCAGGGATAACCGGCCTGCCGGTCGCCGGATGGAGCGGCGGATCAAGCGGGGTAGGGAGATCGGCCTGGATATTATACCAGGTTCTGGGAATGCTCTCCTCATCAAGGTATATTTTGGTCTGCATCTTACAAAAACCTCCATTCAAATACAAATTTGTGGTATGATGAATATATATGTACATCTAAATGATAAATGTATCCTACAATCCGGCAAAGAGATCTAAAAAATGATATTATCGCTTCCCTGCTCTCTTCTGCCGTTTCAGGGCATCACAGCAGTCGCAATATCCGCAGAGAGTCGCGGGATATTTTTCACCAAACAGAGCGAGGAGCGTGCGCCTCCGGCAGGTATCTCCGGAGCACCAGACGGCCATCTGGGAGAGTTTGGCGAGCCGGGCCGGATGATCCACAGTTTCCGAATTTTCCTGTTTGATGAGCTTCTCTGCGATTTTAAAGTCACTCCTTGAGTATAAAAGAAGGGATTCGGAGGGCTTTCCGTCTCTGCCTGCCCTCCCGCTCTCCTGATAGAAGGATTCGATATCCTTTGGCGGATGGTAGTGGGCGACGAACCTGACATCGGGTTTGTCGATCCCCATCCCAAAGGCGATGGTTGCAGAGACGACCCGGATCTCCCCTCTCAGGAAGGCATTCTGTACACGGGTCCGCTCGTTTGCAGAGAGTCCGGCATGATAGGGGAGGGCAGGAATACCGCGTTCCCTGAGATTTTCCGCGGTCTCTTCAACAGCTTTCCGGGAGCGGCAGTAAACAATCCCGGAGCCGGGATGGTTATTTGAGATGAACTGGACGAGACGGCGGAACCGTTCCTTCTCCGTTGGCACCTCCCTGACAGTATACCTGATATTCTCCCGATCAAAGCTCCCGATGTACCGGGATGGTGATCGGAGCCTCAGTTCTCTCACAATATCATCCCGGACCTCCTCTGTCGCGGTCGCGGTGAGGGCGATGATCGGAACCTCCGGGAAGATATCCCGGATCAGCGAGAGGGAGCGGTAGTCCTTCCGGAACTGATGACCCCAGTGGGAGATGCAATGCGCCTCGTCGATGGCAAAGAGCCTCGGTCCGGCCTCTCTGAGAAGCTGTTGAAATGCCGGAAGCGCCATCCGTTCGGGAGATACATAGAGAATCCGGATTTTTCCATCTTTAATATCCGCCTCAACCGCCTTCCTCTGGTCATAGGTCTGGCCGGAGGTGAGAAGGGCTGCCTCGATCCCCTGGTCCAGGAGGCTGTCAACCTGATCCTTCATCAGGGCGATCAATGGAGAGACGACGACTGAGAGACCACCGAGCTTCACAGCAGGCAACTGGTAACAGAGGGATTTGCCGCCACCGGTCGCCATGATCGCAAGAACATCGCGGCCAGCCAGGATATCAGAGATGATCGCCTCCTGATTCGGCCGAAACGAGGTGAGACCAAAGAAAGCTTCGAGGGTCTTCTGGGTTGTCGTCTCATCACCCATGGATCGTCTCCAGTCGTCGATATTCACGGTAGCTGACGATGACAAGCCATATCGTGGCTCCGAGAGCTGAACCGATGATGAAGAGAAAGAGGTAATCAGGGAAGAAGGCACCAAGGAGTGTCAGCCCCGCAGCGATCCGGAAGGTCCGTGCACCTGCCTGATGCGTCCTCTCCCAGACGATTGCATTCTTCATCGTCCAGGGTGTTCGTATTCCGATGACAGGATTCTGGCTGGAGAGACGGGGGAGGAGGAACGAGATGCCGAGATAGAAGAGAGCGAAGATGACCGGGAAGAAGAGAAGAGGATCAACCGGATGGCCGAGTACGGTGAACGCCTGATTGATCTGGATTGCATACAGGAGACCGAGCAGTAAGACGATGAACCACCCGGCTGCTCTCTGCGTCCTCATATCCCCGGAGCCGAAGTGCCGGATCAACATTCCGAAGAGGAGAGCGGATGCAATGATAATTGCCGGGATGATTGCGAGTCCGTATGCTGTATCAGACCATGCATCAGGCTCGCCCGAGAGGTTCCAGTGTGTCGGGATAATCTCCGGGGCAACGGGATGGATGAGGGCTGCAGTGAGAAGTGAGAGTGCTATGACTGCATATAACACGAACCGATGGGTTTCCATTGTGATGCATTCATATTGATCGCTTCCCTTCAAAAGAGATACTGTCCCGGCGTATCCAAGGGACAGGGGATCTATCGCACTCAACTGATTTATAACACAAACCCGAATTACTCTTATGTACACCCGGACAAAGGGGACAATCCCCGTTCCAGGCGGCGAGGTCGGCTACTGTATTGCAGGGAAAGAGACGAACGGCACCCCGCTCATCCTGATCCATGGAGGGCCGGGAGGGAGCTATGATGCATTCGAGCCGTTCGGTTCTCTTGCCGATGCCCGGCCGGTGATCTTCTATGACCAGCTTGGATCATACCGTTCTCCTGGCAGGCCTGATACATCGTTTCTGACACTCGAACGGTTCGCCGATGAGCTGCATGCAGTCAGGAAGGCACTTGCTCCGGGGCCGGTGCATCTCCTTGGCCATTCATTTGGGGCGATGCTCGCTTTAGCATACCTCGAACGGTTTGGCCAGGACGGGATATCGTCACTGATCCTTGCCGGACCACTGATCTCGTCACCCCGCTGGGAAGCAGATCAGCGGCAGCTGCTTGCCCGGATGCCACCGGATAATCGGGCGGTGATCGAGATGCATGAAGCATCTGAGACCTATGATTCCCCCGCATACCAGGAGGCGATGATGAGCTACTACCACCGTCACGTCTGCCGGATGGAGCCCTGGCCTGACTGCCTGAACCGGATGTTTGAGCGGCTGGCTGTCCCGATCTACATGGCGATGTGGGGGCCGTCCGAGTTCACGGTCCGGGGGACCCTCCGGCAGGTAGATACAACCGGCGTGCTCCCCGACCTCAGGCTGCCTGTCCTCTATACCTGCGGCGAGTTCGATGAGGCACTACCGCTGACCGTTCGGGATTATGCAGCTATGACCGAGGGGGCGATAGTACACGTCTTTGCCGGCGCATCGCATATGCATTTTCTTGAGGCAGAAGAGGAGTATATAGCTTTTTTGAGCGCTTTTCTCAAAGGGACGGAGAAGTAGGGGAGATAGAGATACTCCCAAACAGTATCGACTATGGATCATCACGGAGACCGAGATCACAACACCCATCACCATTCAGATCGGCAAATAAAGAACAGTCACCACGACCACCACAGCAGATCTTCCCAAACGGGCAGGCACCGGCAAGGGCGGCGGCGGCTTCATCAGGGGTCATCTCACTTTGCTGGATCGAGTCACCCTCTTCCGGGGGAATGAGATGTCGGTCCCCTCCTGGTTGTTCATCAACGCATCCGGAGACGCCACAGAAGAGACCAGCCAGAAGCATCAGCCGGACTGCGGTCAGCATAGTACTATTCATCAGATCGCCTCCGTTCGAGGAACATTCTTTTTGTCATGATAATCATCCAGTTCCAGTGCATACCAAGATGGATGGCAGCCAGAATACAGAGTACAAGCCCGCTCCAGTCATGGATAAGCGTAATCGTAGGAAACGGCAGGGTCTGATATGTGAGCCCAAGCTTCGGGATGAGCCCCGGCCATTTTACTATCCCTGTCAGAGCACAGAGGATGAATGAGATGAGCATCCCCATATTGACGACATAGAGAAGAGATCTCCGTTTCATGGTACTCAAGAGAGATTCAAGGCGGAAGGAAGGGCTTTACTCCTTCCTTCTCTTCATCATCACAATGCCCGCACCAATCAGGAGAACCAATCCTCCACCGATTGCAGCGAGCATCTTCATGTTCAGGTGCCCCTCCTCAACCTCAACCTCGATTCTGCCTGATTCCCAGATAACAGCACCGGTGTCACGGTCGATCAGCTGGAAGACGACATAGGTGTCGCCATCATGATCCCCATAGATATGGACATGATCCCCGTGATCCGAGACCCGGGCAAATCCTGCCGGAGCCCCGTCTGCAATCCTTGCGGACATCGCATAGGCTGCACCGGGGTTCCGGGTTCCATGGTAGAGCGGAATAACTGATCCGCTTTCATCGATATACCGTGCCATCAGCTCGATATCCTCGCCTTCATGGATATGCGGGAGCCCTCCATGCCAGTGATCATAATGGAAATCGGCAACAACTTTGCCGGTACTCCGGTCGATGATCTCAAGCTCCACAACAACCGGGTGGACGCTTGAGATCTCATTGAAGAGCCAGGCATCTGATTTATCAATAAAATGCCCATCCACAAGCGCATGCTCTTCGGCATACCTGAGAATCTCCTCGGGAGTCGCTGTTTTTTCGACTTCCACTTTCTTCCTCAGCTCAAAGTATCCTTCCGGAAAGACATGATCGGCAAATGTGAGCGTTACTGATTCACCGGTCGAGATCCGGGTCATGGTAAACCGGTACGAATCAGCAGATCGCTCCCGTGATGCGTGCTGGAGATCATCCTGCTTTGGATCTGAGATCAATGATCCATCAGCTCCGGTGAACCAGGCCTTCCCGCGATGAGCCGGATTCATATCCTTGAAATTGCCGGTGAGATACTTTGCCGACCGAACATTACCTCTGGAGACGAGAGCGGACGTAAACTCAATGTCTGATCTCTCCGGGATCCCATCTCCCCAGATTTCGGATATTCCCGCAGCAAAAGCCCGATAGGTTACCACCATGCAGCAACCGATATGCGGGTTGTCTTTGCCATCAAGTTCTGCAAAATAGAGGGCCATATCATCAAGGGTGATCGATATCGTTCTTCCGTCTTCAGCAAGTACAATCGGAGGCAGATTCACATCCGGAGTATCACCATCGTCATGCGGGTGGGCAGATGCAAAGCCGCAGAGACAGAGAGCACATACAAATAGTACACATAATTTCTTTATCATAGTCCTTCATTCCTGTCATGTCAATAGGGTTGTTACACGAAACAATCTGGCAACAATCGCCCTTTGACATACCTTTTCATATCCACCCTTCCAGATCAGGGGATACCTGATGTATTTGGTTATTCGGTTGGTATGAAGCGTCTCCAAACAAGATTCGGAAAAAGGATGTAAAATCTCAAATAATTCGGTTTTGAAGAGAATATTGCATTGTACCGATCAAATGATTCGTCAAAACCTAATATCGTGGAAATTGACGAAAATAACGAACGAGACCATGGATAGAAGAATATACCAATGGATTTCCAATCGAATCCAAGAGAAGTCAATGATTTGAAGAGGGAAAAAAGTGATCGGCAGGGTACACGCCACCCTCACCGATTCCGTGTCATAGTACTCCGCACAGATTTTCTAATTTTTATATGGAGCTTCACCAAGTTTTGGCAGATATGTCGTATCCGCCTCTGCCCTCACAGCATGAGAGTAGAGCGCAAGCGGTATGTCCATCGGGCAGAGCTCTTCACACTGGCCGCAGTTGACACACGAGTCCGAGATATGGGCAAGTCGCCGCATGTGGAACATGGGGTTTGGCGGAACCTGCCCTGTGGGAACCATCGTAGTCGCTTTCTTCAGATCCTCTTCCTTCGGGAAACAGACCGGGCAGTTCTCGATGCATGAGTAGCATTTGATGCACCGGGAGGTCTCTTTCTGGATATCATCCCAGAGGTTCCCGGAGAGGGCGGCAAAGTCATGCTTGCGCCACTTCTCACCAAGCTTCAGCATGGCATTCTCGACTTTGCCACGAATCGCAATACCTTTTGGATCAGCTGCCGATGTGGCAACAGCTCCTGCAGCTTCTGCCTTACTGACGAGATCGGCTCCCTTCTCGGAACAGACCTCAACAAAGGTTGCCTTGCCTGCCTTGTCGCCGATGACACCCCAGTTCCCGCAGGCGAGATCTGCCTGGCGTGGAACCTTATACAGGCAGCGGCGGCAGTTGCTCCTCCGGCCATATCCTTCTTCCTCAAGCTCATCGATGGAGATGCCCTTGTGGTTGCCATCCTTTGTGATGACGATGAACTGGCCCTTGTCGATCTCCTCTTTCACGACATCGGAGGGATCGATTCCGAACTTCTCGGAGATCATCTTCCGTGCATTGACGGGAGCGACCGATCCTCCACAGTTGAGCCCGATCAGGACAAGGTTGTCAAGATTGACCTGGTTTCTCCGTGCAAGCTCAAGGAGACCCATCATGTCACAGCCTTTGACAGGGAGGGCGAGCTTCTTGTTGTTTGCTCCATCCTGATATTTTGTGAGAATCTTTGAGAGGAGAAGGGTTCCACAATGGAGTGAGCCGGCTCCTTTCTCCACATCAGCCGGATCGGTGACGATCTCGACACTGGCATCATAGACATCGGCCCCCTTCTTCACGGTGAGGACACCATCAACCATCTTGCTCTCAAGGGCATACTTTAAGAGAGCAGTAACTGCTCCTCCGCACTCGCCTTTCTCAAGGCATGCTGCGTCAGATGCCCATGCATATAACATATCGCCTTTTGCAACCATCGTAATCAGGCCTCCTGGATCTTCTCAACGGTGACAGCACAGGCCTTGAACTCCGGAATCTTCGAGACCGGATCGAGGGCGTCGTTTGTCAGGATGTTGGCTGCACATTCGACAAAGTGGAATGGCATGAACATCACGCCTTTCATGATATCCTTTGTGACACGGGCAGGCACATTGACCTGGCCACGCCGGGTCTTTGCGACGATCATCTCGTTGTCAGCGATACCGAGTTCTTTGGCATCATCGACATTGATCTCGATCCAGCCGGTTGGTACTTCGCTGTCAAGCGACTCGGAACGCCGGGTCATACCACCGGTGTGCCAGTGGAATAAGCTCCTCCCGGTCGTCAGGATGAACGGATACTCGGCGTCAGGAACTTCTGCCGGATATTTGAACGGGATGGCCGTCATCAGACCCTTGCTGTCGGGCATTGCGGGGGCAAATGCCGCGGTGTGCAGGATCGGGGTGCCGGGGTGGTCGGCTGCGGGGCAGGGCCACTGGAGCGCTTCGGGTTTGTTGATACGCTCATACGACATACCGCCATAGGACGGGGTCAGGCTGGTGATCTCGTTGAAGATATCCTCAGCAGACTGCCAGGCGAACTGCTCTGCATAGCCCATCTTTGCGGCAACCTCGGCGATGATCTGCCAGTCGACTTTTGCCTGGCCGGGTGGGTCCTGCGCCTTTCTGAAACGCTGGACACGACGCTCGGTCGAGGTCTGGCATCCATCCTTCTCTGCATAGCAGGTGGCGGGGAGGACGACATCGGCCATCTCGGCGGTCTCGGTCATGAAGATATCCTGGACGACGAGGAACTCAAGCTTCTCCATTGCTTCTTTTACATGCGAGAGGTTTGCATCAGAGAGCATCGGGTTCTCGCCCATGATGTACATGCCCTTTAATTCGCCGGGCTTCTCATTGAGCGTCTTGAGCATGATGGTGACTTCATACCCGTTCTGTGGCGCACAGATGCCGTCCGGGAAGCCCCAGGCATCGGAGAACTTCTTGTGGGCGGCTTCATCGATGACCTTCTGGTAGCCGGTGAAGACGACAGGGAGACAGCCCATGTCACAGGCACCCTGGACATTGTTCTGGCCACGGAGCGGGTTCACACCGGTGCCGGGCCGACCGATGTTGCCGGTGAGCATGGCGAGGTTGGCGGTCGATTTGACGTTATCCACACCGGTGGTGTGCTGCGTGATACCCATCGAGAAGAGGAGCGAGGAGGCGCCGCTTGTGGCGTACCATTCTGCGGCCTGCTTCAGCTGGGCGGCGGGGATACCCGAGATCTTCTCGACGTTCTCAAGCGAGTATTCGGGCTTCATGACTTCGCCCTTCAGGGCGTCATACTCGACACAACGCTTCTCGATGAACTCTTTGTCTTCCCAGCCGTTTTTGATGATCTCCTGCATCATTGCGTTGAAGATGGCCACATCGGTGCCGCTTCTAAACTGCATGTACAGGTCGGCCTGCTTGCCGGTGGCGGTGAGACGGGGATCAGCGTAGATCAGTTTGGCGCCGTTCTTCCGGGCACGGGCGACACTCCGGCCGATGAGCGGGTGCTGCTCAAAGGTGTTGCTCCCGATGATGAAGATACACTTCGATTCGGCGATGTCGGCGATCGAGTTGGTCATTGCACCGGAGCCGAACGTCGTTGCAAGCCCGGCGACGGAGGAGGAGTGGCAGAGACGGGCACAGTGATCGATGTGCGTCGTCTTCAGTACACCACGGGCGAACTTCATGATCGCATAGTTCTCCTCGTTGCTGACACGGGCAGAGGCAAGCACTGCAAGCTCGCTCGGCTTGTAGGACTTCAGCTTCTGGGCGATGAGGTCGTATGCCTCGTCCCAGCTGGCTTCGACGAACTTCCCGTCCTTCTTGATGAGCGGGGTGGTCAGCCGGTCTTCACTGTTAATGAACTCGTGAGCATAGACGCCCTTTGGACAGAGTTTCCCCTCATTGACGGGGGAGCGCTGGTATGGGGCGACGCCCACGACCTTGCCGTCGTTGACGACCAGGTTCATGCTGCAGCCTGTCCCGCAGTACGGGCAGGTGGTTTGTACATATTTCATTGCCATGGTTAAACCTCGGACAATAGAGTGGTGTAATATTCATGGCTTAAATATGTTGATTTGAATTTTATTGCTTTAATGCACCCCTATTTGGAAATTGGCTGTAAACTTAACTTAGTTAACGTTCATACGATTTTGTTTTGCATGTTGCGAACAGAGAGCAGGTACCAAATCCGACGAGATCACCTTTGGAGAGAAAAGAGTATTCCTTTGAGAGATGAGCTTTTCTAACCTTTTTATAGGTTTTGATAAGATATATTACGTGCATGGACACCGGAATATAAAGGAGAGGTATAGTGCGCGGCATATCGCGAATTATATACAAATATCAGAGGTTCTGCTTTTTCTGTATCGGTAACTCATGAATCAGAAATGAAGGGAAATGCATCATCCTCCCGAGGGGAGGAGTAGACGGCGTAAAAAGACTTCTTCGCGGATTAAATCATGAACAAACGAATATTATGGAGAATACCCAGATAGTTCAGAAAAAAGCTGCATGGGAGAGGGAAATCATCCCCACCCCCTCATCAGCGGAATGAGGAATCTTATATTCCACTGACAAATGAGAGAGAAATATCTCCATCGGCCGAGGAGAGGGTGAGAGAGCCATCTTCAATGATGTACAGATCCATCTTCGGCAGAAGAGAGAAGAAACGGCTCTCCCGGTCCATCAGGCCCGGAGGAGACTGGCAGTAGACCAGGGTCGAGACCGGGTGATCGATCACCAGCATCGAACCGTCTATCTGGTAGCCCGCAGAGTAACTGTTGCATCCACCGGAACCGCCGATCCGCTCACCATCAAAGGTTGCGGTTACTGCCCGTTCAGGGATGGCCTCGGTACGAGTGCCATTCTCAGTGATGGAGAGAAGCCTCCACTGCACTCCGGTCAGGGAGAGGGCGGGCGACTCAATGGCACGCTTGAAGGTGAGAAGCGGGGAACCGTCTGCGGCAGAGAGGACAAGCCTCTCACCATCGACTGCAATGGCTTCTGCCTCGCCAAGGAGGGAGAGGTATCGTGTCTCCTGTGCCATAATGCCAGCCTCCCCACAGAACATCTTCGTGGCTCCGATCGCTCCTATGGAGATCCCGGCTCCATCCACACTGTATGATCCCATATACCGGTTGCATCCTGCCGAGCCGGAGATGCTCTCTTCATCAAAGATGAGAGTAATCTCAGAGCCTGAGATGACGGAGGAGACCGCATCATCATAATGGAGAGCGGTAAGCTGCCATTCTGATCCTTTGATGTACTCTGCCAGCCCCTCATCCGGGATTGCGGGGATCTCCCTGAAGCGATCAAAGACGAGGAGGAATGAACCGTCAGCAGCCGACAGGGTAAGGTTCTCTTCATCGGCAGCAATTACATCTGCATCGCCGAGGAGGGAGAGATAGAGCGCCTCCTGATCCATAACACCGGGTTCTCCACAGTACATCAGGGTTGAGCCGATTGTTCCGATGGAGATCTCGGAACCAACCAGACTGTACGATCCAAAGTACTGGTTGCAGCCGGCAGATCCGGCGATGGTGTCTTCATCGAACCGAACTGTGATTGTCGTATTCGGAAGGACCGGGGATGCCGATCCATCAACATAGAGTGTGGAGAGCTGCCATGTTGTTCCGGGGAGATTCGATCCGATCTCATCATCCGGTGGAGGCGGAGGAACAGATACGCAGCCTGCTGCAACCAGGGCAATGGATGCCCCAAGGAGGAGGGCTGTTATTGTAAGAAGTCTTCTCATACCAGTAGTATCGGCCACCCTTTAATAATACTATGGCGATTACTTCAAATTTCTTCGCATCTATCACCGGGGAGGCATAATCACTTCATCCCTGGCGGCACCATCCTCTTCTCCAGCCATCCAAATGAGGTATCGAGGAAGAGGGCGATCCCGATGGCGGGGAGGGCCCCGGACATCATCTTCATCATATTCACCCCGGCGAGCCCTTCAAAGACGACTGTTCCAAGCCCGCCGCTCCCGATCATCGCCGTCAGTATCGCAACACTGTTTGCAAGGATCGCGGCGAACTTCACCCCTGCAAAGATTGCAGGATAGGCATTCGGGAGCCGGACATACCTGATGATCTCCCATTGGGAGAGGCCGATGCCCTCGGCAGAGGCGATGAGTGCAGGATCCAGGGACGAAAGCCCGACCCATGTATTTTTGATGATCGGGAGGAGAGCCCGGAGGAGGATGGCGATGATCGCGGGCCAGAACCCGATCCCGATGAGCGGAACGACGAAGGCAACAACGGCAAATGTTGGAACCGCCTGCATCAGGTTTGCCATGACCATGACGACCTTCTGCAAGGACCGGCTGTAGAGGGAAAGGATGGCAAGTGGTATTCCAAGGAGAATGCTCGCAATGAGAGCGATATATGCAAGGATGATATGCTGAAGAACCGGGGTTCCAAGCAGCTCAAGGCTCACCATGATCCAAACCTCCTCTTCAGTTCCGCCTCGATACCGCCTGCGATACCATCAAGGATGACGGCAAGAAGCCCGACCCAGATACCCGCAACAAAGATGATATCGGGCCGCATCAGGTTAATCCCGGTCTGGAGCGGTGCTCCGAGCCCCCCTGCACCAAAGATCCCGCCAAGGGTGACGATCCCCATCGTAAAGACGATGGCAATCCGGATCCCACCGGCGATCATCGGGAAGGCGAGGGGAAACCGGATCTTCATGAGGATATCCCGTTCAACCAGCCCCATCGCCCGCCCGACCTCAAGGAGCTCGGGGCCGACAGAGATAAGCCCTGTATAGGTGTTTCGTGCAATCGGGAGGATCGAGTAGAGGACGCAGGCGATGATCGTCGGGACAGTCCCTATTCCTGCAAGAGGAATGAGAAGAATGAGAAGGGCGATATCAGGGAAGGTCTGCACCGCATTCAGGGTCGAAAAGACCGGTGGTGAATATCTCCTCCGCCGGTAGAGAAAGAGTCCGGTCGCCACCCCGATAGTGATTGCCAGCAGGAGGGCGATGGTGAATATCTGAAGATGCTCTATCGTCCGTTCGGTCAGATTATATCTGATCCAGACCGTCTGTATCTCATCGATCATCCGGGGTCACCCTATACAAGCCGCCGCAGAACCTCATCAGGGGTGAAGATGCCAAGCAGCTCCTCACCATTCATAACAAGGGCAATGGAATCTCCATCAGCCTTCATGCCGGAGATTGCCGAGAGGGCTGTGCCATCCGGTCTCAGGATGGGGGGGGATCGGGCATAGGATCCAACCGTCCCCGAAAGCCGGCCACCCCGCAGAAGATCAGAGATCCAGACAACTCCGGAGAGGGATGACCCGTCACTGATGACCGCAACCTCCTCACCCCCATCGGTCATCAGGACAATCGCAGAACTGATTGAGGTAGAAGCCTGAAGAAGGCATACCCGGGAGACCGGCCGCATGATATCCTGTACGGTCAGGTTCTCAAGATGTCTGTACAGGTGATCAGACCCGACGAGTCCGGCGACCATCGGATCAGCAGGACTCAGGATGAGATCCCGTGCAGTACCCACCTGTACAATCCTTCCTTCATGCATGATCGCGATCCGATCGCCAAGCCGGAACGCCTCATTGATATCATGGGTCACAAAGACGATCGTTCTGCCGATATCCTCCTTGATCCCGATGAACTCATCCTGCAGCTGCCGCCTGAGAAGGGGGTCAAGGGCCCCGAACGGCTCATCCATCAGAAGGAGGGGGGGATCCATGACAAGTGCCCTGGCAAGGCCTATCCGCTGCTGCTGGCCGCCGGAGAGCTCCTTTGGATATCGATCCATAAAGATCTCCGGGGGAAGATGAACGAGGGTGAGGAGCTCTTTCACCCGCTCTTCGATCCGATCATGGCTCCACCCCTCGATCTTTGGGACAAGGCCGATATTCTCCCTGACAGTCATATGGGGGAAGAGGCCGATCTGCTGGATCACATACCCGATATTCTTCCGCAGAATGATCTCATCGATGCTGGTGATAGCAGTCCCGTTGATCGAGATGGAGCCCTGATCGGGATCGATCAGCCGGTTGATCATCCGGAGTGTCGTCGTCTTCCCGGACCCCGATCCTCCGATGAGGATGAGCAGCTCGCCACCCTGTACCTCAAGGCTGACATCATCAACGGCAACCGTCTCTCCAAACCTCTTCGTTATCCCTCGTATCGTGATGGTATCGATACGCTCAAACGGCCGTCCCTGATCCAGATCATCACACTCCGAAGACTATTGCAGATACACCAGAATCAAGAGGAGATCAATCCTTCCCTGATGAGATAATCCCGTGCAATATCCCGTGCCTCCCGCTTGTCATTATCAAACTCTGCATTCAGTGCCCGCATCTCATCGGTATCAATCCGGTTCTCAAGGACAGAAAGGGCGTTGATGAGACGAACATCGGCCATCCGATCGGATCTGATGAAGAGCATCGCCTCATAGGGAGGGAGAGCCGCCTGATCATCCCGAAGGACGACCAGATTGTACAGATCCACCCGTGAGTCGGTGGTATACGGAGGGATCGCCTGAACCTGGTTTTTGTCGATCGCCTCATACATCAGGGTCGGCGACATCGGCCTGACATCCGCAAAGGAGAGGCCATAAACCTCTGCCAGTCGTGGGAGGCCGTCTTCACGTTCATGGAAGACGAGATCGCTGCCAAAGACAAGGGTGTCTGCATATGGGACAAGATCGCTGATGGTTTCAATATTATTTTCTGTGGCATATGACTCCTTCACCGCGATTGCATAGTCATTCCTGAACCCAAGCCTGAACGGGACATGGATCCCTTCTTCAGCCATGCCTGACCGGACCTCTGCAAAGACGAGATCCGGGTCCCAGGTCTCAAGAGGTTCACGTTGCAACAACTGGGAGTACGCAGTTCCGGTGTACTCAACATAGATATCAACCTGGCCCCTTTTGATCCCGGCAAAGAGGGTCGCATCATTCATTCCTGGCCGGATATCTGTCCGGTATCCCTCATCTTCAAGAAGGAGTGCTATCATCTGGGGAAGAATATACTGTTCATTAAAGGGTTTTCCGCCGATGACGATCGTCTCACTCGTTCCGGCCTGGTCAGCCCCTATACACCCTGCCACCAGACAGCTGATGAGAATGAGGGCTCCAAGAATACCATACATGCATTTTTTCACCATTATTGCACCTGATGAGAGAGGGGTCATCAGGGAATATATATTTTTTTGATTCTGAATAATAGTATTCAATGAATGGATTTCCAAGTAACCCGGTTAAAAAAATGAATGATGCTTACTGCCTGGATGCAAGTGAGCAGGGGATACAGACAGTCTTTCCATCAACCGTCCTCATCTTCCCATCAGCAACAGGCTCCCCGCAGTCAGGGCAGGTGACTGTGGCAAAGATGCGTGCCTTCTGCGGCGGGTTATACGCGATCTCGACAACCGTCAACAACTCATCCTGTGGAATCAAGAGGAGTGCATCGGTTGCTGCCGCCATCAGTTCATAAAACCGCTTCTGCTCGGTTTCGGTTGCAGAACCTCCAAATACCTTCTTCCTCAGGCCATCAAGCTCGGCCTTCCCCGGCATATCCCGGTTCTTAATGAGAATTCGGACGCCTTTTCCCTTCTCACGGGCATAAAAGCTGAATGCGTGCTTCCCATAATCATTGATGATCAGGTTCCCCTTTCCTGCAGTGCAACCGGTCACCAACTGGATCGCATCGAGTCCGCAGGCATCAGTCTCTGCGACGGTGACGAGCTCCTCATCATAGGGGCGGGCGACACCGAGCGCCTGCATCGCTGCGAGGGCGGCACGATAGCCGGTCGCAAGACCTGGGCATGAATGACCGTGAAATTTTACACACTCTTCAAATTCCGGGTATTTCCCGGTTGCTTCAAAATGCTGGTGATCATGAGTTTCGCACATAGGTAGTACCTTCTTCGTCTGTGGGTATCTTCGTTTTCCTTCCATTCCCATTGCAGAGACATTGTGGGATGACACAGGTAACCCCGGCAAGTTCTCCGATCATCACCGGGACGCCATAGACCGCCTCGATCACCTCAGCAGTAACGACGCTCTTATCCCCGCAGGTATGGACATACTGATCCTTCAATAAGATGAACCGATCTGCATATCGGAGGGCCGTATTGAGATCATGGACCGTCATTACAACAGCGATATTGTGTTCTGCCACGATTGCGTTGATTCTCTGCAGGATCTCGATCTGGTTCTTCAGGTCAAGCGCACTCGTCGGCTCATCCAGCAGGAGGATCTTCGGCTCCTGGACAAAGGCCCGTGCAATGGCGATCATCTGGAGTTCTCCCCCGCTCATCTCGTCGATGTAGTGGAGGCGGAGGCGATCAATCCCAAAGCTCCGAAATGCCGCCTCGACGATCCGGAGATCCTTTTCGGTGACATCCCAGCCAATATGCGGCCGCCTCCCGAGGAGGACGGCATCGAAGCCGGTTAATCTCCCTGTCTCGACCCGCTGGGGAACATAGCCGATCCTCCGGGCGATCTCCATCAGGTCAAGGGAGGTGATGGTATCGCCACCAACGGTAACGACACCCTGCTTCGGGACAAGGATCCGGTTTAAGCACTTGAGGAGGGTCGTCTTCCCGACACCATTAGGCCCGAGGATCGCAACGATCTCACCTTCATTAATGGAGAAGGCGATCTCGTCGAGAATCCCCTTGTTCCGGTACATAAACTTCAGTTCATCAACACCAAGGATCATCGGTTATACCCCCTGAGGAGGAGATAGATGAAGACCGGGGCACCCATAAACGCCGTCAGGATTGCAACCGGCAGAACATACGGAGCTACAATCAGACGTGCAACCGTATCAGAGGCAAGCAGGAGGATGCCGCCCATCACAATTGATCCGGGAATCAGATACCGCTGCTCATCCCCGATGATCCGCCGGACCATGTGGGGGCAGACAAGGCCGACGAACCCGATCACCCCGAGGAAGGAGACGAGGACGGCTGTGACGAGGGCAGCGACGATCATTCCGACATTCCTGAGCTGCTCCACATTGACACCGAGCCCTTTGGCGGTCTCATCCCCGGCATCCATCGCATTATAGTTCCAGCGGTTTGCAATGAAGTAGATGCAGGCGAGCACGACAATACCTGCCATAAGGTAAAACTCCGACCATCCGGCTCGCCCGACATCGCCGAATGTCCAGTGAACGACCGCTGCAAGCTGTGCATCATCACTGAAGTACTGGAGGAACATCACACCTGCCGTAAAGAGTGACGAAAGGGCGACACCAGCGAGGATCACAACTTCCGGAGAGGAGGCCTTGACCTTCGCTATCGTAATGATCGCTATCGTTGCGAGCATACAGAAGATGAAGGCGACGATCGTCGTCAGGTACGGATTATTTATCATAACCGCACCCGCAGTCGTCGAGGTCATCCTTCCTGTTCCAAGGAAGATGATTGCGACCGCAGCACCAAACGCACCCGCGTTTGAGATACCAAGGGTGAAGGGTGAGGCAAGCGGATTTCGGAGGATCGACTGCATCGCAACCCCGGCAACCGCAAGCCCGGCTCCACAGACGATCGCCGTCAGTGCCTGGGGGAGCCGGATATTCCAGATGATCCGATCCCATTTATCGGTGACATTCTGCCCGATAAGGGTCAGGAAGACCTCATAGGGAGGTATTGTCACAGCCCCGACCGAGATCGAGAGGATAAGAAGGAGGAAGAGAGCGACGATCCCACCAAGTATCCAGAGAACCTTCCGGTAGGTATACTTAAGATAGTCCGCTGGTAATTCGCCATCAGCGAAGTGCAAACCAGGATTCACCCCGTATCTTCTTCTCTGTCATTTCGGATCCCTCGGGTTTTCGTGTGGTGGTGGGAGTTTTCAGTACTTCATACGAATATGAAATAACTGTATACCTCTTCAGATACAAATGTATTTTACGAATACATAAGATTACCTATTTTAATCATTTTCCGAACAATTCAACAAAATATAATTTATAGAGCATATAACCACAGCCTGCTTTTTGTAATTCTGTGTACACTACCGGATCTCCGATGGAACTGAAGAGTTGGTCTGCATCAATACAAGGAGCTATAATTGACAAGAATGAACACACAGATGAAACAGCGATCCACCAGCGAATCGCTGACGACCGGAAGAGAGAGAATCATGAGAAGAAAACATATCTTTGGACCAGTTCAGTCACATCGGCTCGGCAGATCGCTTGGGATCGATCTCATCCCGTATAAGACCTGTTCATACAACTGCGTCTACTGCGAATGCGGTGAGACTACCATCCAGACGATAGAACGATCCATAATCATTCCTGAGAACGAAGTGATGGAAGAGCTCAGGAGTACCCTTTCCACCAGTCCGCAACTCGACTCGGTCACCTTCGCGGGATCGGGGGAACCAACCCTCTCACTCTCGCTTGGTAATGTGATTGCGATGGTGAAAGAGGAGTTTCCACAGTACATCATAAGCGTCCTCACGAACGGAAGCCTCCTCACCCGGTCGGATGTCAGAGAAGAGCTCATGCGTGCAGACCGGGTGATACCCACCCTCACCTCCGCCAGGCAGGAGACATTTGAACGTATTCACAGGCCCCACCCCTCACTTTCGATCGATGCAATCATCGCAGGGATGGAAGAGTTCAGGAGAGAGTACCGGGGCGGGATCTGGCTTGAGATCTTCATCATTCCGGGGGTCAATACCTCAGAAGAAGAACTCATTTCACTCCGTGACGCAATCACCAGAATAAATCCCGATCGTGTACAACTGAACACGCTTGACCGGCCCGCTCCGGAGAGCTGGGTGCAGGCGGCATCTGAGGCAGAACTGAATATGGTACGAGAGATTCTTGGCAGAGAGAAGGTAGAGATTGTCAACCTCTCACCGTCTGCACCAAAATCAGGAACCGTACCTGGCGAAGAGAAAGAGATGATCAGTGCGATGCTCTCCCGCCGCCCCTCGACAATCGAGGATATCATCACGGCAACCGGCATGTCCGGAGGCGAGGTGGCGAAGATACTGCGGGATCTTGAGAATGCAGGCGAGATCAGATCCTACCGCGGCACCCGTGGCACCTTTTACAGCAGCTCGCTCCCGGATGAAGGCGATCCAAAGGAAGAAGAGAACCACTGAAGACACCCCTGCACAAAAAGAGGGAAGAAATGGAGATCTTCCCTCAGAGCGATACAGGCCGGAATCCAAAGTTGTTGAACTGGCTGTTTAGCTCGGAAAAGACCGGTTTTCCGACGAAGAAGGCCATGATCTCCTCACCCTTCTCTACAGGATCGATATCCTCAAACCTGTCGGGATAGAGCACCTTGCCGATAGAGTAGGCATTCGCAAGTACCGTTTCGTAGTTTGTGTTGTAGAAGTTGTACGGAAGCACTCCATACACCCGCCCCTCTTTCACGGCGGTGAGGCCCTTGAGAGCCGGATCATCCCTCAGCTGCCCGACTGCTCCTTCATTGTCCATCCGGGTTGTACCGGCATCAATGAAGATATAGTCGGGATCCCAGTCCACAATCGCCTCTTTGGCAACATCAACATGAGCGGTCCCGAGGCCGGATGCGACATTATCTGCATGCACCCAGAGGAATGGCGGGTATGCCGGTTCAGTCGAGATGATGCCATGGGCTCCGGCAGCGCTCACACCACCGATATAGACGCGCTTCCGTTCTTCAGGAGGAATGTCGCGGGTACGTGCCTCAAGATCATCTATCGTCGTCTCGATGTATGCGATCACCTCTTCGGCACGATCATCATTCCCGATAACTTTGCCCATCACCCTGAGGGCGGTGTACATCTCGGTCTTTTCCGCATCGTTTCTGAGCGAACCATAGGCAAACCCGATCACCGGTACACCGGTTTTTGTCTGGAGATCATCTACT
This sequence comes from Methanocalculus chunghsingensis, assembly GCF_018132105.1. Taxonomy (GTDB): domain Archaea; phylum Halobacteriota; class Methanomicrobia; order Methanomicrobiales; family Methanocorpusculaceae; genus Methanocalculus; species Methanocalculus chunghsingensis. Next base: position 16,534 of record NZ_JWHL01000006.1, on the reverse strand, counting down.
TCAGCAATACTTGTGCCATATGCAGTCCCGCTTGATCCCCCCTTGAAGATCAGATCGGGACCGATACCGATGACTTTTTCGGGGTCGTCCTTTCCTCTGAACTCACCAAAGAGAGGTAATTGCTGGAACCTCTCCCGGTGCACCAGCGCATAGGGGCGCCCTTCTATGTCACGGTGCTGCTTCTCGATGCTGTCGACACCGACAACGAGATCCTCGCCCTGGAGATACACAAGATACCGGAGCGTGCCGGAGCCGGAGCAAAGGACGCTCTCCACGGGTTGCGGTATCGTCACCGTGCGGCCGAAGCCGTCGTTGAGGGTCATCTCTTGAGGTTCTGCCGATTGAGTAGCGGATAAACCTGATTCATCGACACAGCCAGCGGCTGCGAGGAGGGCAAGAAGAAGTGCCCCACACATAATCAAACGAATGTAATTATTCATAATACCACATCATATGAAGATAGTAGCAAGCTATATTTTAACATAACTATTTGAAATTCCTTAAACATTCGTGTTACAAAAAATTTTTTTATTAACATGGCATGGAAGCAACCATAATCAGTTCCCACCCCCTACAAAAAAATCAAAAGAGGGCAGAAATACTGGAGAGATGCATGTCAGAAGCAGATAGCTATCAGGAAGACGCCATCCACGCAACAGATCTCAGGAAGACCTTCTCCGATATCGTCGCAGTCGATTCGATCTCGTTTACGGTCAGAAGAGGGGAGATATTCGGTTTTCTCGGTCCAAACGGTGCCGGGAAGACGACGACTGCACGGATGCTGACCGGGGTGATGCAGCCGGATGGAGGATCTGCTGCGATCTTCGGCCATGACATCGTGCATGCCCCGGTTCGCGCAAAACAGCGGTGCGGGGTGGTACCGGAGACCGCAAACGCCTATACCGACATCTCCGCCTGGCAGAACCTGATGCTGATGGGAGAACTCTATGGCGTCCCGAAACATTATGCAGAAGAGCGTGCAAAAACACTTCTGACAGCCCTCGGCCTCATTGAACGAAAGGACCAGAAAGTGCAGGGCTTCTCAAAAGGGATGAAACAACGGCTGATCCTTGCAATGGCACTCCTCCATAAACCAGAGCTCCTCTTCCTTGATGAGCCGACATCCGGCCTCGATGTCCAGAGCACCCACCTGATCACCGGGATGCTCCGGGAACTGAACAGGAACGGAACCACGATCTTTCTCACCACCCACAATATGGAAGAGGCAAACCGCCTCTGCGACCGGGTCGCGATCATACAAAAGGGAAGAATAGTTACCATTGACTCGCCTGAGCGGCTGAAGATGGCGATTGAACGGCTGCATACCATCGAGGTCAGTTTCGATCCGGCCAGGTCGGCTGATGATCTCATCACATTCCCGGGGATCGAATCTGCCCGCCGGGAAGGGGACAAATTGGTGATCACCACCGAGGATGTTGATTCTGCCATTCACGCGATCACCACGTTTGGAAGAGAACACAATCTGAAGATTGAGATGCTCCGGACACTCTCACCGACACTGGACGAGGCATTCCTCAGGCTCACCGGAGCTGATTCTGCATGAACCCGGAGAGTATTATCGAACAGGCAAAACGGGCCTTTGCGATTACGAAGAAGGATATCCGGATCTACTATGCCAAAGGCCCGGTCGTCATCTTCGGCCTCTTCATGCCACTCTTCCTCTTCCTGGCATTTGCTCTTGGAAACAGGAATCTCCCGATGCCGTTTCTCCTCTCCGGCCTCCTCGCAATGACCGTCTTCTTCACGGCAACCGCTGTTTCGCCGGTGATCCAGCCCTGGGAGGCGCAGGCAAGGACCCTGGAACGGCTGATCGCCTGTCCAGTCACGATGAAGACCCTGATTGCCGGCGATATGTTCGCTTCCTTCCTCTTTGCTGTCGGGATTGCCATCGTACCCATCATGATCGGAGTGCTGGTCGGGGTTGTGCCGCTCTATCCCCTTCTTCTCGCAGCCGGGATCATCCTCGCCTCCTTCTGCTTCTCGGCACTCGGCCTCCTCCTCTCGACACCGGCAACGAATGTGCCATCAAACATCATGATGCTCTCATCCCTCCTGAAGTTCCCGCTCATCTTCATCAGCGGTGTCTTCATCCCGGTAGAGCAGCTCCCCTTTGCGGGACAGGTGCTTGCGATCTGCTCCCCCCTCACCTACTTCACCGATATCGCCCGCTACTGTATCATGGGAACGAACAGCTTCCCGCTCTCTGTTAATTTCGCTGCACTGGCGGTATTTTCCATCATCTTCGCCCTGCTTGCGATAAGACTCCATGCAAGGACGGTGAGCAGGCGGATCTGATCAATCCTACAAAAAAATAGCGATAAATGAAGGATTCAGATCGGGATCTGCGAGAACCCGAGGTTTCCATACTGGCTGTTTACCTCTGAGAATACCGGCTCTCCCAGCAGGAAGGAATAGATCTCATCTGCTTTTTCTGCCGGATCGATATCCGCAAACCGGTCGGGATAGAGAACTTTCCCAACAAAATACGCATTTGCAAGCACGGTACCATGGTTCACATTATAAAAGTTGTATGGAAGAACACCATAGACCCTGCCTTCCTTCACCGCAGTGAGGCCTTTCAGTGCCGGATCATGCTTCAACTGACCAATTGCACCTTCATCATCCGATGTCATCGTATTGACATCGATGAAGAGGTATTCAGGATCCCAGTCAACAATTGCCTCCTTGGCAACATCGGCATGTCCAGCGCCAAGGCCTGCCGCAACATTATCGGCATGTATCCAGAGGAATGGCGGGTACGCGGGTTCGGTCGAGATGATACCATGCGTACCGGCACTGCTCACACCCCCGATATAGACCTGCTTTCGTTCTGCCGCAGGGATATCACCGGTGCGTAATTCGAGATCCGCCATCGTCTCCTCGATATAGGCGATCACGGCTTCGGCACGATCCTCTCTGCCAAGAACAGTTCCCATCAGGCGGAGGGCTGTAAACATCTCAGCCTTCTCGGCATCATTTCTGAGAGAGCCGTAGGGGAACGCAACGACCGGGACACCGGTCTTCTGCTGGAGCATATCTGCTTCAGGCCGGCTCGTCGCGTAGCTTGTCCCGGTCGATCCGGTCTTGAAGACGAGATCAGGTGCAATCGCAATGATCTTCTCGGGATCGTCCTTCCCACGGAGCTCACCAAAGAGCGGGAGCGTCATCAGGTGATCCCGGTGCAGGAGGGCATAAGGCCTCCCCTCTAACTCCCGATAATTCTTATCCTGACTGTCCACGCCGACGATTCGATCAATGCTCTCCAGGTACACGGCATACCGCACACCGCCTGAACCTGAGCAGAGGATACTCCGAACAGGGTATGGGAGAGTAACGGTTCTGCCAAATCCATCAGTGACGGTGATCTCCGATTCGGAAGAGGCACCACCCGGAACATCTGTCGTACATCCGGCAACTGCAAGGAGTAAGAGGAGTACCGCCCCACAGAAAATAATACCAATTCGGCTATTCATAGCACCACATCGTATGAGAGTGGGAGATGCCCTTACTTAAAACAACCTATTCATTCAGGATTGTAGTACAGAATAACAAATTTTTTTGATGTTTAACCAAATAAAGTGAAGAGATTACTCAGGAATCACGATGAGAAAATAAGGGGGAGAACCCCCCCCTTGTGGAGAGAAGAGACAGTATGATTCAGAGCTGGATCGGCGAGAACCCAAGGTTTCCATACTGGCTGTTCAGCTCTGAGAATACCGGCTCCCCGACAAGGAAGGTATAGATCTCATCAGCTTTTTCTGCCGGATCGATATCCGCAAACCGATCGGGATAGAGAACCTTCCCGACAAAATACGCATTTGCAAGCACGGTCCCATAATTTGTGGTATAGGCATTGTATGGGAGTACACCATAGACATTCCCGCTCTTCACAGCGGAGATCCCCTTCAGTGCGGGATCGGTCTTCAGCTGATCGAGGGCATTACCCTCTCCGAGATGTGTGGTGGTCACATCGATGAAGAGATAGTCGGGATCCCAGTCCACAAGGGCTTCTTTGGCAGCACTGGCATGTGCAGTTCCGAGACCGGATGCCACATTCTCCGCATGCACCCAGACAAACGGTCCATACGCAGGCTCGGTCGAGATGATGCCGTGGGCGCCCCTGCTCCCGACACCACCGATATAAGCCCGCTTTCTCTCAGATACAGGGATATCCCGGGTTCGATCCTCCAGATCGGTAATTGTCGCCTCAATATAGGCGATCACCGCTTCGGCACGTGCCTCCCTCTCGATGACGCTGCCCATCAGGCGGAGGGAGTCATACATCAGGAGCCGGTCGGCCTCTGTCCGGACCGATCCATACTGGAACCCGATGACCGGTACCCCTGTCCTCTGCCGGAGTGCCTCGGCATCAGCAGCATCCGCCCCGGAGGCTATGCCGGATGACCCTGCCTTGAAGACAAGATCAGGATCGATTGCAATGACCTTCTCAGGATCATCGTTGCCCCGCCACTCGCCAAAGAGCGGAAGAGCGGAGAACTTCTCACCATGTACAATGGAATATGGCCTGCCGAGGACATCATTCTGTACTTTATCGGCAGAATCCACCCCGACAGCCAGATCCTCTGCCTGGAGGTAGACAAGGTACCGGAGCGATCCTGCACCCGAGCAGAGGACTGACTCCACATCTGATGGAACTGAGATTTCCCGTCCATACTGGTCGGTGATGGTGACCGTATTCTCAGAGGAGACATCCGCAACACATCCGGTTGCTGCGCAGAATGCCAGAATTGCCAGGAGCAGGAGGGGAATTCCCCCCAAGACAAAGTTAATTTTACTATAATCCATTATTTTTTAGTTAGATATCAGCATACATGAAGATATCGCTTTATAACAGCCTATGGTATAAATCACGTTCAAAATAGGAAATTTCTTCCATAAAATATCCGGGTTTTTCAGCAGATCGCACACAGAATAGTCGGGACTATCAAACGGGAAGCGGGATCGTACAAGAGGATGTACGGGTTAACAACAAACAAGAGGCAGAAAGCAGAGGAGATTTTTGATAGCCATCAATTTATATATTATATCCCTATAGAAACAATATGCAACCCCGCCGGGAAGAAGAGCATGACCTGCAGGCAAGAGTCCTGCGTGGACTCCATTTCCGACCGAAGGGGATGACCATCACCGAAGTGGCCAGGCGTATCGGTGCAACCCGGAATTCGGTCTCAAAGCACCTGGAGATCCTCCGGATCACTGGAAGGGTTGAGATGCGATCCATCGGCAATGCAAAGCTCTACTCGATCGCCAGGCGGGTTCCACTCTCCGCCTTCCTCTGTTTTACCAGGAACCTGATCCTGGTCCTTGACAGTGAGAAGAGGATCGTCCATGCCAATGATCAGTTCGCAGAAACCTTCTCTGCTTCAATTCCGGATCTGATCGGCCTCTCGATACAGGATACAGCCCTTCCTGTGATCACCACACCCGGGGCATTGGCGATGATTGAGAGGAATGGAGCTGATGAGCATTCCGTCACTGAGATCCGGTTTACACGAGATGGTGGAGGGTTCATCTTCCGGATGGAGGTCATCCCCACGACCTTTGAGGATGGAGAGAAGGGAATAACCATCATTTTAGAGGATATTACCGAACGGAAACGGATGGAAGAGGAGTTGCGGGAGGGGGAGGAGCGGTACAGGAATATTGTTGAGGATCAGACAGAGTTCATCTGCCGTTTCAGACCGGATGGAAGATATCTCTTCGTCAATGAAGCCTACTGCCGGTACTTCGGCCTTGAGAGGGATGCTATCCTCGAGCATGGGTATCATCCGGTGATCCCTCCGGAGGACCGGGATCGGCTCCGGACCTTCTTCACCTCACTGACAGAAGCGACGGCGGTCGGGAGGATACAACACCGGATCATCATGCCTGATGGCTCTATCCGGTGGCAGGAATGGAGTGACCGTGCCATCTTTGACTCATCAGGAAAGGTCACTGAATTTCAGTCTGTCGGCCGTGATATCACAATCCAGAAAGAGGCTGAAGAGACATTGCACCAGCAGTCAGCTGCACTCTCCATCCTTAATGATATTATAATCACCGCAAACAGGTGTAAGAATATCCAGGAGATACTGGAGAGACTTCTGACGATGACGATCCAGCTCCTTGGGTATGATGCCGGGGGAATTTATCTCCTCGATCCCGGTGGAGAGACAGCCTCAATCATTCATTCAGATAATCTGCCACAAGAGTTTCTCACCCGCGTCAGAACCATCAGGATTCATGATCCTCCAAACAGCATCCTCTTTCTCAACGGCGAACCACTGATAACAGACGCCTACTCTGATGTCTGCCCTCTTCATGGAAGCCTCTCCGGATTTTCATCTCTTGTATGTGCCCCCCTTGTTGCCGGAGGGGGCATCATTGGCGCCCTCAATGTTGCAAGCAGAACAAAGAGGAGAGTTACACCACACGAAGAGCAGATACTCCTCTCCATCGGGAGGGAGCTTGGGGCTGCTATCAACCGGATGAATGCAGAGGATCAGCTCCGGAGAAGTGAGAGGCTGTATCGGGAGATCGTGGATCTCTCACCCTTCCCGACCGCTATCATCGATGCCGACGGGACGTACATCTTTGTCAACCGCCAGTTCACCCGGATATTCGGGTACACACCTGAGGATATACCAACCGGAAGAGACTGGTTTGAGAAGGCATTTCCGGACCCTGAAACACGGCAGACCGTGATCACCTCATGGAAGGAGGATCATGAGCGGATACGCCGGGGCGAGGTGAGGCCCCGGACATATCCGGTCCGGTGCAAGGATGGCGATACACGGATGATCCTCTTCCAGCCGGTCGAGCTCTCCGATGGCACCGAATACATCACCTATACGGATGTCACGGAAGAGAGGACTGCATACAGGATTCTGGTCAGTGAAATCGCATCACTCCAAAGGAGAAGAAATGCAGGAGAGGGTTTGGATAATACGATCGGAAGACGATCAAAGGTTCCCGATGGAAGAGAACTTCCATAATATATTAATAAATGTATGTAAATCTCTATCGCAGATCGTCGTTGATTTATAAATTTACTTTTATAATTAATATTAATGAGGAACTATACAGGAGGTGATGAAAGATGGCAGATGGAGAAGAGAAGCAGGATGAGGTCTCAACGCATGTAAAGAACCTGATGCAACGGGACATATACCACAGCCTTATGGAGGCAGCAGAGCTTGGGAAGATAGGCACCCCGGCAGTCAGTCCGCTTATGGAGGAGCTTGCCTCAGGAAAGACCGCCGCCCGCTGGAGAGCGGTGATGGGACTTGCCAGGGTGGGGAGCCCGGCTGTCCCGGCACTGATTGACGCTCTGAAGAGGGATGACGAACAGTTGCGAACAGCTGCGGTATGGGCTCTTGCTGAGATCGGAGATGAACGCTGTGTTGACTGCCTCATTGAGAATCTCAATTGCAGTTCCTCAGAGTCCTGTCAGGCATTAACCGCAGCTGCACTTCTCAGGATTCATACTCCGGCCGCAGTGGCCGCTGTTGAAAGGAAGATGCAGGCCGCGGATCCGGAATTCCAGGATACCGTCTCAGTAGCTTTGCATGGCACCTGAGATCGGGCACAATCTTATTTTTCTGGCATGCGGGGATATCTCCCCTTTCCGAAGAACCGGTTACTCATCCGCGAGATGAAACGAGAGATCCGGGAGTATAATACGTACCTTCATTCAGGATTGGTGCAGAAGATATGTACAAACCGGAGGATCCAGCAGATGGGGACAATCATTGAAGAGGCACGAGAGGAGCGAATTGCACCCGCCGTCATGGCTGCAGCAGAGCGGGAGGAGCTCGATCCCTATGATCTCATCCAAAACATCGCCCAGGGGCGCACCACCGTGATGGTTGGAAAGAAAAGGGCTGTTGGGATAGGCAAAGGATTTACTACAAAAGTGAATGTCAATATCGGCACCTCAACCGTCCGGTCTGATCTCGCAGCCGAGTTGAGGAAGGCAGCGGTAGCCGGGCGGTATGGGGCAGACACCTTAACCGACCTCTCAATGGGAGGTGGTATCAGAGAGATCCGATCCGCGATCCTGAGAGAAACAGCGCTTCCCCTCACCACCGTGCCGATCTACCAGGCGGTCGTCGATGCAGGGGGGATCGACTGCCTGAGCGCGGATGATCTGATTGATACATTCAGGGCTCATGCAGCTGAAGGGGTGAGCTCCTGTGTCCTTCACATGACGGATCAGAAAACCCTCTCAGCACTCGGGAGGAGCCAGCGAATCCTCGGCGTCGTCTCAAAAGGTGGCTCCATGACCGCCGCGTATATGCTCCATACCGGGCGCGAAAACCCGTTCCTCGAATATTTCGATGAGGTGGTGGAAATCGCACGGCGGCACGAAATCGTCATCTCACTTGGAAATACCATGCGAGGCGGCAGTATAGTGGATGGAGGGGATGCAGCCGCCACGGTTGAACGGAAACAGAATATTGAGATCGCAGGCAGGTGTCATGAGCATGGTGTTCAAGTGATCATTGAAGGCTGCGGCGGTCATGTCAGAATCGACCGCATCCCCTTCTGTGTCCAGCTGTACAAGGATGCCTGCCCGTACCCCCTCTTCGTCGCCGGACCCCTGGCAACCGACCGGGCCGTCGGTCATGACCAGATTGCAGGGGCAATCGGTGCGAGCATCGCCGTATCGGCAGGGGCAGACTACCTCTGTGCGATCACTCCGGCAGAACATATCGGTCTTCCGACCGAAGAAGAGGTGGTGGAGGGGCTGATCGCCTTTAAGATAGCAGCTCATATCGGCGACACGGTCAGAATCGGATCAGATTATCTGGATGCAGAACTCTCGGCATGCCGGGCAGAGCTCGACTGGAAAGGACAGATCGGAAAAGCCATTGATCCGGATGGACTCTCTACACGGATCCCGGATGAGGGCCCCTGCTCGATGTGCGGCGAATATTGTGCCATCAAGATCATGCGGGAGTCACTCTCCCGCTGATTCAGATCCGGATCAGGTCATACTCACTTCTTCCAAGCCCGATCCGCTCCCCATGGCGAATCTGGGTTCTGATCGGTATCTCCGGCCAGACCCCGGAAAACTTATCCTCGCCGGGGCGATGATGTGCCGCAAGTCTCGTCCCGGTAAATCCCTGCTGGCCATCGACGAGATCAAGGCTTGCTGCATCGATTGCGACCGGATCTGTTGAAGCAAGGATGCCGATATCCGGGACGATCGGCCGGTCGCTGAAGGGAGCACAGTCACAGTCCGGGGTGATCCGAAGGAGGACATTCAGGTACAATGCCTTTTCTGGGAAGAGGGAGGCGGCACCGAGGGCGTACTCGGCGAGGTGTTCTGAAAAGCGTGCCGCATCACGTTTGTAATCGAAGTAGATCGCAGACTCCGGGCAGACCTCAACGCAGATGCCGCACCCGATACACCGGTGCGAATCAACCAGTGCAAAGCCCTCGAACCTGATCGCCCCCTCCGGGCAGGCAGAGATGCAGCCGCCGCAGCCGACACACTCCTCATCCCTGACGATGGCCGGCATCGCCCGGTGTTGTTCGCGTTTCCCCTCTGCGGAGGCACATCCCATCGCAAGGTTCTTGATCGCACCGCCAAACCCGGCGACGGCGTGGCCCTTCAGGTGCGAGACGACGATCAAAGCATCCGCCTCGGCGATCCCCGCAGCAATCCGGGTCTCGTTATGGTGTACTCCCGGAATCTCCACCACCACATCATTTTTTGACCGAAGCCCGTCTGCGATAAAGACCGGAGCACCGATCACCTCGGAGCCGAACCCATGCCGGATCGCAAGGGCGAGATGGGAGACGGCATCAAACCGCATCCCCCGGTAGAGGGTGTTCGTATCGGTCACAAACGGCACCCCGCCCGCCTCCTTCACCTTCTCGACGACCTGCCGGATATAGAGGGGGGAGACGAAGCTGTCACAGCCCTCCTCGCCGAAATGGGTCTTCACCGCAACAAGCCCCTGTTCCGGGATTATCTCCTTCAGCCCGGCCTCGTCAAGGATCCTGAGGATCTTTGCCTGGAGGCTCTCGCCACAACATCCCGCCTCAGACGAGGCGAACCATACCTTCGCAGCCATGGAGAAAGGTGAGGCGTTCATGGGAGAAGATACTTGGGGAGGGGGGTGAGGTGGCAACTATTTCCAATTAGGAAACAGTTCGTCCGGAAGGAGGGGAATAGTAACGCAAGGGTTTTACGCATATCCACCACCCACTGGCAAAAAATTATCCAATACTATCTAAAGGAGAGCAGGGTACCGACACTCAAGCGCAAATATTTCGCCCCTTTTTTAATTTTTAGCGGATATTCTACGAGAAAATTATCTTTACGATATCTTAAGGAGAGATTAGAATCATTGGAGTGTGAGGCAGTTATTTCCATTTTGGAAACAACTGGCGATTGAGAAGGCAATCTAAGTCTATTTGAGATTGATCTCTTGCTTAAACCCTCAATATTAAGCGATTATGGAGTAATACCCCCCACAACAGCTTTCGCAAAGCGCTCCTGCACCCCTGCCCGCCCCTTCAGCTGCGCTTCAAGCTGATCACAGAGTGCCATAAGCCGATCCACTTTTTCGACGATTCGGTGCTGTTCGGCAGTTGGTGGAACTGGAATAAGTCCCATATGGAATTTTTGATCATTAATTGCAGGATATGCCATCCCTTTCATCTGTGACTCCACGTAAGCGATAAAAGGCTTGGAACGGAGATAATAGAATAGGTATCGATTGGAGATACCCTCAAATGGATGTAAGACAGCAAATGCCGTACTAACAATAGGCTCTGGATTGAACTCTTTTTCAATAATTGCGATATTTAAAAGATACGGGCGAACTGTCGAATAGATCAAAGTTCCTTTTCTCACAAGTTTTCGAGCCCTTGAAGGTGCTTCGTCTGGTAATAGTACATCAACATAGTCACCGATCTCCCCTTTCTTATTATCTATGGCAGCAACATCGATATAAGTAAAAGAATTATTTGGCTCTTTCTGCCCCCAATTATGTCCAATGTCATCAAGGCGCAACCAAAGCCATTTTTTTGGTATGGCATATGTTTTTTCTTCGGATGTTATTTCAGGAAATGAACGCGACCTTGAAATAATTCCTTGTTTTTGAAGTTTCTTTTTTTCATCGAGAATTTTTTTTGAAAGCACACTCGCAGGCTCATCCCTCTCATTCTGCGTCCCGAGCTTCCCCTGCACCGCCAGGTGCAGGATCGTCTGCCTGAGCACCGCCACATTCTCCGGGCAGTCCAGCATCAGGTCAAATGTATCGCAGATCTGCGCCCACTGCCCCCCGAACTCTCCCGGGCTCTCCGCGTTCTGCAACCCCGCAAAGCTCGCGGTGCCGAGTCGAAGGCAGGTTGAACGTTCCTGCTGCTGTTGTCGTTCAAGCTCATCGCAGAGCGCCATGAGCCGGTCAACTTTTTCGACGATACGGTGCTGTTCGGCGAGAGGGGGGAGGGGGATTACAAGCGATTTCGCTTTAATTATTGTAAATGTTTTAACGGTTGTTCCATGAGTTTCATTAATAACATTAGAAATATACGGGGATTTTACCACCAATTCGATGAATTTTGCGTAAATAGAAAATGAATTTTTTAACCAGACAACATTTCCATCTTTAAAATAGAATTTCTCTTTTCCGGTTACAATGTAGGGAATGCCGACAGTTCCAACGCCAGTGACAAGAATATCGTTTGGCTCAGGTACTCCGGTTTGTAGCTTTACTTTTTCGTATAATTCTTCGGAAATAAAGATTGGGGAGCTGAAGACTTCGCCTTTTAATAAAGAAACGATCTCTCTCGCTCGCAAAAATGGAATTCCGCTACTTTTCCAATCACTTTCGTGAATTCGTTTACTCGATGTGATTTCAAAAAGTTCACCTAATTGTGTCCATATCCAATTATTAGGAATATGAAATGGGGAATCTTCATCAGAAAATGGAGGGAAATCATTCTGTGTTTTTTTCCTTGTTTTTATGTCGAGTCTCGCTTTTTTTAAATTGATTCTATCCATCAGAAATCCAGCCGGCTCATCCCCCGGATCCTGCGTCCCGAGCTTCCCCTGCACTGCAAGCTGCAAGATCAATTCCCTCAGCCGGGCTATCCCATCCGGTCCGGTGGCGAGGGTGGCGAAGTGTTGGAAGAGAAGATCCGTTTCTTGTGTGGTTGTCTCTGTCATCATGGTAATTCCCCAATCGGAGCCGCATCGAAGAATGCGATTCCCGCCTTTATTCTGATTAATTCACAAAAGCAGCCGGGGATGGGGGCTATATTTCCCCAATCGATCCCCAATAGACCCCCGGTACAACCATTCCGGACATCGGCGTAAAGCGGTTTTGCCTCTTTTTCAGATTCGGGAATATATGTTCTTTCTTCCATCGTTCAAACCTTCAGATTATCCAACATTTATCCAACTAATTTCCAACTAAAATATAGAATTCACTTGTATTCGAGATGATTCAGTGATCAGAAGCATGCAAAGGCAGGAAATAAATCCAACTCCGCCCCGGCACAGATCCAACATCAGACACCTCTTCGCTCATCAAAAATCCCCACCAGAATTACTTCCCTACTGAAAGGGACGCCATCAGCTCCCGCTTCAGCGCCTCGCGTGTGGCTGCCGCCTCTGCCTGTATCCGCTCGTACTCACGGAGTATCTCCACAGGATCACCGTTCTCTTCAGGTGCAACATTCGGATTTTTGATATCCAGGTTGAACCCGTTCTCAATCACCTGCTCAACCGGAACCCGCCATGCATGCTCATTCTCGATCCGGTTCGTCCACCATGCCTTCTCAGCATCGAACTCCTCGATCCGGATCGGTTTTGTCTTTGAGTACGACTTATAGCCCTCGGGATAGGTATGCTCGTAATACCAGATCTCTTTGGTTGGCTTTCCTTTCTCAAAGAAGAGCAGATTCGTCTTTATACTGGTGTAAGGAGCGAAGACCCCGTTCGGGAGTCGGATGATCGTATGGAGATTGCATTCGGTCAGGAGCTTCTCCTTGATCCTGCTCTTCACCCCCTCACCAAAGAGCGTTCCATCCGGGAGGACAATCGCCGCCCTGCCACCATCTTTCAGGATATGCATGATCAGGACGAGGAAGAGATCAGCCGTCTCCCGTGTCTGGTAAGATGCCGGGAAATTTGTCTCAATCCCGTCCTCCTCCACCCCCCCAAACGGTGGGTTCGTGACGATCACATCCACCCGATCCCGAACCGTATAATCCTTCAGCGGCCGGGCGAGGGTATTGTCATGCTTGATCTGGATCGGAACATCGATGCCATGAAGCATCATGTTCGTGACGCAGAGGAGATGGGGCATCGGTTTCTTCTCGACACCGTGGATTGATTTCTGGAGGAGAACCTCGTCATCGACCGTCTTCACGGACCTCCGGATATGCTCAATCGCACAGGCAAGGAATCCCCCGGTTCCGCAGGCGGGATCGAGAACCTGCTCGCCGAGTTTGGGATCCACCTGATCCACCATAAACTGGGTAACGGCACGGGGTGTATAATATTCACCTGCATTCCCGGCACTCTGAAGGTCTTTGAGGATCTTCTCGTATATCTCGCCGAAGAGATGGCGATCCTCGGTCTTGTTGAAGTCGATCTCATTGATCTTATTTGCTACCTGCCGGATCAGTGTTCCGTTCTTCATGTAGTTGTATGAATCCTCAAAGACCCGACGGAGCAGGATTGCCGAGCCATTCGATCCGGCATCGGGAGAGAGGTCACGGAGCGTTGGAAAAAGATCATCATCGATGAACTTCATGAGCGCTTCGCCCGTAATCCCCTCCGGATCAGCAGCCCAGCTCCGCCACCTGAGGCGATCCGGCATCGGTGACCTGTACCCTTTCTGGAAGAGCTCATACTCCATCTCTTTATCATCGAAGATCTTCAGGAAGAGCATCCAGCTCAACTGGCTGATTCGCTGGGCATCGCCATCGACACCCGCATCCTTCCTCATGATATCCTGAATCGTTTTGATCGTCGTTCCGACTGCCATACTAATCTGCCCTTTCATCCTCTCTGTTTAGCACTCAGCCGTGTAGAGACACTGCTCAAGTTGCCGTATTGCTGATATATAGTTGGCACTCCCTCCAAAAATAGTGTTCACAATCTCCATCGGGGTTCCAATCGCTGTGAATGGATCCACCCGGAGCACCTCCATACTCTCAATATCAGCAATTCCGCCATCAGAATACTTCGAGAGGAGGGCATCCAGTACCTTTCGGGCAGGGCCTCCGTACTTCGTGAAATAATCGGCCTTCCGTACCTTTTCAACCCGCTCTTTCCGGGAGAGGGGCGGTTGTCCAAAGACGACATGGCAGATCAGATCGAAGGGATCGTAATCCTTTCCGACCTGTTCCTGGAGGGCATCAAACAATACCCCCTGCTCCTTCAGCTCCTCCAGGATCGCCGTCTTCTGTTCAGCCTTCGTCCATGATGTGAGGAAAGAGTTCAGGGTCGCATATTGCCGTGTGACGTGCTTCTTTGTATAATCCTCAAGCGATTCAGTGATTAATGCCCCATCCGCACCATAGTACTGGACACGCTCGGCAATCACCTCAACCGCAACATCGTTCACCACATACCGATTCCCTCCTGAGGAGGCCGGGACCACGGGCTTTATCGAAGGCGGTGAGGCAACAGGGTCAAACTCGGTGTTCTCCAGCGGTTCACCATCAAAGTCAGGATCAGCGAAGAGCTCGCTCACCTTCCGGAAGTCCATGATCGTGAAGAAGTACTTGTTATAATCCTCGTTGATCCGTGTTCCGCGCCCGATGATCTGCTTGAACTCGGACATCGATTCGATCCGCTTGTCGATTACAATCAGCTTGCAGGTCTGGGCATCCACCCCGGTACCCATCAGTCGTGAGGTGGTCGCTATCACCGGATATCGTGAATCCGGGAGGATGAAGTTATCGAGTTCGGCCTTCCCCTCCGGGCTGTCCCCGGTGATCCTGACGATATACCTGCTGTTCTCCTGCACCAGATCCGCATTCTCATTCACAAGATACTGCCGCATCCGTTCCGCATGATCGATATTCTCACAGAAGACGATCGTCTTGTCGTACCTGCCGGTATTTTTCAGGAACTCCGATACCTTCCTGGCAACCAGTTCCGTCCGCCTCTCCAGAACAAGGCTCCTGTCAAAGTCCTTCTGGTTATAGATCCTATCCTCGATGAGGGTACCATACTTGTCAACCTGCCCCCTGTTCGGCCGCCACCCCTGGAGATCCTTATCAAGATCGATCCGATAGACCCGATAGGGTGCGAGAAAACCATCCTCGATCCCCTGCTTCAGGGAATAGACGTACACCGGTTCCCCGAAGTAATGGATGTTTGAGGCGTACTTCGTCTCCTTCGGGGTCGCTGTCAGCCCTATCTGAGTTGCATTGGTAAAATAGTCGAGAATTTCCCGCCACATGGCATCCTCGGCCGCACTCCCCCGGTGGCATTCATCAACGACTATCAGGTCAAAGAAGTCGGGTGAGAACTGCTTATAGATATTCTTCTCCTCATCGTTTCCGGAAACTGCCTGATAAAGGGAGAGATAAATCTCATAACTCTTGTCCACCTGACGGTTGGTGATCTTCGTCATCGCCGATCCAAACGGTTTGAAATCGTTCGTTTTCGTCTGGTCAACAAGGATATTCCGATCCGCAAGGAAGAGAATACGTTTCTTTGTCCCGGACTTCCAGAGCCTCCAGATTATCTGAAACGCAGTATATGTCTTGCCGGTTCCAGTCGCCATAACGAGCAGGATCCGATCCCTCCCATTCGCAATCGCTTCAACAGTCCGGTTGATCGCATTCAGCTGGTAGTACCGGGGAGTCTTCCTGAAGTCTGTGGAATAATAGCTCTCTGTTATGATACGCTCCTTCGTATCATCAAGGCCTTTCCATATCCGGTACCGGCTCCAGAGATTAAAAGGAGAAGGAAATTCGGAGAGTGAGAGCTCATGCTCCATAGGCTCATATGTGCCGGAGCGGTCATGCAACAAAAAGCCGTCCCCATTGGAGCTGAAGACGAACGGGATATCCATCATCTCTCCATACACAAGCGCCTGTTGCATGCCGGAGCCGACAATATGTGTATTATCCTTTGCTTCGATGACAGCGATCGGAATATTCTGTTTATAGGAGAGGATATAATCCGCCCTCTTCGGTCTTGCCCGGCTCACCGTCTCGCCACTGACGAGGACACGGCCATCCGTGATATTCACCTCTTCACGAATCTGTGACTGAATATCCCATCCCGAATGAATGAGGGCAGGAGTGATGAATTTCGTACAGATATCCCTCTCACTTAATTTCTTTTTATCAGGTTTGTCCATTGGTTCAATTCAGACTTTGACGGACAATCATCTAATAGTTTTCTATTAGATTTCTTCTCCGGGATTCGGAACAGAACCGGATCCAATCGATCATCCATGGATCATTAAGAACGATGATACTGATCCCCCAGAGGGAATCATTTAACCCAAACTTTTCCACACAT